>JBKPFS010000159.1:0-12291 GCA_046728935.1 Actinomycetota bacterium | reverse complement strand
GCGAGCCAGCCGTACGCGGTCGTGGGCCCCAGGTCGAGCTCGGTCCCGCACCGATGCAGCGACTTGCCCGGCGGGGCAACCCAGCGCGGGTCGGGATGGGCGGCGAACAGCCTCGCCTGCTCGGCGTCCGAACGGTACGCGGAGGTGATCACGAGCCCCAACTCCGCTCGGCGGGCCGCCGCCGCAAGCCGGTCGAACGCCCGCGCGACGTCGGGGCGCATCGGCTCGCCCTGGCGGTAGGCGAGCCGGCCCGAATAGCCGCCGCCCGTGGCGAGCGGCTGACGCCACGGCTCCGAGGCGTCGCCAGGGGCGGATGCGATCGCCTCCGCCGTGGCCTCGAGGCGCGAGGGCCCGCCCTCGTGACTGGGGCCGATGCGGGGGCGCACCGAGGCCGCCAGGCCCACCCGCACGCGCAGCGGCGCGAACGACTGCGCGTCGGGGAACTCGATTCGAAGCCGGGCGGGATCGGCGCTGTTCCTGCGCGCGGCCTGGCGCGCGGCCGCGCTTGCGCGCTCGAGGTAGTCCCCGCGTTCCAGATGGCGCGGGTTACGTGTGCCGTCGGGCAGCCGCGCCGGCGCGAACAGGCGCTCGAAATCGTCTCGCATCGAGCGGGCCGCCGAAATCGCCGCGAGGTCGGCGACGCGCTGCGCCCGAGCGGTCCCGGTGACCGCTCCTCCGAGCGCGGCGAGGACCAGCGCGCACAGCACCAGGACCACGGACATCCCGAGCACGAGCGGCAGCGCCTGCCCTCGCTCCTGCGCGACGAGACCCCGCCACATCCGCTGCGCGCGCGTCGCGGTCCTCCCGCCCGGATCGAGCCCGGCAAGCGCCCGCTTCGCGGCCACGGGTCCCGGCGCCGCGGACGCGATCCGGGCGCGTGCGCCCGTCGCGCGAAGCTCGGTAACCGCGAGCGCCGCGAGCTGGCGCTGCTGGGGAAGGTCGGCGCGCAGGAGCCCGCCGGTCACGCACGGCTCGGGATGCTCGAGCAGCGCCCGCCAGCTGGGCGGTGGGGCATGGAGGATGACCGCGTCGGCGCTCTCGACCGCGGCGAGCGATTCGCTCACCGCGGCTGCCGGGTCCTCTCCCGCGGGCAGTGGGTGCCAGCAGAGGCGCCCGCGCGCCGCGGCTGACCCGCCGGCGTCGACGAGCTCGTGCTCGAGCCGGCGCGCGGCGTCGGAGGCGAGCATCGTCGGCCCGCGTCGCCGGTCCGCGTCGAGCTCGATCAGCAGCACTCCCCGAGGCGGTCCCGCCGGCGGCGATGCTGCGGCGACGGCCAGGGCGGCGGCCGCCGCCAGGCCGCCGGTCGCACCGGGGAGGTCGGTCGCGATCACGATCGGAGGGCTCACGACGAGCCATCCGGCGGGCGCACCCAGGCACTGGACCGGACCTCGAGCGCGTCGGCGATCACGGGCAACGGCGAGGGCGGTCGAACGCCGACGCTCACCCGCCCACCCTCGACCTCCACGTCGACGCCGGCGCGGGCCCACCCGGGGAGCGCGGAGCGCACCGCTGGCCGCGGCGGCTTGCCGCCCGCGAGCGCCAGCGTACCCGCCTCGACCGCACCGTCGGCGAGCGTCAACGCGTACCCGGCCGCAAGCAGCTGCAGCGCCACCAGGCCGGCGAGCACGAGGATCGGTAGCCCGGCGACGAGCTCGGCTGAGGCCTGGCCCCGCTCCCCGGGCGTGGGCCTTCTCCGGCGGCGGATCTCTTTCCGCCGTGTCGAGGACGATCCCTCAGCCAGCATCCGACCGCGCCGGGCCGAGGTCGGCGCTCGCCCGAACCGGCACCGGCGGCAGCCCGGGCACCAGGGCCGGCGCGGCGGTCCGCACCTCGATCGGGTCGTGGATGTCGATCCTCGCCGGCTTGCGCAGCGGAGCGGGCAGCGCGCTGCGCGCCGCCGCGCGCGCATCGCCTCCGACGTGGGCGGCCCGCGCGCCCGCCCGGGCGGCGGCGCCGGCACTCCACAGGGCGTAGCCGGCGAGCGCGAGTTGCGCCACGGCGAGCGTCAGGACCAGGACCAGCGGCACGACGGCGACGAGCTCGGCTGAGGCCTGTCCGCGCTGTCCCTGTGCTCGGCGGCGGTCCATGGCGCGACGCTAGGTCGCGCCCCGTCACGGGTGGCCGCACGATGTGCCGGGAGCGCGACCTGCCTGCAAAGCCTCGGTCCCCCGCTGCGCGGGCCCTCTAGGGGCTCAGAGGCTGTCTCGAACCCCACGTGTGCGCGCTGGCCGGCGCGCATCCGGCGCCGCCAGGCGTGCGCGGGGGATTTGAGCCAGCCTTCTAGTAGCTCTGCGCCTCGGCCCAGGCGCGCGCGAGCGTGAGGATCGAGACGCCGAGCACGGCGAGCCACACGAATAGGCCGAACCCGGTGTCCGTGAGCTCGTCGGCCCCGGCGATCATCAACACGATCGCGCCGACGGCGGCGACGACGGCGGCCCGCTGCGGCTCGGAGAGCGAGAGGTACGAGAGCTGGTTCTGGCGGTAGATCTGGTAGCCGGCGAGGGCGAGGACTGCGAGGAAGGCCATGGTCAGCGCCGTGAGCACAGCGTCGGCCGCGTTGCCGCCCCCTGGCACCGCGGCGACCACGAGCGCCAGCAGGGCGATGATCGCGATGTTCCGGGCCGCCCGCACGAACGCGAAGCTTAGACCGCATGCTGGCCAAGCCGCGCGATCCACGCGTCCCGCTCGGAGTTGGCGCCCTTTTGCCGCATACCGGCAACAACGCGCCAGAAGCGCAGATCTCCCCGCCGGCGTTGCCCTACCCAGCCTCTCGACGCCTGGCCCCAGCGGCGGTCGGCGGGAGGCGGTCGGCGACGCGTTGACGAGGTCGCCGCTCGCGTCGAACCCGCGCCGCGCTACTTCGAAGTCATCACGATCACGCCGATCGCGATCGCCGCCACGGTCGCGAGCACGCAGAGGATCGCGAGCGCGCCCGAGAGCGCCGCGGCGACCGCGTGGCCGCTGCGGCTGTGCTCGGCGAAGCGCGCCGCGCCGAAGATCGCAAGCGAGAAGATCAGGGTCACGCCCACTCCGGCGACGATCGCCGCGACGATCGTCTGCCAGAGCGCCTTCGTGTCGACTACGGTGGCAAGCATCGGCTAGGCGACGGGCACCGGCGTGCCCTGGCGAACGCGCCGAGCGAAGGCCGCCCACACCAGCGACAACCCGGCCAGGGCGATCACAACTGGCCCCGCCGCACCGCCGCCGAGGATCTGGGTCACGCCATAGGTCAGCCCGCCGATCGCGGCCGCGGCGGGGAGCGTAAGGAGCCATGCGGTGACGATGTTGCCGGCGACGCCCCAGCGAACCGCGGAGACCCGCTTGCCCGCACCCGCGCCCATCACCCCTCCGGCGATCACCTGGGTGGTCGAGAGCGGAAAGCCGTAGTGCGAGGAGGCGAGGATCACCGCAGCACCAGCTCCCTGGGCCGAGAAGCCCTGGGCTGGGTCCATCTTGATGATTCTGGTCCCCATGGTCCGGATGATCCGCCAGCCGCCCGTGTAGGTGCCGAGGGCGATCGCGGTCGCCGCCGAGACGACCACCCAGGTCGGTGGGTCGGCGTCAGGGGAGACGTTGCCGTTGACGATCAGCGCCAAGAGGATCACCCCCATCGTCTTCTGGGCGTCGTTGGTGCCGTGCGCGAGCGCGAGCATTCCGCCGGACGCCACCTGCCCTAGCCGGAAACCTCGCTTCACCTGCCCCGGGCGCGAGCGGCCGACGATCCAGTAGCAGGAGACGATCCCGACGCCGCCGACGACGAAGGCCAGGACCGGCGCGACCACGGCCGGGATCAAGACCTTGCCGACCACGCCATCGCTCAGCACTGCGTCCGCCCCCGCGGCGACGAAGGTCGCCCCCACGATGCCACCGATGAGTGCGTGCGACGAGCTCGACGGCAGGCCGAAATACCAGGTGATCAGGTTCCAGGTGATCGCCCCGACGAGGCCGGCGAAGATCACCGTGTTGGAGTCGATCGCTCCCGAGTCGACCACGTCCTTGGCCACGGTCGCCGCTACCTCCAGCGAGATGAAGGCGCCCGCGAAGTTGAGGACCGCCGCATAGCTCACCGCAACGCGCGGTGGCATCGCGCGCGTAGAGATCGAGGTGGCGACCACGTTGGCCGTGTCGTGGAATCCGTTGGTGAAGTCGAACGCGAGGGCCGTCGCGACGACCATGTAGAGGATCAGGTCCTGCTCGGTCAAGCGCCGCTATGCGTTCTTGATGACGATTCCCTCGATGATGTGAGCGGCGGTCTCGCATGCGTCGACCGCCCGCTCGAGCACGGTGAACAGGTCCTTCCACCGGATCACCACCATCGGGTCGATCCCGTTGGCGAACAGCGAGGCGACCGCGTCCCGGTACAGGCGGTCCCCGTCGTTCTCCAGCCGGTGGATCTCGATCCAGTAGTGCTCCAGGTCCTTGAAGCCGCGCAGGTCCGCGAGCACCGCGGCGAGCTGCTCGCACGACTGGACCAGGACGTCCGCCATCGCCAGCGCCTGCTCCATCGGCGCCTCGATCTGGTAGAGGCCCATGAAGTCGGCGGTCTCCTCGATGTAGTCGACGATGTCGTCGAGCCGGGTCGCGAGCGCGTAGATGTCCTCACCGTCGAGCGGCGTGACGAAGGTCGTGTTGACGCGCTGGACGATGTCGTGAGTGATCCGATCGCCCTCCTGCTCGGCGAGCAGGATCTCGCGCCCGAGCCCGTGATCGTCCGGCCACTGCTCGAGCATCTCCTTCAGCAGCCGGGCGGCGCGCAGCGTGTTCTGGCCCGCCTGGTTGAAGAGGTCGAAGAAGACGCGGTCCCGCGGAACGAGCGAAGGGAGGGGCACGACGCGAAGCTACCAGCCTTCGAGGACATCGGCGACTCGCTCCGCGGCGCGGCCGTCCCACTTCGGCGGCGGGTCCGCGACCCCGTTCGACGTCCGGTCGAGGAGGGTTGGGATCTCCGAGATCCGGGCGGGATCGAGGCCTAGCAGCGTGTTGGTGCCGGCGCGCACGGTCACGGGTCGCTCGGTGTTGTCGCGCAGGGTGAAGCAGGGGACGCCGAGGTACGTGGTCTCCTCCTGGATCCCGCCGGAGTCGGTCAACACCGCCCGCGCGTCGGCCTCGAGCGAGAGGAAGTCGAGGTAGCCGACGGGGTGGACCACCCTCACCCCGGGGTAGTCGGCGTCCGCGAGCATCTTTCGCGTCCGCGGATGGACCGGGAAGACGACCGGCAGCTCGGCCGCGATCCGGTCCAGCTCCCGCATCGCGTCCGCGAGCAGGGGGCCGTCGACGAGCACCGGCCGGTGCAGCGTGACGAGCAGGTAGCCGCCCGGCTCGACGCCGAGCGCCCCGGCGGCCTCCTTGGCGCGGAAGCGGTCGCGAAGCGCGACGAGGGTGTCGATCATCGTGTTGCCCACGAAGCTCATGCGCTCGTCCGCGACGCCCTCCGCACGCAGGTTCTCGATCGCCTCGTCGGAGTGCACGAAGCACAGCGTCGCCAGGTGATCGGCGACGATCCGGTTGATCTCCTCCGGCATCGTGCGGTCGAAGCTCCGCAGGCCCGACTCGATGTGCGCCACCCGCACCCCGAGCCGCGCCGCGCAGACCGCGGCGGCGAGGGTCGAGTTGACGTCGCCGGGCACGAGCACGAGGTCGGGGCGCTCGTCGCCCAGCACGGGCTCGAGCCGCTCCAGCACGCGCGCGGTCTGCTCCGCGTGGGAGCCAGAGCCGACGCCCAGCAAGTGATCGGGCTCGGGCACCCCGAGCTCATCGAAGAAGATCTCCGACATCGCCCGGTCGTAGTGCTGGCCCGTGTGGACGATCGCGTGCCGCCAGTCCGGGAATCGCCGGCGCAGGGCGGCGATCACCGGCGCGGTCTTGACGAAGTTCGGCCGTGTGCCGACGACGTAGAGCAGCCGCATGGGCGGAGAAGCCTAAGCGTCAGCGACCCGGCGAAGCCGGCCCCGGGGCTTGCCAGGGCCAGGCGGCGCACCCCTCGCCGGCGGAGTGGAACCGGACGTCCTCGCGCCCGGTCTAGCGGCGAGCGTCGATCTTGGCGGCGAGCTCGAAGTCGCTGGAGGTCAGCCCGCCCGCCGCGTGGTTCGTGATCGAGATCGTGACCTTGTCCCAGGAGAGCTCGAGGTCCGGGTGGTGGCCCATGCCCTCGGCCGGCCCGACCAGCGACTTGACGAACTCGACCGAGCCGACGAAGTCCCCGCACTCGAACGTCTTGCGGATCCGGTCGCCGTCGCGCTCCCAGCCCTCGAGCTCCGCAAGCCGGGACGAGATCTCTTCGTCGGAGAGCAGCTCCGCCATCGGGCCGATCCTACCCGGACCTGGCACCCTTGAACAGATGCGGATCGCGAGCTTGGTTCCCTCGGCGACGGAGGCGCTGTTCGCCCTCGGCCTCGGCGAGCAGGTCGTTGCGGTCACCCACGAGTGCGATCACCCGCCCGCGGCGACGCGGCTGCCGCGCCTGACGAGCAGCGTGATCGAGCCCGGCCTCCCGGCGGCGGAGATCGACGCGCGGGTGCGCGAGCTCACCCGGCGGGGCGACGCGCTCTACCGGCTCGACGAGAACGCCCTGGCGGTGCTGCGACCCGACCTGATCGTGACCCAGGCGCTGTGCGCGGTCTGCGCGGTCTCCTATGACGACGTGCGCGCGGTCGCCGCGCGGCTGCCGTCGACGCCGGCGGTGCTGTCCCTCGATCCCGAGACGCTCCACGGCGTGCTCGACGACCTGGTCACCCTCGGTGCCGCGGCCGGCGAGCCCGGTGCGGGCGAGGCGCTCCGCTCCCGGCTCCGCGAGCGGCTGCGCGGGGTCGCCGATGCGGTCGCCGGCGCCGAGCGCCCGCGCGTGCTCGCGCTCGAATGGCTCGATCCCCCCTACGTCGACGGCCACTGGGTCCCGGAGATGATCGCCCTCGCCGGGGCCGACGATGTGCTCGGCGAGCCGGGGCAGCGCTCGAGGGTGGCCGAGTGGGCCGAGCTGCGAGCCGTGGAGCCCGAGGTCGTCGTGGTGATGCCATGCGGCCTCTACACCGCCGAAGCGGCGGCCGAGGCACGCGTGAACGCCGAGCGGCTTCGAGGGCTGGGCGCCGAGCGCATCGTCGCGGTCGACGCCGCCTCCTCGTTCTCGCGTCCCGGGCCGCGCCTCGTCGACGGGGTCGAGCTCCTCGCCCACGTCCTCCATCGGGATTCGATCGCCCGGCCGGAGGGAATAGCGTGGGAGGAGCTCGCATGGGAATCAACCGCGCCGAGCAGTCGCTCGAGATAGACGCCCCTCCCGACGCCTGCTTCGACGCGATCGTCGACTTCGAGACCTATCCCGCGTGGCAGGACGCGGTGATCGGCGCCGAGATCCTGGAGCGCTACGACGACGGCCTCGGCAAGCTCGTCCGCCTGCGCGTCGACGCCAAGCTCCGGGCGGTCGTCTACACGCTCCACTACCACTACGACCGCCCGGGAAAGCTGTGGTGGGACTTCGTCGACGGTGACGGGGTCACCTACATCGACGGGGAGTACCTGTTCGAGCCGCTCGACGATGGCGATCGCACCCTGGCGACCTACCGGCTCGGCGTCGACCCGGGAGTGCCGGTCCCGGGCTTCATCGCCCGCAAGCTGAACGAGGGTGTGATGGCGCGATCCATCCGCGACACCAAGGCCGAGGTCGAGCGCCGAGTCGCAAGCCGGGCGTAGCCCCGTCCTACGCGACTGCGAGCGCGGCGGCGAAGCTCACGGCCGAGAGCAGGATCAGGGCTCCGGCCTCGAGCGGGATCGGCCGTCTCGCCCGACGCTCGGCGAACACGATCACCAACGCCGCGACGGCCCCGCCGACGAGCCCGCCGAGATGGCCGCCGACGCTGATTCCCGGGACGCCGAAGGTGAAGGCCAGGTTCAGGATCACATAGAAGCCGATCTGCGAGGCGAGCTGCTCCAGGCCTCGGTGCCGGGCGACGATGAACGCGGCCGACATGAGGCCGAAGATCGCGCCCGAGGCGCCGACCGTGGTCTCGTTCGGATCGAGGAGCAGGGCGCCGAGCGATCCGGCGAGCAGCGACACGAAATAGACGCCCAGGAAGCGCGCTGTGCCAATGCCGGGCTCGAGCAGGGTGCCGAGTATGAAGAGCGCGAACATGTTGAGCGCGATGTGAAGCGGGCCGGCGTGCAGGAACCCCGCGGTGACGATTCGCCACCACTCACCGTCTGCGACCTCGGGACCGTTGAGCCCGAAGTCGTTGATCACCTTGCCGCCACCCTCCAGCGAGCCGGCGCCGCCGCCGCCCACGATCTCCGCGAGGAACGCCGCGACGTTGATCGCGATCAGCGTGTAGGTCGCGGGCGCCGCGCCAGCGTGAAGCCCGGAGCTCACGCGGCGCACCTGGGTTCGCTGGCGAGCGCACTCGGGGCATCGCATCCCCACCGGAGTCGAGGTCATGCAGTCCGGACAGATGGGGCGGCCGCAGTTCGAGCAGGAGACGTTCGTCTCCCGATTCGGGTGCCGGTAGCAGACCGCCATCGCGGCCGGACTATATGGGGCGCGTCGTGAGGCTCAGTTAAGTTCCATCCACCCGATCGCTCCCCAAAAGGAGGGAAGGATGAGCACATCGAGTCCGGCCAGGCTCTACTCCACGCTCGTCGGTGTGGTCCTGGTGCTCCTGGGGATCATCGGCTTCTTCTACAGCTCCGGCTTCGACACCGGGGCCGCCGGCGTCGCCAAGGACACCGACGAGGTGATCGGGATCCTCGGCGTCAACGGCTGGCACAACCTGGTGCACCTCGCCATCGGGCTGCTGCTGCTCGCGGCCGCGGGGTCGGCGGCACGCTCGGCCGCCCTCGGGGTCGGGCTGCTCTACCTGGTGCTGTCGATCTGGGGCTTCGTCGACGGGGACAACATCCTCATCGGGCTGGTGCCGGTCAACGACGAGGACAACGTCCTGCACCTGATCCTCGGGCTCACCGGCCTCGCGGCGGGTGCCGCGACGCCGGAGCCGCGACCCGCGCCCGCTCAGGTGCGCCCTTAGGGTAAGAGGTCGCGCAGGAGCCGGTCGGCGGTCTCGCGCAGCCCGTCGGGGCGGCGCCGGCGGCGCATGCTGACCAGGACCAGGGCGCCGGCCGCGGCGCTGCCGACCGCGACGGCGGCGACCGGCCGGACCCAGTTTCGGGGATCGCGCAGGGCCTGAAGCTCGCCCTCGGAGAGCTCGTCGGCCCAGCTCGAGAGCTCCGCCGCCGCCTGCTCGGCGATCGAGGCCAGCGTCGTCTCCATCCGGCCGGCGAGGTCCTCCGGCGGCTCGATGGGCCGCAGGGCGTCGGCGAGCAGGCGCTCGAGGTCGAGGTCTCGCGCCGCCTCAGCCATCGCCTTCACCCCCTGGGGCCATCAGTTCCTCCAGCTGCTTGATCGCGCGATGGATCAACACCTTGGTCGCCCCGTCGCTGCGCCCCAGGGCGCGCGCGATCTCGCGATTCGACATGCCCAGCGCGAAGCGCATGATCAGCGCCTCCCGGCGGTCGTCTGGGAGCTCCTGAAGGTGCTCGATCACGTCGCGTAGCTCCTCGCGCCCCTCCACCACGCGCTCGGTGCCGTGTGGATGCGAGGGCGGCTCGACCGCGTCGAGCGCGGCCTCGGGCCGGCGCGCCCGGTCGCGGTGGTAGTTCGACGCGAGGTTGTGGGCGATGCGGATCAGCCAGGGCCGAAGCGGCCGGCCGTCCGACTCGCGACGGGCGCGCTCGAAGTGCCTGTAGGCCTGGAGGAAGGCCTGTTCCGTCAGATCCTCGGCTTCGTGATGGTTGCCAACCCGGTAGTACGCGTAGGAGTAGACGTCCCGCAGGTGCGCGCGATAGAGGTCCTCGAAGGCGCGGTCGAGCTCCGCCTTCGACGCCGATGGCGGGCCGTTCGAGGGTGCCGCTCCCCCGCTCTCCTCCGCTGCTGCGGCCACAAATCAAGCGTACCCCTCCGCCATCGCCCGAAGGCAACGCCGCGTGCGTGGTCGCCCGCGAGGCCATGGCTACGCCGCCTGCCGGGCGCGCTCGGCCCGGCGCAGGCCGGCGACCCATTCGCCTGCGTCGATTTCCCCCGCCACGAGCGCCGCGAGCCCATCCAGCCCGGGCGCGCTCTGCAGCGCGCCGCGAACGGCCTCGGCGAGCAGCGGCACCGAGTCGAGCGCCTCGGAGGCTTGCCCGATGCGGGCCGGAATCTGCTCGGCGGGCACGCCTTCGCCGAGCAGCTGGCCGGCGCGGCGGTTGCGGCTGCCCGGCGCCAGCACGGTCGCGGTCAGGTCGCCCACGCCGGCGAGCCCGGTGAAGGTGTCGAGCTCGGCGCCCTTCGCGAGAGCGAAGGAGACGCACTCCCGCCAGATCCCCGCGGCCGCGATTCCGGCCGCGTTCAGGCCGTGTCCCTCCGCCGCCGCGGCGGCGAACGCTGCCGCGTTCTTTGCCGCGCCCGCCACCTCTACACCGACCACGTCCTCGGTGCGCTCGCACACCAGCCCGGCGCGGTCGAAGACCTCCCCGAGCTGTGCGCGCAGGTCCGCATCGGTGCTGGCGAGGGCCAGTGCCGCCATGCCGGCGGCCGCCTCGCGGGCGTGGGCGGGTCCGCCGAGCGAGGCGATCGCCCGCGCGCGCACCCGCTCGCTCACGTAGTCGTTGGGCAGGGTTCCCAGCGGCTGCACCATCCCCTTGCTGAGCAGGAGCACCGCGGCGCGGGAGGGGATGCGATCGGCGAGCCCGCCGACCACGGTCGGCAACGCCTTGGAGGGTACGGCTAGGCAGACCAGATCGCAGGCCGCAAGCTCGATGTCGGCGGAGCGCTTGACCCTGAGCTCGGGCGGCAGCGGGATCCCGGGCAGGTAGCGCTGGTTCCTTCGCTCGCGATCGATCCGCTCGGCCTTCTCGTCCGATCGCGTGCCGAGCTCCACCTCGAGCCCGCCGCGGGCGAGCAGCACCGCCATCGCGGTGCCCCAGCTCCCGGCCCCGATGACGGCGGCCTTGCGCAGCGGCGGGAGCCCGCCGAGCCACTCCCACTGAAGCTCGATGTTGGGCCAGATGCGGTCGGTGACGGTCGCCGCCAGCGCCGGCGAGGGCCGCTCGGTGCGCGGGAATGTCGTCGGAGTCCCGACGCGCAGCCTCACCTTGCGCGGCCGGATCCTCCAGCCGCGGCGCACGTGCTCCGAGCCGTGCACGGCCACGGGCAGCGCCGGCGCACCGGTTTCGAGGGCCAGCCTGCCGACCCCGCGCTTGGGGCGGCCGAGCGACCCGGAGCGGATGCGCGTGCCCTCGGGGAAGATGATCACGGTGCCGCCGCGATCGACGATCGCGGCCGCGGTCTCCATCGCGGTCTCGTCGGACTGTCCGCGGCGGATCGGGAAGGCGCCGAGCCGGCTCAGCAGCCAGCCCTGCCAGCGGCGCTCGAAGAGCTCGACCTTGGTCACGAACTGGATCCGCCGCGCCCAGGGCAGGAGCGTCGCGATCACGAAGGGGTCGAGGAAGCTGCGGTGATTGGAGGCGACAATCAGCCCGCCCTTCACGCGCGCGTGCTCGCGACCCGTGCGCTCGAGCCGCAGCCAGATCAGGAACGCCGGCTGCAGGATCAGCCGCGCGACCAGGTACATGAGCGGGTTGACGCCGCGCTCGCGCGCGTAGCGGTGATAGCGCTGGAAGCGCTCCTCGCTGATCACGTCGTCGCTGCGTGGCGGCGCCGAACGCCGCGGCACGTCGTTCACCTAGATGCCTACACACGCACGCTGCGCGCGTTACTTGCTGGGCGTTACCAGGCGCTTTCGATCAGGGCCCGGAGCTCGTCGCGGTCGGGTGGGTCGGGCGTCATCTGGAGCTCCTGCCGGGCGAGGATCCCCTCGAGCGCGGCGTCGATGTCCGCCGCATCCGCGCCCAGGTCGGAGAGCCGGCGCGGCCCGCCGCCGAGCTCCGTGATCCGCTCCGCGAGGTCGGCCTGCTTCGTGCCGAGCGCCCGCGCGAGCGCGGTCATCGCCTTGCCCGCTCGGGGCCGCATCGCCTCCACCGTCCGGGGGAGCATCGTCGCGTTGGTCTCGGCGTGAGGGGTCCGAAGCGTGCGGACCAGGGTCTGGCAGACGACGTGGTGGAGGGCGAACAGGGCCGAGTCGAGCGCGTAGGCGCAGAGGATCGAGCCGAGCGCGAGCGCCGTGCCGTCGCGCCCCTCGCGGGGCGCGTCGAGCGCCGTCGCGAGCAGCCTCGCGCCCCGGAGCGCGGCGAGGCTCGCGACCGGGTTGGCGAGCGGCGTGTAGAGCGACTCAGCGCCGTGGGCGAGGGCGTTCATCGCACTCGCCCGAAGCG
>JBKPFS010000158.1:0-13064 GCA_046728935.1 Actinomycetota bacterium | reverse complement strand
GGCGCCGCGGTTGTGCTCGCCCTCGGTGCCTTCTACCGGGCGATGGCGCTCGGCTCGGTCAGCGTGGTCGCGACGATCGGCGCCCTGGGGGTCCTGGTGCCGGTCGCGGGCGGGCTCGCCCAGGGCGAGGATCCCAGCACGATCCAGGCGTTTGGCGCGGCCGCCGCGATCGCGGGCGTCGTCCTCGTCGCGCGCGAGCCGGACCCCGAGTGGCGTGCCGCGGGCCGGGCATCGATCGGGCTTGCGGCCCTGGCGGCGCTCGGCTTCGGCACCTTCTTCCTCGCCCTGGACGCGAGCGCCCCCGACCAGCCCGCGTGGACGATCGTCGTCGCGCGGGCCGGAGGCGTCGCGACGCTGCTCGTCGCCGCGCTCCTCTCGCGTCCATCGATGCGGATCGATCGCGACCTATGGCCTGCCCTGTTGGCCATCGGCTGCTTCGACGTCACCGCGAACACGCTCTTCGCCGTGGCCACCAACCACGGGCTGCTCGCCCTCGTCGCGGTCGCGGGTTCCCTGTACTCGGCGGTGACGGTGCTGCTGGCGCGGGTCTTCCTCAAGGAGCGGCTCGTCGGGCCGCAACGCGTGGGCGTCGCGCTGGCCCTCGGCGGGGTGGCGCTGATCGCCGCGGGGTCTTAGCGAAGCTCGACCCCGAGCAGGTCCTCCAGCCGGGCGATCGTCTCGGCGCTCGAGCGGTGAAGCACCGCGGTCATTCCCACCGCCTCCGCCCCGGCGCAGTTCTCCCGCAGGTCGTCGACGAAGACGGATTCCGCCGGCTTCACCCCGAGCCGCTCGCACGCGAGTTCGAAGATCTCCGGCTGCGGCTTGTGAAGGCCGACCTCGCCCGAGATCACCGAGGCGTCGAAGCGCTCGGTGGGAGCCCGGTCGTAGATCCCGAGGCCCCAGGAGTTCGAGATCAGGCCGGTCCGGATCCGGGCCGCGCGGGCCCTGCGCACGGCTTCGATCATCGCCTCGTCGGGACGGAGGCCGGCGAACAGCCGCTCGATCAGGCCGTTGGTCTCCGCCACCCCGAGCAGGGCGCCGAACCGGGGCTCGAACTCGGCCGCGTCGAGCTCGCCGGTCTCGAGCTGTCGCAGCAGGCCGAGCGCCTTGGCGTCGCCGCGGAAGAGCTCGCGGACGGCGTCGGGCGCGAGGCCCTCCGCCTCGCAGAACTGGGCGAACGCCGGCCAGATGCTGGTCGTCAGCACGCCGCCGAAGTCGACCACGAGCGCTCTCTTGTGGGCAGGCTCCGACATATGCTTGCTCCGTGAGCGCGGAGGAGGCTAGCGCCGCTGCGGAGGCGGACGCCGAGGTCCCGGACGGCATCGACCGCGCCGGGGTGGCGGGCTGGTTCGAGCGCAACGTCCCGGGCGTGGAGCTCCCGCTTCGGTTCGAGCGGATCGCCGGCGGACACTCCAACCTCACGTACTCGGTGTCCGACGCGGCCGGTGGCCGCTGGGCGCTGCGCCGGCCGCCGCTGGGTAAGCGCCTCGCCTCCGCGCACGACATGTCCCGCGAGCACCGGATCGTCGCGGCGATGGCCGCGTCCGACGTCCCCGTCGCCCCGACCGTGGGGCTGTGCGAGGACGAGTCGGTGAACGGGGCGCCGTTTTACGTCATGGAGTTTGTCGAGGGGCCGATCCTGCGGGCGCGCGCCGACGCCGAGCTGTTTCCCGAGCACTCGGACCGACGCGCGATCGGCGAGCGCGTGGTCGACACGCTGGTCGACATTCACGCGGTCGACCCGGACGAGGTCGGGCTCGGCGAGCTCGGCAAGAAGCAGGACTACGTCGCGCGCCAGCTCCACCGCTGGCAGGGTCAGTGGGAGAAGTCGAAGACCCGGGAGGTGCCGCTCGTCGACGACGTGCACGCCCGGCTGGTGAGGCGGATTCCCGATCAGGGGCCGGCGGCGATCGTCCACGGCGACTACCGGCTCGACAACATGATCCTCACCGAAACCGGTGAGGTCGCCGCGGTGGTCGACTGGGAGCTCTGCACGCTCGGAGATCCCCTCGCCGACGTCGGGATGCTGCTCGTGTACTGGGGCGAGGAGCACGACGAGCTGGTCCCACTGCTCGAGCCGGCGACGATGGCGCCGGGGTTCCCGACACGGGAGGAGGTGCGCGAGCGCTACTCGGAGCGTTCCGGACGCGACCTCTCCGAGATCGACTTCTACGTCGCGCTCGGCCTGTGGAAGCTGGCGATCATCCTGCAGGGCGTCTACAAGCGCTACTCGGCGGGGCAGTACGGCGCGCCCGACGAGGCCGTCGAGCGCTTCGGGCGCAACCTCGAGGCCCTCGCCGCGGCGGCCGACGAGGCGGAGCGCCGGCTGGGGTAGTCGGCGGCGACTAGCCGACCCGGGCGGGCTCGGCGGCGGTCGCGGCCTCCTCGGCCTCGGCCTCCTTCGCCCAGCGGTTGAGCTCGCGGCGGGCGATCACCATCTTGTGGACCTCGTCCGGGCCGTCGGCGACCTTGAGCATGCGGGAGAAGCGCCACATGCCGGCGAGCGGAGTGTCGTCGGACATGCCCAGCGCGCCGTGGACCTGGATCGCGCGGTCGAGGACGTCCATGACGACGT
The DNA here is from genome assembly GCA_046728935.1 of Actinomycetota bacterium. Taxonomy (GTDB): domain Bacteria; phylum Actinomycetota; class Thermoleophilia; order Solirubrobacterales; family 70-9; genus DATAFO01. Next base: position 10,489 of record JBKPFS010000158.1, on the reverse strand, counting down.
TCGCCGCCACGACCTTGATCATCGAGATCTCCTGACGGGCCTCCCGCTTGCCCTGCGTGTCCATCTTCCAGGCGGCGAGGAGCGTCAGGAGCCGAGCCTGATCGGTCTCCATGCGCGACTTGGCGATGAAGTCCTGGACGAACTGCTTGTCGGCCAGCTTCGAACCGAAGGCCTCGCGCTCATTGGCGCGCCTGCACATCATCTCGATCGCCCGCTCGCAGGTGCCGATCGCGCGCATGCAGTGGTGGATCCGCCCCGGCCCCAGCCGGTCCTGTGCGATCACGAAGCCGGCCTGGCGCGGGCCGAGCAGGTTCTCCTCAGGCACCCGGCAGTCCTCGTAGCGGATCTCGCAGTGCCCGGGACCGCCGTCGTGGCCCATCACCGGCACCGGTCGCACGAGCTCGAAGCCTGGGTTGTCGGTGGGCACGAGGATCATCGACGCGCGGGCGTACTGATGCGCCTCGGGATCCGTCACGACCATGACGATCGCGACGTCGGCGCCGACCGCGCCCGACGTGAACCACTTGTGGCCGTTGATCACCCACTCGCCGCCGTCCAGCTCGGCGCGGGTCCGCAACGTGGTCGGGTCGGAGCCCGAGACCTCCGGCTCGGTCATCGAGAAGCAGGAGCGGATCTCGCCCTCGAGCAGCGGCTCGAGCCAGCGCTGCTTCTGCTCCGGCGTCCCGTGCTCCGCGAGGATCTCCATATTCCCCGTGTCGGGGGCCGAGCAGTTGAAGGCCATCGGCGCGATCGCCGGGCTGCGGCCCATCTCCTCGCAGAGCACGCCGTACTCCCAGTTGGTGAGGCCCGCGCCATGCTCCTCATCGGGCATGAACAGGTTCCACAGCCCCTCGGCCTTCGCCCGCTCGCGGATCTCGACCAGGATCCGCGGGTACGGCACCCCGGCCTCCACCTCCTCGTCGAGGGCCCCAAGCGCCTCGAGCTCGACCGGATACACGTGCTCCGAGAGGAAGGCGCGAATCCGCTCGCGAAGCTCCTCGACCCTCGGAGTAAGATCGAAGTCCACCGGAGGGGAGATTACCCGGGGGCCCCGCTCTGGCTGGTTGCCACAGTCGCCCGCCGAGGCTGCCCACGGCGCTCGGCCTGGCGATGAAGGCCGATCTGGACGGCAAACAGGCCCGCGATCACCAGGGCAGCCACGGTGAGCGACGGGATCAGGACCGCCTGCGGCACGTGCTCCTTGGTGATCAGGGTGATGGACGAGGCGACGAGGACGAGCCCCAGGGCGTTGCGCAGAAGGCCGGTCCGGACCTTGATCGCGAGCTGGCTACCGATCAGCACCCCCGGGATCGAGCCGACAAGGATGTTGCCCGCGAGCCCTAGATCCACGTTGCCCCCGACCCAGTGCGCAGCGCCGGCGGCCCAGAGCAGCACGGCGGCATGGAAGACGTCGGTGCCGACGACACGTTGAGGCGTGAGTCGGAAGACCGCAATCAGGACCAGCGCGATCAGGGTTCCGCTTCCTGCCGAGGTGAGGCCGATCACGAAGCCGGTGACGGCTCCGGTGATCACCGCCGCGACGATGTGGCGGCGATACAGGTGGATGGCGTACCGCTCGGGAATCACGTCCCGAAGGAAGAGCGCCCGGATCAGTGTCGCGACGCCGACCACGAGCAGCGCCGAGGCGACCATCCCCAACACAACCTTGTTCACGTCGTCCTCGCCGTAATTGCGCTGGAGGATCTCGATCAGCCAGACGCCGGCGATGGCCATCGGCACACTGCCAACCGCGAGCCAGAAGGCGATCCCGCGATGGACGGTCTGGTGCTTCAGGTGCCGCCAGCCGCCGACCGTCTTCGTCACGGCGCCGTAAAAGATGTCTGTGCCAACCGCGGTTACCGGATGGATCCCGAAGACGAGGATCAGCAGCGGCGTCATCAGCGATCCGCCGCCCATGCCGGTCATCCCGATCAGGAGGCCGATTCCAAAGCCGAAGACGACGACTGCCGGGTCCATGGTCAGCGCTTGATCCAGGCCTCTGGGTCGTTGAGGATCGCGTCGATTCGCCACGGGAGCTCGCCGCGGGCCACGTCGGCGAGAGTGACGTTCTCGAGCACCGCTCGAAGGCCCTGTCTCACCGCCACCCAGACGTCCCGCAGGCGCTCCGCCGCGCCGGAATAGTGAAGCTCCTCCGGAGCGTTCTCGTGGATGTTCGCCAGGGGGCCCTCGACCGCGCGGATCACGTCGGCGAGCGTCACTTCGTCGGCCGGGCGGGCGAGCCAGTAGCCCCCGCGCGCCCCCCGGCGGGCCTGCACCAGGCGCGCGTGCTTGAGCTCGAGCAGGATGTGCTCGAGGAACTGCAGCGGGATGTGCTGCGCCTCGGCGATTCGTTCCCCCTTGACGGGCTCGTCCTCGTCCGCGGACGCAAGCTCCAGGGCGGCGCGGAGCGCGTAGTCGGCTTTGGCTGAGATCCGCATCTAGAGTTCTCGATCGGTTTGATCGACTTGCAAGCACACTCGACGGTATCGGACGGCCAGCTTGCGCCCGGTGACGTCGCGCGGGCTGCAGCCGAGGCGGGCGTGGAGGTGATGTCCCTGACCGACCACGACGCGGTCGCGGGCGTGGCGGAGGCGACCGAGGCGGCCGCCGCCGCCGGGATCGAGAACGTGCCCGCTGTCGAGATGTCCTGCGTCCACCGCTACTCCGACGACCTGCACATGCTCGGCTACTGGGTCGACGTCGAGGCAATCGCCCCAGCGTGCGAGTGGGCCCAGCAGGAGCGCATCAATCGGGCCAGGGAGATCATCGAGCGGCTCAACGAGCACGGGGGCGAGGTCTCCTGCGAGCGCGCGGTCGCCGAAGCCGGCGCGGCCGACTCGATCGGTCGCCCTCACATCGCCCGCGCCGCCGGCGCCGGTCCCGACCTGGGCCCGTTCTTCGAGGAGTACCTGGTCCCCGGGGCGAAGGCGTTCGTGGCCCGGCGGTGGCCCAGCGCCGAGCAGGCGATCGAGCTCATCCACGAGGCGGGAGGAGTTACCGCCGTCGCGCATCCCTACTGGGACGTCACGGACCCGGAGCAGGTCCGAGACCTGGTCGGGAGCCTCGTCCGCGACGTCGGCCTGGACGGGATCGAGGCCTTCTACCCCGATCACACGCGTGATCAAACCGCGCACCTGCTGGAGCTCTGCCGGGAGTTCGATCTCGTCCCCACGGGCTCGTCGGACTTCCACGGCCCGACGCACAAGACCTTCAGCCGCTTTGGCGCCTACGACACCTACGGGCTGGGCGAGCCGCAGGTGCCGCCCCGTTCTTAGCGGTTTCTTAGCCTGGTAGCCAAGAATCGCCGGCATGCGGATCCTCGTCGTGGACGACGAGCGCGCCGTCCGCACCGCGCTCGAGCGCGCCCTGCGGCTCGACGGGTACGAGGTCGATCTGGCCGGGGACGGAAGTGAGGGGCTGGCCAAGGTCGAGCGGAGTGCGCCGGACGCCATCGTCCTCGACCTGTTGATGCCGGTGATGGACGGACTCGAGGTTTGCCGGACGCTCCGGGCAGGAGGCGACCGCACGCCGGTGCTGATGCTGACCGCACGCGACGGCGTCTCGGATCGGGTGACCGGCCTGGACGCGGGAGCCGACGACTACATGGTGAAACCGTTTGCGCTCGAGGAGCTGCGAGCTCGCCTGCGGGCCCTGCTGCGGCGCGGCGAGCCCGAGAACGGAGGCGTCCTCCGCTATCGCGATCTGGTGATGGATACCGAGTCGTACGAGGTCCACCGGGGCGAGCGGCGGCTCGAGCTGACGCCGACTGAGCTCCAGCTCCTGCGCCTCTTCCTCGAGCATCCGCGCCAGGTCTTGCCCCGCGCGGTGATCATGGAGCGCGTCTGGGGATACGACTTCGGCCGCTCCTCCAGCTCGCTTGAGGTCTACGTCGGCTACCTGCGTCGGAAGCTGGAGGCGAATGGCGAGGAGCGGATCCTGCAGACGATCCGCGGGATGGGTTACGCCCTTCGGGAGCCGTGACCTTCAGGCGGCGACTCGCGCTCCTCTCTGCCGCGGCCGTTGCGATCGCAGTTCTGATGGCTTCGGTGATCGTCTTCTTCGTGGTGCGCGATCAGCTGCGCGATCAGGTCGACTCGGCCCTGACTGACTTGGCGGGTGGGGCACGCGTGACCGAGCTGCCGGTACCGGCTCGGGGTCACGAAAAGGGCCGCGGGCCCCTCGCACTCGCCCTCCCCCGGCAGCCGCTCGGTACGCCAGGCGGTTACGGGCAGCTGATCAGCGAGGACGGGCTCGTGCTCCAGGCTTCCCGCAAGTCCCCCGCCCTCCCAGTGACCGAGGCCACGCTCGCGGTCGCGGCCGGGGAGCGCAACGCGTTCTTCCAGGACGTCAACCTGGACGGGGCCCACCTGAGGGTTCTCACCGAGCGCGCCGGGCCTGGGCAGGCGATTCAGGTAGCACGGTCGCTCGACGAGGTCGACGACACCCTGGCGCGCCTCGGCTTGATCCTCGCCGCCGTAGTCGTGGTGGGTGCCGGCCTCGCGGGCGTCCTCGGACTCGCCGTTTCGAGGACCGCGATCGCGCCGGTCGCACAACTCACCAACACCGCTGAGCATGTCGCCCGGACCCGAGACCTTGGCCGGCGGATCTACGCCGGGGATCGTCGCGATGAACTCGATCGATTGGCCGCCAGCTTCAACGCGATGCTCGCCGAGCTCGAGCGCGCCGTCGCCGGGCAGCGCCAGCTCGTCGCCGACGCCTCGCACGAGCTGCGCACTCCTCTGACCAGCCTGCGGACCAACATCGAGGTGTTGGCGAACCCCAGCCTGCTCTCGGACAATGACCGCGGCCGGCTGCTCGAGGACGTCGTGGCCCAGCTCGACGAACTCGGCGGCCTGGTGGGCAGCCTGATGGACCTCGCTCGGGAGTCGGAGCCCGAGGCCGAACACGAGGTGCGGCTAGATCGTGTCGTCGCCGCCGCTGTCGAGCGCACCCAGCGCAGAGGAGTTCGCGTCGAGACGACCCTCGAGCCCTGCCTCGTTCGCGTGGTCCCCGAGCGAATCGATCGGGCGATCGGGAACCTGCTGGAGAATGCGGCCAAATGGAGTCCGCCCGACCAACAGGTCGAGGTCACGGTCACCGCCGCAGGGGAGGTGACCGTGCGAGATCACGGGCCCGGGATCGCGGCTAGCGACCTGCCTAAGGTCTTCGACCGCTTCTATCGCGCCGCCGGCGCCCGCAGCATGCCGGGCTCGGGTCTAGGCCTGGCCATAGTGCGGCGCACCGCTGAGGCCCACGGCGGCTCGGTCTCGGCGACCCAGGCGCCGGGAGGCGGGACGTTGCTCCGCTTCGCGCTGCCTGCGGCGCGGCTATCAGCGAATTCTTCGGCCGTTCTCAGCTGATTCTCAGCGACGCCTGGTCTCCTGGCCTGTGTTGCGACCGACCGGAAGGAGAGCGAGATGCGGTGGTTGAGAGGATTGACTGGGCGCGAGCGGGCGATGGGCGTCGCCCTGATCACCGCGATGGGAGCGATCGTGGTGGTGCCGGCGTGGGGCTCGGCAGACGGCGCCGAGACGGACGATCCCGCGGACGTGGAGGAGGCGCTTGCCCCCGACGGCGAGCGTCAGCTTGACCCGCTGGGTGACTGCCTGCGCAGGCACGGCGCGCCGCTTCCGGCGGAGCGGCCGGAGGGGGACGAGCTTCCCGCGCCGATCCCGCGCGAGGACTTCGACGCCGACTTCGACCGGGCCGCCGCAGAGTGCGGGCTCCCGGAGCCGCCGCCGGGAACGGATCCGTTCCCGCTGAGTGACGAGCAGATCCGCGAGGAGCGCGCCGCGCTCGAGAAGTTCGCGGACTGCATGGCGTCGCGCGGGTTGGAGGTCGGCCCGATCGAGGTGGAACAGGACCGAATCTGGATCGGCCGCGGCGATGATCCGTTCAGCGAGGAGTACCTCGCCGCGCAGGAGGTGTGCGGTGGGCTTCCGGTTCCGCCGAGCGGGTAACGGCTCGCTCTAGGAGCCCGCGGGGATCAGCCCCTTCTGCTCGAGATAGTCGAGGATCTGCTGCGCCGACTCCTCGGCGGACTGGTGCTCGGTCTCGATCACGAGCTCGGGGTTCTCGGGCGGCTCGTAGGGATCCGAGACGCCGGTGAACTCCTTGATCTCGCCCGCGCGCGCCTTCGCGTAGAGGCCCTTCACGTCGCGCTGCTCGCAGACCTCGAGGGAGGCCTTGACGTAGGTCTCGATGAAGCGCCCGTCCATCATCTGCCGCGCCTCGTCGCGAATCTCGCGATAGGGGGAGATAGCGGCGGTGATCACCGGGACCCCGTTGCGCGAGAGCAGGTTGGCGACGAAGGCGATCCGGCGGATGTTGGTGTCGCGGTCCTCCTTCGAGAAGCCAAGGCCCTTGGAGAGGTTCTCGCGGACGATGTCGCCGTCGAGCACCTCCAGCTTCGTGCCGCGCTTTCGCAGCTCCTTGACGAGCAGGTTCGTGATCGTGGTCTTGCCGGAGCCAGAGAGGCCCGTGAACCAGAGGCAGAATCCTTCTTGATCAGCCATCGGTAGCCGATTCCTCCTTGTATGCGTCGATCAGGATCTCCGCAACCTCTTCCCTGGTGAACTCGTGGGGCGGCGTCTCGCCGCGCCCCAGCATCTCCCGCACTTTGGTGCCCGAGAGGAACAGGTGTGACTCCTCCGGGTGGGGGCAGGTCTTGTCCGAGGCCATGCCCTCGCAGTCGCTGCACCAGAAGGTGTGCTCGAAGAACAGCGGCTCGATGCCGAGCTCGTCGATGTCGACGTCGTCGAAGATGCGCTGCGCGTCGTAGGTGCCGTAGTAGTCGCCGACCCCGGCGTGGTCGCGGCCGACGATGAAGTGGGTGCAGCCGTAGTTGCGGCGGATGATCGCGTGGAGGACCGCCTCCCGAGGGCCCGCGTAGTGCATCTTCGCCGGGTTGACGCCCAGGATCACGCGCTCGGGGTGGTAGTAGCGCTCCATCAGCACCTCGTAGCAGCGCATCCGCACGTCCGCCGGGATGTCCCCCTCCTTGGTCTCGCCGATCAGCGGATGGAGGAAGAGGCCGTCGGACACCTCGAGGGCGGCCTTGGTCAGGTACTCGTGGGCGCGGTGAATCGGATTGCGCGTCTGGAACGCGACGATCCGCTTCCAGTCGCGGTCGGCGAAGGCCTTGCGTGACTCGTCGGGAGTGAGGTAGCGCCGCATGAACGCTTCCTCGTGGTCGGGAAGCGCGTCGGCCTCGATCTCGCCGGCGAGACAGCGCTCGCCCTCGGCCTGGATCGCGGCCACCCCGGGATGGTCGGAGTCGCTGGTCAGGTAGACGCTCTCCGCCTCCTTGCGCGTATCGCGCTCGAACACCTCGCTGACGCGAAGCCGCCCGAGCGCCTTCCCGTTGGGCGCGCTCAACTCGACCACGTCGCCGGGCGCGCAGTCGAGGTCGCTGGCGAGGGTGATCGGGATCGACCAGATGTCGCCCGAGGCGAGCCGCATCTCCTCGCACACCGAGCGCCAGTCCTCGGAGCCGAGGAAGCCGGTGAGTGGGGCGAAGCCCCCGTTCGCGAGCAGCTCGAAGTCGGAGGCCTGGCGCGCCGTGAGCGTCAGCGCCAGGCCGGTCTCGGCGCTACCCATTCAGGCCGCACTCCGTGCGCGCGGTGCCGGCCCAGCGCCCAGAACGAGGGTCGCCGGCCGAAGGAGGCAGCGACGTGCACGGCATGCAGCCGATGGAGGGGTATCCATGGTCGTGGAGCGGGTTGTAGGGCACGTGGTTGTCCTTGATGTGTGTCCAGACCTGCTGGTCCGTCCAGTCCACCACCGGGTTGAGCTTCCAGCGGTCGAACCGTTCGTCCCAGTCGAAGCGCGCTGCTTGCGACCGGGTCTTGGAGTCGACCCTGCGAACCCCCGAGACCCAGCAGTCGATCCCGTCGAGGGCTCGATGCATAGTCTCGACCTTCCGGGTCGCGCAGCACTCGTCCGACTCGCGCCACAGATTAGCCTCCCAGCGCTCGCTGAGGCCGGGCGGGTTGTCCTGGGCGAACCGCTGGAGGTCGATGCCGTAGCGCTCGGCGAGGGCGTCGCGCGTGGCGTAGGTCTCGGGGAAAAGCAGCTCTGTGTCTATGTAGAAGAAGCGCGCGCCCGGGTCGATCCCGTGCGCGATGTCGATGATCACCGAGCTCGTCTTCTGAAACGAGACGGCGAAGCCGAGCCTGTGGCCGAAGGTCTCGATCGCCCAGGCGATCGACTCCTCTGCGCTCATCCGCTCGACCTCGGTGGAGACCTTCGCCGGCTCTGTGAGCCTGCCGCCGATGGTCGGAAGCCGCTTGCCCCGGCCGTTGCCGTTGGACCCGTTGCGGGACGCCAGCTCGTAGTCCTCGTGCAGCGGCCGCGGGCGGGAGTGGATGACCTGGAGCTCTCCGGGGGCGGCCATCAGACGGCGCACTCCCCCTCGCCGCGCTCGACCTTGTACGGGTCGGAGCGGCTCCAGTCGACGAAGTGGTCGAGGGTGTCGAGGCTGAACTCGATCGGCATCGTCAGGTCGGAGACCAGCTGCTCGAAGGGCTCGGTGCCGACGCGCTCGACGAACTGGTTGAACGCCTCGCCGTCGGTGCGCTCCGCCTCGTAGTGGCGGATCCAGCGCTCGACGGCGTCCGGGACCCGCTTCGCGGGCAGCCGGGCCTTCAGCCGCTGGCCGTAGACGACGTGGCCGCCCTCGAAGTTGCCGCCGAGGTGAGCGATGTAGGCGGGGATCTGACGGTCGCCGACCTTGAGCGAGGCGCCGTAGAAGCCGATCGTGCCGATGTGGTGCTGGCCGCAGCCGTTCGGGCAGCCGGACATCTTGATGTGGATGCCGCGCGTGAGCGGATCGGTGATGTTCATCTCCTCGATCCGGCGCTCGATCGCCTGGTTCAGCCCCATCGAGCTGGTGATCCCCAGCTTGCAGCTGTCCGTGCCGGGGCAGCTCACCACGTCGCCTACCTCCATCGCTCCGGAACCTGCGAGGCCGAGCTCGCCGAGGCGCTGCCAGACGTCGTAGAGGGACTCGTCGCGGACCCAGCGCAGGACGAGGTTCTGCTGCACGGTCGTGCGGGCGATCCCGCCCGTGTACTCGCGCATGATCGCCGCCAGGCTGCGGAACAGCTCGGGTGTCAGGTCGCCGCGGGTCACCTTCACGGTCACGGCGCTGAAGCCCTCCTGGCGCTGCGGCCTCACATTCGACTCGGAGAAGCGCTCAAACTCCGAGCGGTCGCCGTTGGGGTTCCCGTAGTCGAGCGGCGGGGCCGGCGCGTTCGCCTCCTCGTCGCAGACGAACTTCAGGCGCTCGACGTCGAAGTCGCGCTCTGAGACCCAGTCGCCCTCGAGCTCCTCCTCGACCATCTCGCGGAAGGCGTCGATGCCGATCTTGTCGATCAGCACCTTGATCCGGGCCCGGGCGCGGTTCTTTCGCAGCCACTCCTGGCGGTCGAAGATCCGCCAGCACGCCTCGGCCACCTTCAGGTAGTCGCCGTTGTCGAGCTCGACGAACTCGTACAGGGTGGGAGCTATCCGGGGCATGATCGAGGTGCCGCCGCCGATCCGGATCTCGACGCCCCGCACGCCGTCACGCACGCGCGGGATGAAGCCGATGTCGTGGATGCCGGTGATCGCTCGGTCCTCATCCGTCGCGGTGAAGGCCGTCTTCACCTTGCGCGGCATCAGCTGCGTGCCCGGGTGGCGGACGAAGTAGCGAACGTAGGCCGCCGCGTAGGGAGTGATGTCGAAGGGCTCGCCCTCGGTGATCCCGGCGTACGGGTCGCCCGTGACGTTGCGGATCGTGTTGCCGCACCCCTCGCGCGAGGACAGCCCGGCCTCGGCGAGCTCGCGGATCAGCTTCGCGGCGTCGGGCAGCGGCACGTGGTGGATCTGGATGTTCTGGCGGGTCGTGATGTGGCCCTTGTTGAGCGGCGCGTACTTGGAGACCACGTCCGCGAAGGCCTCCATCTGCTCCGCGTTGATGCCGCCCATCGGCAGCTTCGTGCGGATCATCTGCACGTCGGGCTGGCGCTGGCCGTAGACGCCCTGCTTGAGCCGGAAGCCGATGAACTGGTCCTCGGGGGTCTTACCCTTGAGGAACTTGCCCGCCTCGGTGTCGAAGTCGTCGAACTCGCGCTCGAGGATCGGGATCACGTGCCCGGGCACGCTCTCGTAGACCTCCGGGTTCTCGAGCGAGCCGACCTTGCCCTTGCCCTTCTGGTCCTTGTGGCTGACGTCGAGCTTGTGCTCGGCGACGATGCGCTCGCTGGCGGTGCCCTCGCTGACCGCGCTCGGCTCCATGCGGGGGGAGAATACACAAATCCTGATTGGAATTTAGGTATTTGTGCCCCGCCGGACGCCCGGCGCGTGTGCTCAGCAGCTCTTCAGCTTGTCCTCGCCGCCGCCGCCGAGGAGCTTGTCCTTGCTGTTACCGCCTGAGAGCTTGTCCTTGCCGCCCTTGCCGCAGAGCGCGTCGCGCCCGCGCAGGCCCGCGAGTCGGTCGCTGTCGCCG
>JBKPFS010000157.1:0-5336 GCA_046728935.1 Actinomycetota bacterium | reverse complement strand
CAGCCCGGCCTCGAACACCACGTTGTCGCGCGGCGACGCCTGGCCGGACTGGGACGCATCCGTCGTCGTCCAGTCGTCCTGGGCGAACACGAACGCGGCGAAATCGACCTCCTGGGAGAGCTCGACGAGCCGGTCGAGGGTGGACCGCCCAGGGTTGAACGTGGTCGTCCAGGGCTCGACGTCGGCGACATCCTCGAGCCCGCGCGTGATCGCCCGGAGCAGTTTGGCCTGCTTGCCCGACGACCCGAGGAAGATGCGCGGCTTGTTCATGCGCGATTCATGATGACGGAGGCAGCAAGAGTCTTCACGGCGCGCGGCATCTGCGCGGTTGTCTCCTTGAATTCGAGCGTTTGCCCCTCCCCGCCGGTGACGATCGTCCGGATCTCGTCCGCGGTCATCCACGGATTATCCTGCAGAGTGGCACGCACGAACCCGCTGCTCAGCGCGCGCAGCGAAGGCGTTCTCTCTCGGCCTGGTAGGTGTGGGCGTGTCAGGCAGAGAGAGGCGCTTTTTGGAGTCAGCAGAGGACGGCAGAAACCTTACTGCTCCACAACGTGCTCCACACCCCACCTTACGCCTTTGCGCCTGCCCCCGGGCGCGCCAGCGGAGCGCGAGGCTCGAGCTCGTCGTAGCCATCGCGGCCTCGACATCCGCCTGCCAAGCGCCGCACCTTCGTGGCGGCGCCCTCCTCCTCTCTCACGATCTGAGAGCAACAAGGCTACGATCGCACACGAAGAGGAGAGGAGGCACGATGGCGAAGAGTGTTCGCGACGCGATGACCAAGGATCCCCGCTCGATCGGCGCATCGGCGTCGGTGGTCGAGGCCGCGCGACTGATGCGAGAAGAGCACATCGGCTCGCTCCCGATAACCGACGACGAGCAGCTTGTCGGGATGATCACCGACCGAGACATCACTACGAGAGTGGTCGCCGAGGCCGCAGACCCTAAGATGACGTCGGTCGGGGACGTCTGCTCTCGGGACGTCATCAGTGCTGAGGCCGACAAAGACCACGAAGAGGCGCTCGAACTCATGGCTCGCCACCAAGTTCGGCGGCTGCCCGTTGTCGAAAACGGCAGGCTCGTCGGCATCGTTGCCCAGGCCGACATCGCCCTCAGGGAGAACGAGAAGAAGACCGGTGAGCTCGTCGAGGCGATCTCTGAACCCTCAGAGGGAGAGCGCAGGTAGCGTCACCCGGACAGCACGGTCGGGTCAGCCTCGATCGCCCATCGCGAGTCCGACACCCGGACCGACCGAACCGCGTCGTCGTCCCGGTGCACCGTCGGGATCTCGCGAAAGGCACCTTGAACCAGATCATCGGCGCGTCGGGTATCAGCCGGGACGAGTTCCTGCGGCTCACCAGGTAGCTGGAAGCTGCCTTGTCGATGAGAACGGACAGCTAGTACGCCCCGGACGGCGATATCGCGGCAAGCGCTCCGAGGCCGCCCACAGCTCGATTCCGACCAACGCGCCGCGTTTCTGGAGCATCGAGGCAATCCGCCGGCGCCCGATGCTCGGGTGTCGGACATAAACCTGAGAGGGCGCCCGCCTAGCGATCCCGTTCTGACGACTTGCTAAATCAACGGGCGTCGTCGGGCCAGACTTGCCGGGCGCGTCTGGCCGCTTCGTGAATCCGTGATGACTCCAGGTCAGCGGCGCTCTCGGGAATGGAAAACCGAGGCCATTCGCAGACGAATGACACGACGCCAGACTCCGGCGGCAAGGGCCAGACCCAGCACTCCTGGCTGCTGTGGCGGCGACCTCCGCTGCCGCCCTGCGTGGTGAGAATGAGCTCCATGTCAGGATCGGGCGACGGCCCGTTGGGGTCAAGCGCGGCGAGCCTGGTACTGGTCCCGTCGATGAAGTCTCCGAACGCAGTCGCCCTGCGGCCATCGGGGTACTGGATGCCATACCGGATCAGCTCCGGGGGCAGCTCTCCGCCCGCCGCGGCGGTATGAGCGGCGCGGAACTCGAAAGGCTCCAACCAGAGCTCACTTGCCTTCCGGCTCAGCACCTCGATGGTGAACCCGAACCCTGTCGGGTACGCGACGAGGCGTGTGAGGTAAGCGGCGGCGTCCTCGCCGCGTCCCAGGAGCAACTCGACGGGGATCACTCCGCCGAGCCAGTCATCCGGCGGTCCGAACCAGTCAGGTGCCGCTGGCTCAGACTCCTCATCCCGATCGAAGCTTGGAAGGCGAAAGTCGTCGAAGAAGCCCATGGCCGAAGCCTATGCGGGACGCCTGTGCCTCGGTCAGCCCCGGGCTGTCCATGCTCCCGCAACGGGCTTAATGCGATGGCCGAGCCGCAGCGCCTGCCAGGGGTGACAACAAAGTGACAACACGAAGGGGCGAAAACCGGCGGATGGGAGCCGGTCGGGTCTAGCTCAGAAATGGCTTACTAGAGCCGAAAACGCTGAATCGTGGAAGACCGCGAAAAGCCCTGAGGCCGCTCGACAAGCTGGAGGTCGCTGGTTCGAACCCAGCAGCGCCCATCGCCCAAGGCTCTCCGCCAGGTCGCGACTAAGAGCGACACCGAGCGTTGTAGAGCCGAGCCGGCTTCCCTCTCAACGCGGGATTCGCACTGTAGGTCCGCCATCCGGCCCCCAATCCGAGGGGGGTTCCACGGGATACAGCGCGTCCTCCATGCGTGCCAAGCGGGCGTCGATGTCGTCAAGACGAGACTGCAGGGCGTCTAGGTTGCTTGTCGCGGTGACCTGCGTGCTGATCGAGCCGAGGGTGTCCTCAATCCGCTGAAGTCGCTCCGCGAGGTCGTCGGCCGCCATGCCCGTAGGTGAGCGTAGGGCGCTGATCAGACAGAGCGACGGGCTGACGGGCCCTACACCGGTTCGGCCGCGGGCGCGGCACGCCTTGGCCCGACCTGCGCACCGCTCCGCTTGCCGTGAGCCGCGAGGCTGGAGAGGCTCCCGGAGGTACATGGCGATCCTCGCCTCCGTGGGATTGGATGAACCCACCCTCCACCCGCTCTAGCACGTTGACTCCGATCGCAGGCGCGCGACGCTGCCCTCGCGCCGCCGCCCGGGAAGGGGCCGCCCGCAGGCAGCCCCTTCCGTGGACGATCAGATCTAGCCGCCGAACGGCGGGCAGTTCGGGTTGCTCTCCGACGACTTGCAGGGACCAGAGCTTCCCTGGAAGTGTCCGGATCCGCCCGCGTGCGGGTTGTCGGCCAGCGCGGCCGCTGGAGCCGAGAGCGCGAACGCTCCGGCCAGCAGCACGGCCGCCATCTTCTTGCGCATCGTGACCTCCTTTGTCAGTCGACGCATTTCGCCGAACCTACCACGGAGCAGCAAATCCTCCAAAACGCTGCAAAATCCTTCAGGGAGGCGCGGGCACCGCGGAGGTTGCGGCGAAATTGCCCGATAGCAGCCATTTCACCGATCCGCCGTTTGCTTGCGGGTGGCCGGGGTACGTCCTTCCCTGGCCCGAAAGGAGGTCGGGACATGTACATCGGCATCGGCACTCTGCTGATCATCATCCTGCTGATCATCCTGCTCACGTAGCTGCACGCTCCCCGCTGCGGCGGGGAAGCCGCGGGGGCCGGCTCTATGCTCGCCGGCCATGCTGGGGACCTACGCGTCCTTCCTGCTGGTCCTCGGGCTGGCCGCGGTCGTCGGCCAGGCTGTGTTCGCCGCCTGCGGGCGGCGTACCTGGTCGTGGCTCGCTCCCGCGGTCGGGCTGGGGGCGATCTGCGCGCTTTCCTGGGGGGTGGTGCGCCTGCCCGGCGAGGGCACGGCGGTGGCGATCGCGCTTGGGTGCGCAGGAGCGCTGGCGCTGCTGGTGCTCTGGGGCCGGATCGAGGATCTCGCCAGCGCGCTCCGAGCTGGATTGCCGTTCGGGCTTGCGGCGGTGCTCGTCGCCTCGACCCCGTTCTTCGTTGAGGGGCGGTTCGGGATCATGGGCACGGGGCTCAACCCGGACATGTCCCAGCACCTGTTCGCCGTCGATCGGCTTGCGGCCGGCGGCACGGAGCGGCTCATCTCGGAGGGCTATCCGCTCGGCCCGCACTCGCTCGTGGTCGGCCTGGCCGAGCTGGGGCCGAGCACGGTCCAGGCGTTCGACGGCCTCGCGCTGGCGGTCGCGGTCGCCTCCTGCCTCGCTCCCCTGGCGCTGCTCGCCGAGCTGCACTTGGCGCGCCAATACGCGGGCGCCCTGGTGGTCGGCTTCGCCTACCTGGTCGCCGCCTTCTTCGTCCAGGGGGCGTTCAAGGAGACGCTTCAGGCGCTGTTCGTGCTCACGTTCGCGATCGGCCTGCACCAACTGGCGCGCGAGTGGCCGCTGCGGACGGCGGCGCCGCGCGCGCTCAGGGCCGTCCCGCTCGCGGTCATCGCGATTGGCAGCGCCTACACCTACAGCTTCCCGGGCCTTGCGTGGCTGGCCGGGGCGTCGGCGGTCTGGGCCGCGGTCGAGCTCTGGCGAGCGCGGGGGAGAGGAGGGTGGGCCGAAGCGCGCCGGCTGGCGCGACTCGCCGCCCCGACGGCCGCCGTCGCCCTGCTCGTCCTCGCGGCAGCCGTCGCCCCCGAGGTCAGGCGAATGGCCAAGTTCGGGGACTTCGAGACCTTCAACCCGAGGGGCGCCGGCCTGGGCAACCTCTTCAACCGGCTCTCGCCCCTGGAGGCGCTCGGAATCTGGCCGTCGGGCGACTTCCGGCTCGAGCCCGGCGACGGCGCCGTCCCCGCGATCGCCTTCTACGCCGGCGCAGCCGTGGGCCTGGCGGCGCTCGGGCTCGGGCTCGCATGGGGGTGGCGGCGCGGCTATCGCGCGGTCCTCGGCGCCCTCGCGGCGGCGTCGGTTCTGTGGCTGTACGCGCTCGCCGCCGGCACCCCCTACCAGGAAGCGAAGGCGCTCCTGCTCGTGGCGCCCCTGGTGTCGATCATCGCCGTCCGGGCGCTCCTCGCGGACGGGCCCGCGCTGCTCACGCTCGCCTACCTGGGGGCCGCCGGGATCTCCACCGCGGTGGTCCTCGCCAACGGTCCGATCGGCCCTGAGTCCTACTCACCCGCGCTCGCGGAGCTGCGGACGCAGGTCGGCCCGGGATCGACGCTGGTGCTTGCCCCGCAGCAGTTCCTCGACGGGGAGCACGGCCGCGACTACCTGACCTGGGAGCTGCGCGGAAATCGCATCTGCGTCGATCAGGTGGGCAGTGGGCGGGTGCTGCGACCTCCCTCCGGCATTGCGACCGTGATCAAGGTGGACGAGAACGCCGAGGTGGATTCGTTTTCAATTCCCGAGCGCGGGCGCCCGGGCCCCGGGCCCAGTCCGTTGATAAACCTCGGGCCCCCGGCCGCCACCCGGCCCCCCGCCACAAAAACCTCCGGTTATAG
>JBKPFS010000156.1:0-4276 GCA_046728935.1 Actinomycetota bacterium | reverse complement strand
GGGTTGAGCTCACCGACGGCGGCCATCAGCGCGTGTTCGTCGGCGACGACGAGTACGTCGCCAAGGCCGTGATCCTCTCGATGGGCGCCGAGCCGCGCCGGCTCGGGATTCCCGGCGAGCTCGAGCTCGGCGGCAAGGGCGTCTCGACCTGTGGCGTCTGCGACGGCGCCTTCTTCAAGGGCGAGAAGGTCGCAGTGATCGGCGGCGGCGACTCCGCGATGGAGGACTCGATCTTCGTCTCCAAGTACGCCTCGCACCTGGACATCGTCCACCGGCGCGACGAGTTCCGCGCCTCGAAGATCATGCTCGACCGAGCCGCCGAGCGCGACAACATCAGCTTCAAGACCCCGTTCACGGTCGAGGAGTTCGTCGCCGGCTCCGCCGGGAAGCTGGGCGCGCTGCGACTGCGCAACGCGGAGAGCGGCGAGGAGGAGGAGCTCGAGGTCGGCGGCGCGTTCGTCGCCATCGGCCACATCCCGCGCTCGGAGCTGGTCGCGGACCAGGTCGAGGTCGACGCCGGCGGCTACGTGGTCACGTCCGACGGCTCGACCCGCACCAGCCTGGCCGGGGTGTTCGCCGTGGGCGACCTCGTCGACCACACGTACCGCCAGGCGGTCACGGCCGCCGGCACCGGGTGCATGAGCGCGCTCGATGCCGAGTGGTACCTGCGCGACACGCCTCCCTCCCCCGAGGCGCACTGGGCGGGCCGCGCGGGCGCAGCGGTTGAGACGGCCGCCGGCTAGGCCCGCGCTACAGCTTGCAAGCCCCCTTCACCCGGTGGAACTTGAGCTTCCGCGGGCGGAGCTTGATGCGCACCTCGCGCTCGTTGTTGGCCTCGTTGGACTCCAGGATCAGGTTCTCCGGGTCGGCGGTGGAGACCAGGCAGTAATGCCCCCGGCCGATGTGGTTGATCTTCAGCGACTGCCCCGGCAGGCCGTAGAAGTAGACGTCGGCCCAGCCCACCGATAGCCCCTCGAGCGTCGGCGCGACGCCCGGCCCGCCGCAGCCCGAGAGGTAGTAGCTGTCGGCCGGGGACCCGATGAGGGTCGGGAACGCGTGATCGGTATCGATGACACAGAAACCGATCTTGCGCGCGGTGGCGCGGGTTCCCTTGTGCTCGCGGATCAGCTCGTACTGAGCGAAGTCGAGCACATGCCAGTGGTCGTGACCGGGGGCGCCGTGGTATTTCATGCAGCCGAACGGCGGCTGGTCGACGAAGTCGTCGTCGCCGCGCTGAAACCCGGGCGTTCCGTTGCTGTCCTCGAACATGCGCTGCACCGCGTCGTACTGGCCGGCGGGACACAAGCCGCCGAGCTCTGGCCGGATCTCGAGCGGCCCACTGCCCTGGTTGCCGACCTCGTTCGAGAGCCGCAGCAGCTTTCGCTTCACGATCTTCTCGACGACCAGGTCGTTCTTCTGGATCGGGAACGTGATCAGGTCGGGCAGGAGCTCGGGTGGGTCGGCCTCCGCGCCGTCCGCGGTGAGCGCGACCAGGGCGATGACGCACGCCGCGGAGACGAGCCCCACCAGCGCGGCTAGGTGCAAGCGCCCCCGATCGAGCCGCGCGTCCATGCTGGCGGCAGCGTACATTCCACCGCCGGCCGTCGCCGGCGCTGGCCTGGTCAGGCCTTCGCCGCGTAGAGCTGCCAGGTGTCGGGCACGCCCCTAAGCGTGTGGTCGCCGCGCTCGGCGAACTCGATCCCCGACCCCGCGACGAGGTCCTTCACCGTCCTGGAGACCAGCACTTCGCTCGGCTCCGCGAGCGCGCCGACGCGGGCCGCGATGTGGACGGCGATGCCGCCGATGTCGTCGCCCATCACCTCGCACTCCCCCGTGTGAACGCCGGCGCGGACCCGGATCCCGAGGTCCTCGGAGGAATCGAGGATCTCTCGCGCGCAGCCGATCGCCCGAGCGGGCCCGTCGAAGGTCGCCAGGAAGCCGTCGCCGGTCGACTTCACCTCGCGCCCGCGATGGCTCTCCAGCGCGCCTCTGACCGTCCGAGTGTGGCTCTCGAGCACCTCGCGCCACCTGTGGTCGCCGAGCTCCGCCGCCGTGCGGGTCGAATCGACGATGTCGGTGAACACGACAGTGGCGAGGACCCGGTCGGGCTCCGGAGCCTGCCGGGTTCCTGTGAGGAACTCCTCGATCTCGCCGAGCGTCGCCTCCGGGTTCTGGTACCAGAGCATGTGGTCCTCGCCGGGCAGCTCGACGAGCTTCGCGTTGGGGAGGTGCTCGGCGAGCCAGCGTCCGTTGCGGACGTCAACCAGGCGGTCGTGGCGCCGGTGGAGCACGAGCGTCGGGACGTGGACGTTCGGGACCACGTCGCGGACGTCGGTCTCGAGGAACATCTGCACCAGCGCGGCGAGCATGCCGGGGGTCAGGCTGGTCCGCTCGAGGCGGCCGAAGAAGGCGCGCGCCTTCGGGTTGTCGGCCTGGCTCGGCGCCACGATCTCGATCATCGCTCCCTCCCCCCAGTGCGGGGCGATCAGCTCGGCTCCGGACTCGAGCATGGCGTCGAGGCGGTTAGCCCACGGGTAGTCCTCGGCCCAGGTCGAGCGGGCCATCCCGCCGCAGCAGATCAGAGCCTGCACGCGCTCCGGGTGCGACGCCGCGAACAGGATGCTCATCGCCGCTCCCTCCGAGATCCCCATCAGCGCCGCGCGCTCGGAGCCGGCGGCGTCCATCACCGCGCGCACGTCGTCCATGCGCTGCTCCAGCGTCGGCGCCTCGCTGACCGGGTCGGAGAGGCCGGATCCGCGCCGGTCGAAGAGGATCAGCCGCGTGAAGGACGCGAGGGTCTCGAGTCCCCGCGCGATCGGCTCGTGCTCCCAGAAGAGCTCGAGGTGCGACGTGAACCCGGGCACGACAACCAAGTCAATGTCCGCGCCGCCGACGACTTGGTAGGCGATGTGGACACCGTCGCTCTTCGCGTACCTGGTCTCCGGCCGCTCCACGAGCCAAGTCTAAGTCCGTGCTGCGGGCGGCGTTCGCCGGTGCGGGCTACAGTTCGACCAGGTGCCAGCGAGCCAGGAGGCATGCCGAACATGGCAGTGATCGAGGTTCCCGAGGTCAGCCCCGACGCCCTCGGGTTGAAGCCGTTCCACGAGTTCGACGAGGCCAACGAGACCTGGCCCCGAGGCGACCGGCCGGGCGCGATCCGCGAGGCGGCGGCCGAGTTCCGGGGCCGCTTCGCGACTCCGGAGAACCGGGTGCGCGCCGTTCGAACCGTCGACATCGCCTCCGCTGGCTACCCGCTCAAGTTCGCGTTCGGCGGCGCCGCGATCGGTGCCAACCCGTACGTCAACATCATCAACCGGCTCCAGGTCGTCCAGTTCGAGGACTTCGACGGTGAGCTGCGCACGCTCGCCTACGAGCCCACGGTCCCCGAGGGTGCGGCCGAGGCGCCCTTCTACCAACAGCTGATCGACCGCTACGGGGAGTGGCTCTCCTACCGGGTCCTGGCGAAGATCTGGAACCACCCCGACGAGGCCCTGGCGACGCTCGGGCTCCCTCCCGAGGACGTCGACTTCGTGAGCTTCGACCACCTTCACGTGCAGGACCTGCGCTTCGTGCTCGGCACCACCGAGCCGATCCCCGGCGAGGCCGCGCCGCGGCCGCCGCTCTTCCCCAACGCGAAGCTGATCGCCCAGCACAAGGAGTGGGACACCTTCGCCTCGCTTCACCCGATGCAGTGGGCGTGGTACGTCGAGGACGGGATCAAGGACCTGATCACCGACAACGTCGTGCTGATCGACGGCGACGTCGAGCTCGGGAAGGGCGTGGCCCTGGTCTGGACCCCGGGTCACACCGACGGCAACCACTCGCTGGTGCTGAACGCCGACGACGGCGTCTGGGTCTCATCGGAGAACGGCGTCGCCGCCGACAGCTGGCACCCGCACCTGTCGAAGATCCCGGGCGTCCGCAAGACGGCCGAGTTCTTCGGCCGCGAGGTGATCCTCAACTCGAACACGCTCGAGGACTCGATCGACCAGTACGACTCGATGATCAAGGAGAAGGCGCTCGCCGACCCGAACCGGCGCGACCCCCGCTTCCTCAACGTCTTCCCCTCCTCGGAGATGGCGGACTGGAAGCGCCAGTGGCCGGTGGTCCCAACCTTCGTCTACGGCGGGATCAGCTCGGGGACGATCGAGCGCCCCGCGCGCTAGGCGCTACTCCACGACGCCGGCCCGCGATCCGAGCCACCGACTCGCGCTCCGTGCATCGAGTGTCGTCTTTTTCCGGACTATCCGGAGAAAGTCGACGCTCGGTGAGCCGT
>JBKPFS010000155.1:0-8405 GCA_046728935.1 Actinomycetota bacterium | reverse complement strand
GACCTCTCCGCCCTGCGCGGAGCGCTGCTGCGAGTCGCGTCGGTCGGGTTCGCGGTCTCGCTGGCGCTCGCCCTCGCCGCCGGGCTCGTCCTCGACCTTGCCGGCATCGCCGACGAGCCGCTGCTGATCGCGGTGATCCTCGCCTCAACCTCGCTCGGCGTGATCGTCCCGGTGCTCCAGGACGCCGGCGAGTCGTCGTCGCGGTTCGGGCAGCTGGTGATCGCGGCCGCATCGATCGCCGACTTCGCCTCGGTCCTCCTGCTCACCCTGCTCTTCTCCGGGGAGAGCTCGGGCGTCGGCAGCAAGCTGATCCTGATCGGGCTCTTCGTGCTCGTGATCGTGGCCGTCACCATCGGCGTCGCCGAGGCGGAGCGATCCCGGCGGATCTCGGCCGCGCTCGTTCGCCTCCAGGACACCAGCGCCCAGATCCGCGTTCGGGGAGCGTTCGTGCTGCTGATCGGGATGGTCGCCCTCGCGGAGCAGCTCGGGCTCGAGCTGATCCTGGGAGCGTTCGCCGCCGGAGCGATCCTCAACCACCTCGACATGGACCAGGGGCTGACCCATCCCGACTACCGCAAGAAGCTTGCCGCGGCCGGCTTCGGCGTCTTCATCCCGGTCTTCTTCGTCACCAGCGGGGCCCGCTTCGACCTCGATGCGCTGTTCGCGTCAAGCACGGCGATCGCCTCGATCCCCGCCTTCCTCGCGGCGCTCGTCCTCGCGCGCGGGCTGCCGGCCCTCCTTTACCGCCGCCAGTTCGACGACCGGCGAGTGATCGCGGCGGGGCTGATGCAGGCCACCTCGCTTCCCTTCATCGTCGCCGCGACCCAGATCGGCCAGGACCTCGGGCTGATCGACGCGGCCACCTCGGCCGGCTTCATCGCCGCGGGGCTGGTGTCCGTGCTCGCCTTCCCTCTCACGGCGCTCGGGCTCCTCGGCGGCACGGATGAATCGGCGGCCCGTCGGGTGGCCGACAGCCCGATGGCTATGTAGCGAGCCGCCCACCCACGAACTGCACCATGCCGGCGAGGCGCTGATGGACGCCGGTGAAGCCGCGCTCCTGGAGCGCGCCGACGATCTCGTCGGCCTCGAAGATGCGCATTCCGCTCGCGCGCTCGAGCACGGGCTTCAGCGGCCGGGCGGTGAGCTGGCGCCGCACCGAGGTCATGATCGCGATCCGGCCGCCCTCGACGAGCACCCGGCGCACCTCGTCCAGGGCCGCGAACGGGTCGGCGAACAGGTGTAGCGCCGCGAAGCAGCATGCGGCGTCGAACACGCCGTCGCGAAAGGGAAGCCGGGTCGCGTCGCCGCGCAGCAGCGCCAGGTTGCCGATGTCGGAGCGGCGGAGCTCCTCGGCGCCGCGCGCGAGCATCGTCGGCGATGCGTCGAGCCCGACCACCAGGCCGTCGTCGCCGACAGTCCGCGCGAACTCGCGCGAGAAGTTGCCGGGCCCGCACGCGAGGTCGAGCACGGTGTCGCCCTCGCCGAGGCCGAGGAGCAGCCGGGCGATCCTCACCTCCTCGGTCATCCCCGGTCCGGTGACGCCCTTGAGCACCCGCGCGAGCGCCGGCCTCCAGTAGCGCTCGTAGATCGCCGGCACCAGCCGGGTCGTCATCAGGTCCTGGCCGACGCCGGTCGACTCGAGGTCCTCGTCGAGGAGGTCGAGGTAGCCGGCTCGGTCCGCCCCCGGCCGCTCCGCGATCGCGCTCGCCTCGGTCGTCAGCAGCTCGCGCGCCCTGCTCAGCGCGTCGGCACTCGTCTGCTCTGCGTGCGCCATCGCTTGGTAGCTCAGCTCGACGGAGCAGCGGATCCGGCCCCCCTTGGCTCGCCGCTGTGGTTCGCGAGCTCGGTCAGCCGATCGATCTGGCGCTCTCCCTCGAGCCGGGCCGGATGATCGGCAGGCAGGGGCTCGATCAGGCGCTTGATCCGGTTTCGGATCTGGAGCGCGAAGTGCGGCGTCGCCGGGCCGGCGAGCGCGCGGATATCCTCGATCGTGATCTCCCGCCCGGCGAGGAGGTCGGGTCGCTCGCTCTCGCTCATCGCCCGGACCCTATCGGCGCCAGCTCCGCGAGCTCGTCGACCTGGGCCTGGAAACCGACCGACAACGTCTCGGTGTCGCCGATCAGCCAGACGTGGTTGTAGAGCGCCCGCGTGGGGTCGTCCTCGTAGCCGGGCTTGAGGTCGAGCAGGTAGCCACGCAGGGTCGACGGGACCACGGCGCCCTCCTCGGTGACCAGCAGCGGCCCCCACATGCCGCTCGCCGATAGAGGTGCCGCAACTGCGCCGTCGAGTGGCCGGCTCGAGCTCGCGATCACGAGCCCGTGCCCCGGGTCGTTGATGTTCCAGCCGAAGCTGCCGTCGGTGTAGCGGGCGAAGGCGATCGAGTTGGAGAGCGGGTCCTGCGCACCGACCCGGCTCGCGTTGGGCGCCACCTGCTGCACCTGCCGGAAGGCCTTCGCCGAGACCACGGCCTCCGGGCCGAGCACGTACACCGGGACGCCCTCGTGACGGCGCAGCGCGTCGAGCGTCGGTCCCGGAACCGAGTCGCGCTGCACGAACAACACCGGGTCGCCAGAGCGGGCCGCCCAGCTCGCCGCCGGCATCGCGAACTCCGGATCGTCGGAGCTCGCGAGGAGCAGGTGCTGCGGCTCCCCCGCGAGCTGCGTCCGCAGCCGATCCACCTCGTCGGCGATCTCAGCCGGATTGGTGCCCTGGAGGGTGAGGGCCTCGAGGCCGCTCGGGCGGGCCGCGTCGCCGATCACGAACGCCTCGTGGTCGTCGGTGCTCGGAGATCCGCTCGGGGCGAGGGCGCGCAGGGCGTTCGCCGTGAGGTCGGGGACCTCGCCGCCGTCGGTGACCAGCATCGGCGCACCGACCGGCGCGGCGACTAGGGAGGCGGCGGCGATCCCGCTCGGCCAGTCTGCGGCGTCGACCAGGCTCACCGCGGACGGGCCGGGGACGCCGCCGGTCGAGGGGTAGACCGCCAGGGCAACGGCGGAGGCGTGGGCGATCGCGTCTGCGCCGGCGACCCGCGTGGTGTTGTTGGTCGCGAAGGCCGGAAAGCCGAGATCCTCGGTGGCCTCGGGCTCGGGGCCTCGGTGGACGAACACCTCGGGCGCCGGCGCCGTGCTCGCCGGCTCCTCGTCCCCGCCCCCGGCGAGCAGGTAGCCGGCGACGCCGATCGCCCCCACCACCACCAGAGCTGCGAGCGCATACAGGAGCCGTCGCTTGCGCTCGGTGAGCCAGTGCAGGACGTCCGAGAGGAAGTGGCGCACGCTGCTCAGCACGGCGGCGGAAAGTTAGTGCCTATCCCCCGATGGACTCAGCGCCTCTTCCAACTGGAGTCCCGGCGCCGCCCGTGGGTATACACTGCCGCGGCCGGTTGACTGACCAGTCAATCGGGTAGCGAGACTGAAGGGGCGGCAATGGATTTCGCACTCACGGACGAGCAGAGGGAGTTCAAGGAGCGCTGCCGCGCGTTCGCGGCGGAGGTGATCCGCCCGGCAGCGCCGCGGCACGACGCCGACGAGTCGACCCCGTGGGAGGTGATCAAGGAGGCACGGCGACGGGGCCTACACGGCCTCGAGCACCTGCAGCAAATGGGCTCGGACGCCGACGGGCAGCTGGGCACCATCTACGCAGAGGAGATGCACTGGGGCTGTGCAGGGATCGCCCTCGCGCTCT
The DNA here is from genome assembly GCA_046728935.1 of Actinomycetota bacterium. GTDB lineage: Bacteria > Actinomycetota > Thermoleophilia > Solirubrobacterales > 70-9 > DATAFO01. The sequence goes on along the minus strand of JBKPFS010000155.1, from coordinate 4,724 downwards.
CGGGCTCGTCCCTCGCCGCCGCCGGGCTCGCCGCCTCCGGCACCCCGGTGCAGATCGCCCGCTGGGTCCCGGACTGCTTCGGCACCGAGGACGAGATCAAGCTGGGGGCCTACGCCGTCACCGAGCCCCAGGCCGGCTCGGACGTCAAGAGCCTGCGCACCACGGCGAGGCGAGACGGTGACGAGTGGGTCCTGAACGGGACCAAGTGCTTTATCACCAACGGCGGCATCGCCGACGTCCACGTGGTCGTCGCCACCGTGGAGCCCGAGCTGGGGCATCGCGGCCAGGCCTCGTTCGTCGTCGAGAAGGGGACCCCCGGGCTGCGTCAGGGAAAGAAGGAGTCGAAGCTCGGGATCCGCGCCTCGCATACCGCCGAGGTCGTGCTCGAGGACTGCCGCGTGCCGCTCGAGAACCTGCTCGGTGGGCTGGAGAAGCTGGAGCGAAAGCTCGAGCGCGCCCGCTCGGGCGAGTCGAGTGGGAGGGCGTCCAACGCGCTCGCGACGTTCGAGCTGACCCGGCCGGTGGTCGGCGCCTCAGCGCTCGGAATCGCCCAGGCCGCCTACGAGTGGACGCTCTCCTACCTCGACGCCGGGGGAACGATCGATCCGGTGGAGGCAGCCCTCGACGAGAGCTCGACCGCCGGCAGGCCACCCCTCGAGCGCCAGGGCGTCCAGCAGACACTGGCGCAGGTCGCGACCGAGATCGAGGCCGCCCGGCTCCTCGTTCAGCGGGCCGCGTGGATGGGCCGCAACGGGATCCCGCTCTCCGGGGGCCAGGGGTCGATGTCGAAGCTGAAGGCCGGCCAGGTGGCGGTCGCGACGACCCGGACGATGATCGACCTAGTCGGCCCGTTCGCCTACACCCGCGATTGCCCGCTCGAGAAGTGGTTCCGCGACGCGAAGATCTACGAGCTCTTCGAGGGCACCGCTGAGATCCAGCGGCTGGTGATCAGCCGGATGCAGGCTGCCGAATACCGGGAGCGCCTGGCGGCGGCGGCCGAGATTGCGGCGGCGGCGCCATCGGCCAACGGCGACCGCCCACAGCCCGCGATGGCCGAAACCGCGAAGCCCGCCGCCAAGGCGATCGCTTGACCGGTCGCCCCAGGGATCGAACAATCGGCCAGCCGGAGCCCTCGCCACGCCTGTTGGCGGCGATGGAGCCGATAGTTCCTATGAGCTATCGATAGCATCGACCGGAGGTTTCGGTTCCTCGGGGGCCACAGCAATGATCAAGCTCCACGGAAGGCCATGAGGGGGCCACTACGTCCCTATGTGTTGGGGGGCGGCGCGTCCGGCGCCCTCGTCGCTGCCGCGCTCGCCGCCTTCCTCTCCTTGACCGCGGTGGTCACCAAGGACGACTCCCCCAACCTGCCCGGCGGCATCGATCTTCCCACGCCGTCGATCCAGGTCCCCTTGTTCTCCGGCGGCGATCGGGGCGGGCCTGCCCCGGCCGGCCCGACGGCGCCGGGCGCGGTCGCGCCGTCCGCTCTGAGCCCGCTCGGCATCGCGGTGCTGCCAGGGGTCGGCCCGGGGACGCTGGTGGGCGGACAGCTGGGTGGTGGAGCCGCGCCCCAGCAGGGCGCGGGTAACGGCAACGACGGCGGCGCAAATCATGGGCCGCGGGGTCAGGGACCGGGCGGCAACGGCCCGGGTGAGGAACCTGGGGGCAACACCCCGCCCGGTGAGGGACCGGGGGGCAACACCCCGCCGGGTGAGGAACCCCCGGAGAGGCCCCCGACGAGCCCCGAGGGGCCCAACGGATCCACGACGAAGGGGAGCCGCGGGCGCGCTCTCGGCCATTTGACAGGGCCCGCCGGCCCGCCCGGGCACGGCGGTAGCCCGCCGGGCCACAACCCGCTCGCCCCCCCGCCGCCCGGCCATGCCACCGGCCTTCCGTCCCCGGGCGGAGCGGTCGAATCGCTGCCCCCGGGACTTGCGAAGAAGGCGGACAGCTCGCTTCCTCCCGGTCAGGCGAAGAAGAAGAACCACTAGCCGGGCCACGCCCAGGGAACCTTCCCGCGGCGCCCGTCGACCGGTCTAACCTGAGCGGGCGATGCCGGCTCACTCTCATCTCGGGCTCGGCGGACTCGACGCCCGGCGGGCCGAGAACCGGGGGCGGATGCGCCAGGCGCTGGCGATCAACCTCGCGATGCTCGCCGCGGCGCTCGTCGGCGGACTGGTTTGGAACTCGCTCGCGCTGCTGGCGGACGCGGGGCACGTCCTCTCCGACGTTGGCTCGATCGGCCTCGGTCTCGGGGCGGCGGCGCTCGCCGCCCGCGGGGTCGGGGCGAACCGGACCTTCGGCCTCCAGCGCGGCGAGGTGCTGGCGGCGCTCGTGAACGGGTTGGCGTTGGTGGCTGTCGCGGTGCTCGTGATCGTCGCCGCCCTGGGTCGACTGGGCGATCCGCCCGACGTCGCGGGCGGGGGCGTGCTCGCGGTGGGCATCGCGGGTCTCGCGGGCAACGCCCTCGCAACCTGGACCCTTGCCCGGGGGGACCGCCGCGACCTCAACCTCGAGGCCGTGCTCCGGCACTCATTCGCCGATGCGCTCGGGTCGCTCGCCGTGGTCCTGTCCGGCGCCGTGATCCTCGCCACCGGCTGGCAGACCATCGACCCGCTGGCTTCGCTCGCGATCGCCGTCCTCATCCTGGTCTCCTCGATTCGTCTCGTGACCGAGCCGCTCGACGTCCTGATGGAGGCGGCGCCCGCCCGCGTCGACGTCGCCGAGCTCGGCCGCCGGATGTGTGAGATCGACGGGGTGCGCGAGGTCCACGAGCTGCACGTGTGGACCGTCACCTCGGGCTTCGACGCGCTCGCCGCACACGTCGTGGTCGCTCCCGATGCGGATCGGGATCGCGCGCGGCGCGAGCTCGAGCACCTGCTGCGCGAGCGCTACGGGATCGACCACAGCACGCTTCAGATGGAGGAGGAGGTCCCCGAGACCCTCCTCCAGGTCGAGACCTAGCCGCGGCTCACGCACGAACCAGCGGGCCGCAATTGCCGTTGCAGCGGCTATAACGATTGTTAAGGAATGCTTGCAAAGGCATCCGCCCTTGGTACCCTCCGCCTCGCTTTCACCGAGGCCGCGGCGGCAGGCGGCCGGGGCGGAGCGGCGAGCCGCTCCCCTACCCCTCTGCCCCGGTCGAAATCTGAATGACACCGCCCGCCCACCGAGCCCCACGCAGTCGCCGACCTGCCGCCCTGGCGCTCGCCGCGGGGCTTGGCCTCGCGCTCGCACTCTTCGCCGGGGGAGGCGCCGCCGGCCAGGACCTTCAGTCCCAGCTCGACGCCAAGCAGGCGCAGCTCGACCAGGAGAAGTCACAGAAGGGCGTGCTGACGACGCAGATCTCGCGTTACAGCGATCAGATCGATCAGCTCTCCGGAGAGGTGGCGACGCTGCGAAACCGCGAGGCGCTCGTGCAGGAGCAGCTCGATGCGGTCAAGGCCCGACTGCGACACGAGCGCCATCAGCTGGAGATCCTCCACGAGCGTCTGAGGCGCTCACTCCGCACCCTCCGCCAGCGCCTCGTCGCGATCTACAAGTCCGACGAGCCCGATGCGCTCACCGTGATCCTGAACTCCGACGGGTTCGACGACATGCTGAACCGGTACGAGTACCTGCGCCGGATCGAGGAGAACGACTCGGCCATCGTCGGCCGGGTGCGCGACCTTCGCAACGAGACCCGCGCCACCGTCGAGCGGATCGAGGACGCGCGGGACGAGATCGCGGCCAAGAAGGCCGAGCTCGAGCGCACCCGTCAGCAGCTCGAGGCTCGCCAGGCCGACCTCGACGCCGCACGGGACCGCAAGCAGGGCGCGCTCCAGGACGTCAACTCCAACATCGAGCGCCTCGAGGGCAACATCGGCGACATCGAGGGTCAGATCCAGGCCCAGCTACAGGCATCGCAGTCGACCACGCCGCTCCCCGCGGGGCCGATTCAGGGTGAGAGTGCCTCCGGCTTCATCTGGCCGGTCAACGGCCCAGTCGTGTCGCCCTTCGGCATGCGCTGGGGGCGCCTCCACGCCGGCATCGACATCGCGGTGCCAAACGGCACTCCGATCCACGCCGCGAAGTCGGGTCGGGTCGTGCTCGCCGCTCCCTACGGCGGCTACGGCAACTACACCTGCGTCGACCACGGCGGCGGAGTCTCGTCCTGTTACGCGCACCAGACGAGCTTCGCGGTCAGCACCGGCCAGAGCGTCAGCCAGGGTCAGGTGATCGGCTACACGGGGTGCACGGGCAGCTGTCTCGGCCCCCACCTCCACTTCGAGATCCGGATCAACGGTACGCCGGTGGACCCACTCGGTTACCTTTAGTCGAGTCCCGGGTACCCCGCAACCCACCGGCAATGGCTGGCGAGCACCTCAGGGGGCTAAAGAACCCGAGGGGATCGGCCGATAGAAGGCATGCGTGCCCGCGCGGGCGAAGCCTGCGGTGACATGAACGCGATCGCGGAGACCCATCCAAACGGGCCAAGCCGCGTCAACGTGCGCGCCTTCCTCGCCGGAGGCGGCGCCTCCACCGCGCTGATCGCCGCGACGGTGGTCGCCTTCATCGCCATCGGCGCCTATGTCGGATTCAACGGCCTGCCCTTCGGCGGCGGCGGCGAGGATCAGGCTGCGGTCGAGATCGCCGCCCCGAGTGGCGCCCCCGAGGCGGCGGCTGCGGCCCTCGCGCGCACGCCTCGGGCTGTCGCGGCCAGGCCGGCCGCGGCGACGGCCGTC
>JBKPFS010000154.1:0-48301 GCA_046728935.1 Actinomycetota bacterium | reverse complement strand
ATCGCGCTGCTCGAGAACCACCAGCGCGCCGATCGCTCGGTGGAGCTGCCGGAAGCGTTGGTCGAGGCGGGCGCCCCCGCCAGGATTCCGTCGGGCTCAGCCGGCTAGCCCTGCTCTGCCTCGGGATCGAGATCGAGCGAGGACGAGTTAATGCAGTAGCGCAACCCGGTGGGCTCGGGGCCGTCCTCGAAGACGTGGCCGAGATGGCCCCCGCAGCGGCTGCAGACGACCTCGGTGCGACGCATGAAGAAGCTGTTGTCGGCCCGCGTCTCGACCGCGTCGGAGTCCATCGGGTCGAAGAAGCTCGGCCAACCGGTGCCCGAGTCGAACTTGGTGTCGGACCTGAACAGCTGCTGGCCGCAGCCGCGACAGCGGTAAACGCCGGGGGTCTTCTCGTCCCAGTAGGCGCCGGTGAAGGCGCGCTCGGTTCCCTGCTCGCGCAGCACGTGGTACTCCTCGGGCGAGAGTTCCTCCCGCCACTCTTGCTCTGACTTCTCGAGCTTCTCCATCACGCCTCTCTCTAGGTTACGAGGTTCATGTCCGATGCCTTTTACGTCCCTGACGGGGACGCTTTCGTTTCAACCGAGCTCACCCGAGGGCCCTGGGATCCCGGCTCCCAGCACGCCGGCCCGCCAGCGGCCCTGCTCGGGCGCGAGCTCGAGCGTCTGCCCGCCGAGGACGGGGTGCGGCAGGTGGGGCGAGTCACGTACGAGATCCTCAGGCCGGTCCCGATCGCGCCGGTTCGAGTCTCAGCGTGGGTGGCGCGCCCCGGGCGCAGCGTCGAGCTCGTCGAGGCGACGCTCGCCGACGAGTCGGGGGAGGAGCTGGTCCGTGCGAGGGCCTGGCGGCTTCGCGCGACGGAGGTCGAGCTTCCGGTGGAGCTGACCGGCGCCGGCGGCAGTGGCGCGACCGGAACCCTCGAGGGGACCCTGCGCCCGGGACTCTCCCCGCCCGGCCCCGGCGACGCGGAGCCGCGTCCCTTCTTCGACACGGGCCAGGACGTCGGCTACCACACGGCGATGGAGTACCGCTTCGTCTCAGGCGCCTTCCTCGAGCCCGGTCCCGCGACGGTGTGGATGCGGACCCGCCAACCGCTCGTCCCCGGCGAGGAGCTCACGCCGCTCCAGCGCGTGTTGGTCGCCGCGGACTCCGGCAACGGCGTCAGCGCGACGCTCGACCTGAGCCGGTTCCTGTTCATCAACGTCGATCTGACGGTCCACCTCCACCGCCTCCCTGAGACGGAGTGGGTCTGCCTCGACGCGATCACGATCCCGGAGCGCGAGGGCATCGGCATCACCGACACGGCGCTCTACGACGAGCGCGGGCCGATCGGACGGGCCGTGCAGACCCTGCTCGTCGGCGAGCGATGAGGGCCGCGCGGGACGGTAGGATCGCCGCACATTAGAGCCGGCGGGTCGCTCCCCGCGCCGGGGCGCGCCGGGCTCGCGGACACAAGGAGGAGTTCGATGGAAGGAACCCGCGCCGCGCGCTCGCGACGGGCGCTCCCGATCGCACTCATCGTCGTCGCCTCGCTGATCGGTTTCTTCTCCGTGTTCGCGCTCTGGGCCAAGCGCCAGGTGCTCGAGACCGACACCTGGACCGAGACCAGCACCGAGCTGCTCGCCAACAATGAGATCCGGAGCGCTGTCGCGGCCTTCCTCGTCACGGAGCTCTACGACAACGTCGACGTCGAGGCCGCCGTCGCGGAGCGGCTTCCGCCTCAGCTCGACCGCCTGGCCGGACCTGTCGCCGGCGCGCTCCGCCAGGCGACGGGCGCGGTGGCGCTACGCGCCCTCGATGAGCCGCGCGTCCAGGCCCTCTGGGAGGACGCCAACCGCACCGCCCACGAGAAGCTGCTCGCGGTGATCGACGACGACGCCGAGGCGGTCTCCACCACCGGCGGCGTCGTCACCCTCGATCTCTCGACGATTCTCGCGCAGGTGGCCGACGAGGTCGGGATCGGCGCCGACCTGGTCTCGAAGCTCCCACCCGACGCGGGCCAGCTCGAGGTCATGCAGGCCGACGAGCTCGAGACCGTGCAGACCGGCGTGGACCTGCTGCGCACGCTGGCGTGGGGTCTGACCGCTCTGACCCTGGCCCTGTATGCGCTCGCGATCTACCTCGCCCGCGGCCGCCGGCGCGAGACGCTTCGCGCCGTGGGCTTCTCGCTCGTCACCATTGGCGTGCTGCTGCTGTTCGTCCACAACCTCGCCGGAGACGCGGTCGTCGACTCGCTCGCGGATGTGACCAGCGCGGAGCCCGCCGTGGACGCGACCTGGACGATCGGGACCTCCCTGCTCGTGGCGACGGCCGAGGGGATCGTCGCTTACGGGCTCTTCATTCTCTTCGCCGCTTGGCTCGCCGGACCAACGGGACTTGCGACCTCCGTGCGCGAAGCCATCACGCCCTACCTTCGCCAGCCCCAGTACGCATACGGCGGGTTGGCGCTCCTGCTCGTGCTGCTGTTCTGGTGGGACCCGGTCGTCGCCACCCATCGGCTAGTGCCTTCGCTGGTGCTGGTCGTCGCGCTGGCGGTCGGCGTCGAGGCGCTGCGCCGGCAGGTGATCCGCGAGTTCCCTGATCGAGTTGCGACGTCGTCAGCCGCGGGCGCCGCGAAGCGGATAGCGGAGCGGATGCAAACGGCGCGCGAGGGCCGACTCGCCGCCGAGGGCACGGCGACGGCCGACTCGCCGACCGAGCACCGCGTGGCGGCGCTCGAGCGCCTCGCCGGCCTGCGCGACTCGGGCGCCCTCTCGGTGGAGGAGTTCGAGCAGGAGAAGCGGCGGATCCTCGGCTCCGCCTCGTGAGTGTCCTCATCCTCACCTAGCGCCGGCGCCGACCGGATCACCTACGTCGGTCACGCGACGGTGCTAATCGAGCTCGCGGGCGTGCGGGTGCTCACCGATCCGGTGCTGCGCTCGCGACTGCTCGGAGTCATCCGCAGGCACGCCGAGCCTCCGGCCGCCGACGTCGCCTCGGGAATCGACGCCGTTCTGATCTCTCACCTTCATCCCGACCATCTCGACTTCCCCTCGCTGCGCAGGATCGGACGCCCGACCCGGGTGATCGCGCCCAAGCGCAGCGCGGGCGCGTTTCGCCGCCGTGGGTTTCGAAACGTCGTCGAGCTCGCCTCCGGCGACTCGACCCTCGTGAGGGCGATCGACGTCGCGGCCGTGCCGGCCGTCCACGACGGTCGTCGCTACCAGTTCGGTCGGCGGGTGGAGTCGCTCGGCTTCGTCCTCGAGGGAGGCGGCCGGCGGATCTACTTCGCCGGCGACACCGAGCTGTTCGAGGGCATGAGCGAGCTCGCCGGCAGCCTCGACGTCGCGCTGCTGCCGATCGCCGGCTGGGGGCCGAAGGTCGGCGGTCCCGGTCATCTCGACGCCCGCACTGCGGCCGAGGCGGCCGCGATCCTCAGGCCGCGGATCGCGATCCCGATCCACTGGGGCACCCTCCTCGGCAGGGGGCTCGAGGGGCGGCGAGCCGAGCTCCTGCGCGATCCCCCGCGCGAGTTCGTCGCTCAGCTCGCCGAGCTTGCGCCGGATGTCGAGGCCGGGGTGCTGGCCCCCGGCGAGTCGCTGACCCTCGGCTGAGGGGGGCAGCATTCACAGTCCGTGAGCTCCGCGTCCGCGCGTCGGCGTAGATTTCGCGTTGCGGCGCCGGGCGCGCCGAGCATCTACCAAGGAGGAGAGCGGATGGAGAGCTCGTTCACCGAGGCCGAGGCGCGGGAAGCGATCCGAGGCGTCTCGGGGCTCTGGTGGCTATGGATCGCGTTCGGCGTCGGCTGGACGATCGTGGGCCTGGTGATCCTTCAGTTCGACCAGGCGTCGATCACCACGGTCGGCGTGATCATCGGGATCATGTTCCTCGCGACAGGGGTGCAGCAGTTCGCGGTCGCCTCGTTCGCCGAGCGGGGAGCGTGGGTGTTCTGGCTCTTCGGCGTCCTGTTCCTGGTCGCGGGCGTGATCTCACTGATCAGTCCCGAGAACACCTTCGCCGCACTCGCCGACATCCTCGGCTTCCTGTTCCTGATCGTCGGCGTCTTCTGGATCATCCAGGCGTTCGCCGCCGTGAGGTCTCAGAGCTCTGGTGGCTGAGCCTGATCGCCGGCATCCTGATGGTGATCCTCGCCTTCTGGACCGGCGGTCAGTTCTTCATCGAGAAGCAGTACGTGTTGCTCGTGTTCGCCGGCATCTGGTCGCTGATGCAGGGGTTGACCGACATCATCAGGGCGTTCCAGATCCGCAAGCTCGGCCAGCTCGTCTAGGCGACGCGACACCGCCGCGCTCAGCCGTTCAGCAGCTTGGCCTTCTGCTCGGCGAACTCGTCGTCGCTCAGGACACGCTGTTCGTGCAGCTCGCCAAGCTGCTCCAGGCGCCGTAGGCGCTCCTCAGCCTCTTGGCGTCGCTTGCCGAAGTGGTAGGCGCCACCGCCGATGGCCGCCGCGCGCAGCAGCGGCCTGCGTCTGATCAATGGCATGTCCTAATCGCCATTCTCCGGGTAGTCCGTAGAGTCGGGCAGTGACAGGCCCAGCGCCAACATGAGCTCCGGCGCCGCAGCCACGACCCTCGGCCCGCCGACCTGTGGCCCGACCGCGTACAGCACGCCGAGAATCTCCTCGGAGCTGACGCCGGCCTCGACCGCGTTGGCGACCTGGCACGCGTATGACGAAGGCGGCGCGTCGAGCGCGATCAGGGTCGCGATCTTGACGAGCGCGAAGGTCCGCTCATCCAACCCCGTGGCCGCCCGGTACTCCTCAGGTGACCCGATCACCTCCTTGAGCGCCTCGGGTCTGCCCGCGCAAAGTCCCGCCAGCGCGTCGCGGGTGCTTTCGGTTACCGCGCCCATGCGGGTCTCCTTTCGTGCCTATTGCGGTCGGTGAAGATCACGGATCCCCCATGTCGGCACGCCTGGCCTCCTGGGTTGGGTTGTCGCTCGGCGACGTGGCCGATAGCACGACCGTACGCCGCGCCCGGCCTGACGGCATCCCCCGATGAGGGTGATTTCAGTCCCAGGGCCGGGGCGTCATGGGTCCGCCCGTCTGGGAACCTCGCGGCGCTCGATCAGGCCAGCCGCCTCGGCGCAAGCGACCGCTTCGGCGCGCGAGCTGACACCGAGCTTGCGGTAGATCGCTTGCGCCTGGGTCTTCACCGTGTTGGCCGAGACGACGAGCTGCTCGGCGATCTCGCGGAAGCTGAGGTGCGTTGGCATGAAGTGGAGCAGGCGCAGCTCGGCGGGGGTCAGTGGCCAGCGCTCGACCGCCGCGGCAGGGTCGGCCTCCCGCCATGCGAGTTGACTCCACTCCGAGAGCACGGGGGCGTCGGGCACCTGCGTCACAAAACGCCCGGCATCGGCGAGCTGTGCCCTCGCCCCGGGGATGTCGTCCAGCAGCGCAAGGGCCCGTGCGACCGCGATGCGGGCCTCGGCTTCATACCAGGGGCTGAGGTCCGAGAGCGTCTCGAGCAGCTCGCTCGCACGCTTGACGTCGCGCCTCGCGTCGGCGGCGCGACCCCTGCGCGCCCGGACGAGCGCCCCAACCGCGAAGAGGAGGGCCGAGGTCGAGTACTCGTTGAGGCCGTAGCGGTCCGCGGTCCCGAGCGAGCGCTCCGTCAACACGGTCGCGGTGTCGAGATCGTCCTCGTCGAGGGCGAGCAGGGCGAGCTGTGCTAGGCAGAGGGTCTGGATGTGCGGGGCCGCCGCAGCGCCGCGCCGGGCCCCCTCCTCGAGCGCCTCGCGAGCGCGCCGCCTGTCGCCCTCGAGGTGGAACGCGACACCCTCGATGAAGCGACACAGCGACCGCCACGGGCTGTCCTCGGCGAGCAGGGCGTACGCCCGCGCGCAGTCCTCACGCATCCGGGCGACGCCCTCCGTGGCCGCGCCCGACGCCTTGATGGCCGCGGCGGTTACCTGTAGCGCCTCCCGATCCTCGCGGGCACCGGCTGCGAGCAGGCGCAAGGCCGTGGCGGTCCATTGCTCGACCTGCGCCCCGTCACCCTGCGACAGCCGGCAGGTGGCCAAGGCAAGACACAGCGTCGGGGTTGAGGCGATCTGCTCCTCGGTGAAGCTGCGGAGCCAGCGCTCGAGCGTGGGCTCCAACCCAGCGCTTGAATAACTCGCGGTCCTGCCCCAGATCAGCTCCCCGGCCCGCTCGACGTCCCCGGCTGCGATCGCGTGGGGCACCGCGCGATCGAAGTCGGCGTGTTCCGCGTACCAGGCACTAGCGCGGGCGTGGAGGGCGCGCTCTTCCCCCGGCTGAAGCCGGCGGAGCTCAGCCTGCAGCGTCTCACGAAACAGGGCGTGATACCGGTACACCTGGTCCCGACCGTCAAGGGGGGCAAGAAGCAGGTTTGAGCGCGACAGGCGCCGGAGCATCTCGCCGGAACCCTCCCGCTCCAAGACCGCATCGCAGAGAGGACCAGACAGCGGGTCCAACACAGACGTACGAACCAGGAAGGCGAGCTGGTCCGACGGCAGTCCCGACACGAGCTCGTCGCGTAGGTAGTCGGCGACACCGCGATCGTCGCCCGTGAACTCCTCGGCGGCCCGGTCGGGATCGTCGGAGGCCTTCAGCGAGAGCGCCGCCAGGTACAGCCCGGCGGGCCAGCCCTCGGTCCTCTCCACGAGCCGCGCGGCTGCCCCCGGGCTCAGCTCCAGCCCCGCCGCATCGAGCAGCTTCGCCCCCTCGGACCTCGTCATGACGAGGTCGTGGGCATTGAGCTCAATCAGCCGATGGTTGGCGCGCAGGCGACCGATCGGAATCTGCGGCTGGTCGCGCGAGGCGAGGACGAGCATGGATCCGGCCGGCAGGCTCTCTGCGATTCGAACGAGGGGCCTGAGCGCATCTTGGGATCGCACCATGTGAACGTCGTCCACCACCAGCACAACGGGGCTGTGCGCGGCGAGAAGTGACTCGCAAAGGCGCGGGACCACGACCCCCGCGGTGTTGGGCCGCGGCGGTGACAGGGCGGCGAAAACCGCATCGTCGATGGGCTCGACCTCGTTCAACGCGCGAGCGATCGAGCCGATCAGGCGAGCTGGGTCGCTGTGGCGCTCGTCGAGCGTGAACCAAACGAACGGTCGCTCATCTTCAGCGTCCCATTGCAACAGGGCCGTCGTCTTGCCGTAGCCGGCAGGCGCCACCAGCAGCGCGATCGGAACGTGCGATGTCCCTAGCAACCGCGAAACGAGTCGGTCGCGGGGGACCAAACCGTCGCGAAAGCCAGGAGGCGGCCGTGAGAACCGTCGGCGCTCCGCGCCGGTGATGGTCGTCATTCTCGGTGGAAGCCGGCAGTCATGGCATCTGCATTCCTAACCGTCCCCCCTCCACCCTTCGTTCGCGCTAAGGGTCTATCGCTATGAGCACATCCTATGCACCCGACTCACGCAGGTGTCAGCAGGCGTTATCGGGGGCGGTACGAGACGGCTGGCTCTGTGGCTACGGTTCCCGCCCCGGGCGACGGGGGCTCCCCCGTCGCACGCTCATGCGCACGCGCGCGCGACAGATCCGCCGAGATCTTGACCACGGCCGCCGTGACCGGCGCGGCAAGGATCAGCGCGCCGAGCGCGACGACGACGCCGTTGAAGGCGGCAACGATCGTGACGCGTGCCCGCGAGAAACAGGGCCACGCCGACCAGCAGCCACGAGGTCAGGCCGACGTCGCGCAGCCAGGCTCGGCGCGGCGAACATCCCGGCGAGCTCGCTCGGGTCGGTCTCGACGAACTCGTCGTCCGGGGCTCCAGGGGCTCCACCGCACCCTCGGCGCCTCAGCCGACCGCGAATCATGCGCTGGCTGGAAACGTGGCGGGAGCTCGCCGGAAGACGGGCCCCCGCCACGGTCAACTCAAACCCCCGTGGCTCTCTCGGTCCGCTCGTCCTCACCGAACACGATGATGCCGTGGACGATGTAGACGCAGAGGCCGAAGACGGCCAGCGACCACCACGGGTTACCGCTTCCGATCGACAGCAGCGCTCCGATTGCACCGAGGCTGCCACCGACAATCCCCAGCACCCGGCCGTACGGGTTGCCGGACATCAGCGAGAACCCTCCGGTGAGCTGGATCACCCCAAGGATGATCAGGACCCAGCCAAGGGTGTTGAGGTTGTCGAGGATGAACCTCGTGTCGTTGACGAAGATGTTCGCATCGTCTAGAGCGCCGATGCCGTAGATGATGTTCAGGAAGCCCACGATCAACAGCATGGTTGCCGCGAACACGACTCGACCCGCACCTCTCACTCGTCACTCCTTTCTCTAGCTCGGCCGCTCCGGTAGCGACCGTGAGCGCCGGAGAAGGGACTCGCACCGGCGCGAAGCGACCGTAGTCCTTCCGCGGGGCGCGATCCTCACCCGGATCGGGTGATTCTCGACGGAGCGCCCTCAACCTGAGCCCGGGTCAGCAGATCCTGAACCGCCTCTTGCACGAACACTCCGGCGGCGGGCGGCGCTAGCTACACGGCGCGCGCGTCGCCGCCCTTTTCCGACACGTCCTCGACCGCCTCGGCGGTCGTGTGGAATACGCGTTCGGGTCCAATCGCATCGATGGCTCCCGCCCGACGCCAGAGGTCGAGCATCGACGACTGCACCCTTGCCAACGCCAGGACTGCGCCCCTGGAGTCGAGCTCACCCGCAAGCTCGATCAGGATGTCGGCGCCGTCGGTATCCGTCTGGGAGACGGCTTCGGCGTCGATCACGACCGCGTGCACCGGGGCGCCGGCGTCCACGAGTTCCCTCACTCGCTCGCGAAACCTGTTCGCGTCGGCGAAGAACAGCGGCCCGTCCACTCGCACGACGATCACGCCGGGAGTCCGGATCAGCCCCTCGTGCCGCTCGACGTCGAGATAGGCCTCCGACTCCGGATGCTTGCCCAGGAGCCGGATGCCTGGCCTCGACGCTCGGGCGATCAGCAGCAGCAGGGACAGCACCACCCCGATCACGATCCCCGCGATGATTCCGAAGCACAGGATCCCCACCATCGCGCCCATGAAGAAGACCCAGTCGGGACGGTTGACCCTGTAGTAGCGCTTCATCTCCGCAAACGAGATCAGGCCCACCATCGCGTCGATCACCACCGCCCCCAGGGTCGCGGCAGGCAGGTCTTCGAACAGGCTCGCGAGGAAAAGCAGCGTGAGCAAGACCATCCCGGCGTTGATAAGCGAAGCCATCTGCGAGCGCTGCCCGGCGGTGTCCGCGACCGAGCTCTTGGAGAGGCTGCCGTCGCTGACGAACCCGCCGACGAACCCCGCCGCCCCGCATGCAGCGCCCTGCGCGATCAACTCCTGGTCCGGGTCGACCTCATACCCGTGCTTGCTCGAGACCAGTCGGCCTGCGGCGAGCGTCTCGGAATAGCCGACGAAGATCACGGAGAGTGCCCCGACAGCAAGCGTCCCGGCCTCGCTCCAGCCGACCCCGGGGAGACCGACGTCAAACAGCCCGGTCGGCACCTTCCCGGTCAAGGCCACGCCTTCCTTGCCGAGGTCGAAGACGGCCGCGGCGGCCGTGGCCAGAGCGACAACCACGAGCGCCCGTGGCCACCTGGGACGCAGGTATCGCATCGCCAGCAACAGGCCCAGAGAGGCGGCGCCCATTAGGAGCGTGGCCAGGCTCGTGTCTCCGAGCTTTCCGGCCAGATCGACCAGGTCCTCGATGTAGGTGTCTCCGTCCACGTCCACGCCCAGCAGCTTCGGGGTCTGGTCGATCACGATCCCGATCGCAAAGCCGAGGATGAACCCGGCGAGCACGGCCTTTGAGAGGAAGTTCGACACCCAACCCATGCGCACCACGCCGAGCCCGAGGTACAGCGCGGCGGCGGCGAGCGCCAGCGCCGCGGCCCATTCGGCAGCCTTATCGCTGCCCACGGCCGAGGCCCCAACCAGAGGGGTGATCACGGCCGTCGAGACGGCCGCAACCGTCGCGCTCGGGCCTTGCACCACCTGACGCGCGGTGCCGAAGATCGCGTACGCGATCAATGCCGCGAACGCGGTGTAGAGCCCGTACTGCACGGGGACGCCGGCGATTGTCGCGTAGGCGAGTCCCTGGGGGACGAGCAGTGCCCAGACCGACAGCGCCGCGACGGCGTCGTCCTTGATCCATGCACGGCGGTAGCCGGGAAGCCAGCCGAGAATCGGCAGGTACCGGCGCAGCATCCGACGAGTCAACCGCAGCGACGGTCGGTGCGCATCCCCCGGAACGGGTGAATCGAACGCTCCGGCTCGACGCGGAATCACCCGATTGGGACGATGTGGCGTCCCGGATCCCGACGTAGGTTGCGAGCGATGGCAGCCGTCGCCGAAGAGCTCGCGGCTCGTCCCGCCGCCGACGCCACGCCTGCGGAGCGCGCGGCAACAGGCAAGGCGGCGCGCGAGCGGGCTCCGCGCTCAAGCCACGGAGTCTGGGAACCTGCGGCCGACCGCCCCGAGCCGGTCCAGGTGCTCGAACAGCAGGCGGCGGACCGCGTGCCCGAGCTGGTCCCGCTTCGTTACGGGCGCATGCTCGCCTCGCCGTTCACCTTCTATCGCGGCGCGGCGGCGATCATGGCCGCAGACTTGGCTGCAACGCCGAGCTCCGGGCTCTGGGTGCAGGCCTGCGGGGACGCCCACCTCTCGAACTTCGGCGCCTACGCCTCGCCGGACCGCGACCTGGTGGTGGACATCAACGACTTCGACGAGACGCTCCCGGGACCGTGGGAGTGGGACCTCAAGCGTCTCGCCGCCAGCCTCGAGATCGCCGGTCGGGACCGCGGCTTCGACGATGCCGAGCGCCGAGCCGTCGTGCTTGTCGCGACCCGGGCCTACCGGGAGGCGATGCATCGGCTGGCGGCGCTCGGCAACCTCGAGGTCTGGTACGAGCGGGTGGACGCGTCGCAGCTCCGTGAAACCTACGAATCCGACGTGAGCACGAAGGAATTGCAGAGGTTCGACCACACGGTGGCCAAGGCCCGACGCAAGGACCGCCTGCGCGCCTTCTCCAAGCTGACCCACCGGGTAGACGGGGAGCTGCGAATCGCGAGTGACCCGCCTGTATTAGTTCCGCTCGAGGAGCTGTTCTCGGGCGAGCTGCTAGAGCGGGCCGACGCGAGCATCAAGGCCCTAGTCGAGCAGTATCGGGGGACCCTCCCGCGCGAGCGCAGGCACCTGTTCGACGGCTATCGCTACGTGCACGTGGCGCGCAAGGTCGTCGGCGTGGGCAGCGTCGGGACGCGCGCCTGGGTCGCGCTGTTCGTCGGCCGCGACGAGGAGGACCCGCTGTTCCTACAAATCAAGGAGGCCCAAGCGTCCGTGCTGGAGCCGTTCACCGCGCCAACCGAGTTCGCGCACCAGGGCCAGCGGGTGGTGGAAGGGCAGCGCTTGACCCAGGCCACGAGCGGGATCCTGCTGGGATGGCTGAGCGCCGAGGGCCCGGATGGCCAGCAGCGCGACTTCTACGTCAGGCAGCTCTGGGACCAGAAGGGCTCCGCGGTGGTCGAGGCGATGTCACCGCGAGTGCTCACGATCTATGCCGAGGTGTGCGGGTCGATCCTGGCTCGGGCGCACGCCCGCTCCGGGGACCGGATCGGGATCGCCGCGTATATCGGCAATAGCGACAAGCTCGACCGCGCGATAGCCGACTTCGCCGGCGCCTACGCGGACCAGAACGAGCTCGATTACGCGGCGCTGGTGGCAGCTGTGGAGGACGGACGCGTGATTGCCGAGAAGGAGCCCGACGGTTAGGGCGCCCGCGCGATCCACCGCCCCGAACATCATGCGAACAGGGTGATGTCTCGGCGAAGGCGCGAAACTAGCCTCGAGCTGGCAATTGGTCCCGGGGAAAGGAGCGACAGTGAACATGGAGGAGGAACTGGGCGAGCTGCGCGACAAGGGCGTGCTGACGGACGAAGAGTTCGCCGCCCAGAAGGCCAAGGTACTGGGCTCCTGAGGCGGTAGAGCATCGCCGGCATGGGTTCCGAGACCGGCGACGGGAAGAGGCGGTTCGGGGCGCGCCACGCCGTCATGCGCGCGGTCGTCGTCTGGATACTCACCGCGGCCGCGCTCCATCTTCTCAGCGCGATCCTGCCGGGATTCGCGATCGAGGGCGACGGCACGGCTCTGTTTGCCGCGGCGCTGATCGGGTTGATCAACGCCCTCGTCTGGCCGCTGGTGATCCGCGTAGCGCTGCCGTTCACCGTGCTCACGCTCGGGCTCGGGGTGCTGGCGCTCAACGGCGCGGTCGTGTGGCTGGTCTCGGTGATCGAGCCGAGCATGCACGTGGAGGACCTCGGCACCGGGATCGGCGTCGCGATTGGGATCACCGTGGTCAACACGCTCGTAACGTCGCTGTTGGCGATCGACGACGACGACTTCTACTACCGCAACGTCCTCAAGCGCCAGGCTCGCCGCCAGGCGGCCGCCGACATCGGCTCCGGGGTTCCCGGCGTCTACTTCCTCGAGATCGACGGCCTCGCACACGCGGTCGTGCAGCGCGCGCTTCGCGACGGCCACCTCCCAACCTTGGCCCGTTGGCTGCGCGACGGCTCCCATCGACTGATTCGTTGGGAGACAGACTGGTCGTCGCAGACCGGGGCGTGTCAGGCGGGCCTGCTCCATGGGGACAACCAGGACATGCCCGCGTTTCGATGGTGGGAGAAAGATCGTGGCGCGGCGATCGTCACCAATCACCCCCGCGACGCCGCCGAGATCGAGCGCCGCCACTCGAACGGACGCGGACTGCTCCACTCCGATGGTGCCAGCCGCGCGAACATCCTCTCCGGCGACGCGCCCCACACCTTACTGACCATGAGCACCGTTCTCGACCGCAGTCGGCCCGGGCGGATCGGACAGGACTACTTCTCCTACTTTGCAAATCCATACAACGCCACCCGCACGCTGATGCTGGTGATCGCGGACGTTGCCCAGGAGCTCTTCTTCGCCGCCCAGCAGCGCCGGCGCGACGTCCGGCCGCGCATCAAGCGCAGTTTCAGCTACGCCTTCGTGCGGGCCTGGGCAACGGTGGTCCAGCGCGACCTCCAGGTCTCGGCGGTGATCGGCGATCTGTACGCCGGACGGCCCGTGGGCTACTCGACCTTCCTCGCCTATGACGAGGTCGCCCATCACTCGGGCGTCGAACGGGCGGACACCCTGGCGGTGCTGCGGCGGCTCGACCGGCAGATCGCCCGGATCGCGGCGGCGGCCGATGAGGCCGAGCGGGAGTACCGGCTAGTTGTGCTCGCCGACCACGGCCAGTCGCAGGGGGCGACGTTCCTCGACCGCTACGGGACTTCCCTGGCGGACCTAGTCGAGGGGGCCTGCGAGGCCAGCGAGGTCCAGGCTGAGGACGCGCACAGCGATGAGTCGGCCTCCTATCTCGCCGCTTCGCTGACGGAGGCGGCGCAGGCCGACAACCTCGCCGCGCGGGGCATCCGCGCCACCACCCGGGGCCGGAGCGTCGACGGAGAGGTCCGCCTCGACGACGCCGAGAAACCCAAGCATGCCGACGACGGGGACGACCAGCCACCCGAGCTCTCTGTGATGGCCTCCGGCAATCTGGGCCTGATCTCCTTCCCCCGCGAGCCGGGTCGAGTGACCCTCGAGCGCATCGACGCCCTCCACCCGCGTCTGATCGCGACCCTTCGGGACCACCCCGGAATCGGCTTCCTGCTCGTTCGCTCCGAGCGTGGGCCGATCGTGCTCGGCGGCAGGGGCGCCCGCTACCTCGACACCGACCGCGTCGAGGGGGAGGACCCGCTGGCGCCGTTCGGGCCAAACGCGGCGGCCCACGTGGCGCGGACCGACGGGTTCGCCCACTGCCCGGACATCGTCCTCAACAGCACGTACTGGGCCGACACGGACGAGGTCGCGGCCTTCGAGGAGCTGGTTGGATCGCACGGCGGGATGGGTGGGGAGCAGGCGTACCCGTTTGTGCTCGTGCCGCACGACTGGCGTGTGCCCAACGACCCGATGGTCGGGGCCGAGGCGATGCACCGGCACATGCGCGGCTGGCTCGCCGACCTCGGGCACCACGCGTTTCGGGACGGGCTGCCGGAGCAGATAGGTTCTGTCGCCACAGAATGAAGCCGAGCGTGCAATGAACTTCCTGACCATCCTCCCCATGGCGTTCGTGATGATCGCCGGGCCGCAGATCCTGAGCGCGATCTTCCTCGCCACGAGCGAGAACTGGCAACGGAACTCCGCCGCCTACGTTATCGGGGCCGCTCTCTCGATCACGATCTTCGTCACCCTCGCCTACCTCCTCGGCAACGGCGCCAGCGACGCGGGAGCCTCGAACGACGCGCTCTATGTGATCGTCCTGCTACTGCTGGCTGCCGCGGCGGTGCAGGTGTACCTGAAGCGGGAGGAGTCAGAACCGCCGAAGTGGATGGGCAAGCTACAGGCCGCCACCCCGAAGTTCTCCTTTACGCTCGGTTTCCTGCTGCTCGGGGTGTTCCCGACCGACATCCTGACCTCGGTCGCGGTAGGCGCCTACCTATCGAGCCACGGCGACCCGTGGACGCACGCCCTCCCCTTCATCGCCCTCACCCTGCTCTTCCTCGCGCTCCCGTCCCTGCTGCTCCTCGTCTTCCGCGACCGGGCCCACACGTTCCTTCCCAAGGCGCGCGACTGGATGAACACGAACTCGTGGGTCGTCAACGAGATCGTGATCGGCTTCTTCATCCTGATCACGATCAACAGCCTCGCGGGTTGACGAGGGCTGGGACTTGCGTCAGATCCCGAGCAGCTGCTTCTTCTTCGCCTCGAAGTCCTCGGCGGTGATCACGCCCTCGTCGCGTAGCTTCGCGAGCCTCTCGAGCTCGGCCGTGTAGTCCGGCTCGGCCTCGGGCGCCGCCTGCGGCTGCTGCTCGTACGCCGGCTGCTCTTGTGCCGCCCATCTCTGCTGCTGACGGTGCTGAACCCGCCCCGCGACTCCTGCCGCGACGCCCACCCTGGCCGCCGTACCGATCAGACCGGGCCCTCTCCGTACCAGTGGCATATCCGTCTCTCCTTCTTCGCTTACGCGTTTGCGAGCGCGTGGTCGCGCGCCGCCTGGACCACCTCATGGGGAAGCCGGCCGAAGTCGAAGACGACCCCCCCGGCGTCACGAATCGCCTCGGCTGCCCGCCGCGCCCAGACGTCCTCCCACACCAGCAGCGCTGCGGAGGAGTTCGGCTCCAGCTCCTCGGCAGCTGCCATCAGATCGTCCTCGTTGAACAATCCCGTGACCTCGACGCCGAGGTTCTCTAGCCCTTCGCGCACGTCCGGATCGAGGTCGATGAGCTCGAACGCCGCCACGCCGCCGTCCTCGTCCTTTCCCACGAACGCGACGTCCATGATCCGGATCGTCCCTGCCTCGACGAGCTCCTGGAGCGCTGGGGCGATTTCGCCTCGGAACTTGTTTCCCGGGAAGGCGACGATCATGTACTCAACCGGTCCGATCTCCGTCATGGGCCAACCTCCGTGTCTAAGTGGCTGCGTCGACTCGCATCCTACGCCGCCGGACGAGGACGGCAGGATGAGACTCGCCACAGGCGAGCGTCAGGCGGCTGCGCGCCAGCCGGCGAGCTCGTCGTCGGAGGCGAGGCGCGCGAGCGCGCTCTCCTCGAGCTGGCGCGCGCGCTGCTGGCTGACGCCGGCCTCACGCGCGGCGTCCCGAAGCGACCGTTGCTCGCGGCCGCCGGTGCCGAAGCGAGCCTGGATGATCACCCGCTCCTGCGGGGTGAGCTTGGCCAGCGCCGCGTCCACCGCGCGCTCCTGCGCGCGCTCGAGGACCTCGTCCTCGAGATCGTCCGTGCTCTCCGCGTGGAGCTCGCCTAGGGTCGTATCGCCCTCGCCGACCGGGGTGTCGAGGCTGGTCGTCACCCTGGTCAGGTCGCGGATGGCCATCACCTCGTCGAGGGGCACCTTCGCCTTCGCGGCCACCTCCTCGTCGGTTGGATCGCGGTTGAGCTCGTTGGAGAGCTCCGTGCTGATCCTGTTCACCGTCCTCTCGCGCTGGGCGACGTGGGCGGGGATCCTCACGGACCGCCCGGTGTTGTCGAGGCCGCGCTGAATCGCCTGTTTGATCCACAGCACGGCGTAGGTGGAGAACTTGTAGCCGCGCCGCCAATCGAACTTCTCAGCGGCCCGGATCAGCCCGATCATCGCCTCCTGTACCAGGTCGCCAAGCTCGAGCCCGTGGCCCTGGTACCGCCGCGCGAACTTGATCACGAGGCGGAGGTTGGAGTTGATCAGCCGCTCCTTCGCCGCCAGGTCGCCGCGCTCGATCGCCTTCGCGAGCTCGACCTCCTCCTCCTTGGTGAGCAGGGGATAGCGCGCCGCCTGGTTGAAGAGCAGCTGCAGACTGTCGGTGGTCGGCTCTGCGACGGCATGCGCAGCCACTCGGCGCGCATCGCCGACCTGCGTTCTATTCGTCTGGTTGTCGTGCTCGCCGCGTCGCCGACGAGCCTGGCCGTGGGTCTCCGCGGCCCCTCTGCTGCGAGGCATCAATTCCCTCTTCGTTAGGTACGGGGTACAGTCCTGCCGGGCCCGCCCGCCGCGGGACCCATCCAATGCTTCATAAAGTATAGCGAGCGTTGCACGAATCCGCAAGCCCGCTACTTGGCGGGCCTGACGAGCGCCTGCGGGCGTCAGGCAAGGACGCAGCCGGTGACGCGTGGTAACCACGCGAACCGGCGAGGACGCCGGATGACGCTCGCAGGCGCCGTCAACCGCAGCCGGTGTTGTTGCCGCAGCTAGAGCAGGTGTAGCAGGAGCCCGTGCGCTGCATCATGCCCCCGCATTGCTCGCAGGCGGGGCCTAGGTCGCGCCCCGACATCGTGGCCGGATGGATGGGCGGGGTGTCGGTGAGCGCCCCCGTGGGTGGCTGCGCCTCGGCCGCCGGAGGTTCCGGCGAACCGTTTCCGTGCCCGTTCGTCCCATGCCCGTTGCCTCCGCCGTTGCCCTCCTCGGCGAACAGCGCCTGCTGGGCCTCCTTGCGCGCCCGGACCTCCGGGGTGAGGATGCCCAGGTCCTCGAGCTCGTCGACGTCCTCGATGAAGCGGCTCGCGAGCCAGCGCATGATGTAGTCGGGCATCGACTTCGCGAACGGGATCTCCGGGTTGTTGGTGATCCCCTCGGGGTCGAAGCGCATGTAGCTGAACTTCTTCACGAACACCTCGAGCGGGACGCCGTACTGGAGCCCGATCGAGATCGCGGTCGCGAAGGCGTTCATCATCCCCCGCAGCGTCGAGCCCTCCTTGCCGATATCGGTGAGGAAGATCTCGCCGACCGAGCCGTCCTCGTACTTGCCGGCGGTGATGTAGCCCTCATGGCCGGCGATCGAGAACTTGTGGGTGATCGACTCGCGCTCGCGCGGCATCTTGCGCCGCTCCGGCTGGGCCGCGGCGGACGGTTCCGCGGAACCGCTCGCCGCGGCGTCGGCGCCCTTCTTCTCGCCGGCGTCGGTGCGGAGCGCCTGGGCCGTCTTCGAGCCGTCGCGGTAGATCGCCAGCGCCTTCAGCCCGAGCCTCCATCCCTGGGTGTAGGCGTCGGCGATGTCGTCCACCGACGCGGACTCGGGCAGGTTGACCGTCTTGGAGATCGCCCCGGAGAGGAACGGCTGGGTCGCTCCCATCATCTCGATGTGGCCCATGTGAGAGATCGCTCGCTCCCCGACCGCGACGTCGAACACCGGCAGGTGCTCGTCCTTCAGCCCGGGAGCGCCGACGATGGTCGCGTTCTCGTTGATATAGGCCTCGATCTGCTCGATCTCCTGCGCCGAGTAGCCGAGCGTTGAGAGCGCCATCGGCACCGTGCGGTTGACGATCGTCATCTGCCCGCCGCCGACTAGCTCCTTGAACTTGACGAGCGAGAAGTCGGGCTCGATCCCGGTCGTATCGCAGTCCATCAGGAAGCTGATCGTCCCGGTGGGAGCGAGCACCGTCGCCTGCGCGTTGCGGTAGCCGTGCCGCTCGCCGAGCTCCACAGTCTCGTCCCAGGTCCTGCGGGCGGCGCCGAGCAGCTCGCCCTTGATCCCGGCGGCGGGGATCTCGTAGGCCGCGTCGCGGTGCATGCGCATGACCGCGTTATGGGGCTCGCGATTGCGCTCGTACTCGTCGTACGGCCCGATCGCGGCGGCGATCTCGGCCGACTTCCGATACGCGCGACCGGTCATCAGTGCCGTCACCGCGGCGGCGACGTTGCGGCCCTCGTCGGAGTCGTACGGCAGGCCGTCGGCCATCAGCAGGGCGCCGAGGTTGGCGTAGCCGAGGCCGATCTGGCGGAACGCGCGGGCGTTGCGACCGATCTCCTCGGTCGGGTAGCTCGACGGCCCGACGATGATCTCCTGGGCGAGGAAAACGACGTCGACGGCGTGCTCGAACTCGGCGGAGTTGAAGCTCCCGTCCTCGTTTCGGAACCGCATCAGGTTGAGCGAGGCGAGGTTGCAGGCCGAGTTATCGACGTGCATGTACTCGGAGCACGGGTTGGACGCGTTGATCCGCCCCGAGGCCGGGCAGGTGTGCCAGGCGTTGATCGTGGTGTCGTACTGAACGCCCGGATCGGCGCAGCGCCATGCCGCGTCGGCGATCTGCCGCATCAGCTCGCGCGCCGGCAGCGTCTTGATCGCTTCGCCCGTGGTCCGCGCGATCAGTGTCCAGTCCTCGCCGGCCTCGACCGCCTCCATGAACTCGTCTGTGACGCGGACCGAGTTGTTCGCGTTCTGGTACTGGATCGAGTGGAACGAGTCGCTGTCGATCCGCATGTCGAAGCCGGCGTCGCGGAGGGCCGCAGCCTTCTCCTCCTCGTTCGCCTTGCACCAGATGAAGTCCTCGACGTCCGGGTGATCGACGTCGAGCACCACCATCTTCGCCGCGCGACGGGTCTTGCCGCCCGACTTGATCGTGCCCGCCCAGGCATCGGCGCCGCGCATGAAGCTCACGGGCCCTGACGCGAGGCCGCCCTTCGAGAGATGCTCCTTGGAGGAGCGGATGTTCGAGAGGTTGATCCCCGACCCCGACCCGCCGCGGAAGATCATCCCCTCCTTGGTGTTCCAGTCGAGGATCGACTCCATCGTGTCCTCGACGCTGAGGATGAAGCAGTTGTGGACAGCGATGTTGTTGGAGAGATACTCGCCAGACTCCGTCTGGATGTCGTAAACCTCGTTGGCGCCGAGGTCCTCGATACCAACGATCTCCTCCTCGCGGAGATCAGGGCAGAGCCTTGGATGCTGGAGGTCCAGTGACTCGAGCAGTCTGGCCTGCTTGTCAGCCCCCATGAATCCGATCAGCTCCGCAAAGCGAGCACGCTCGGAGCCAATCGAGATCGCGACCTCGTGGAGGTCACGTCGATTGGATCGCGGTTCGCGCTTGTGGGTCCGGCGCGAGTAGATGCCGATCGAGTTCAGGAGAACCTGTAGGTCCTCGGTCCATCGCTCGCTGATTACGGAGAAACCGATGCGGCTGTTCTCATAGCCGTTGTCGCGGCGGACGGTGATGTATCCGTCCGCCTGGAAGACGCTGCGCAGATACGCCGCGATTTCCGTATGGGTGGCGGTCCAAAGCCTTGACGGCACCCGGATCGCTGTGCCGCGCGGAAGCAACTCCCACTTCTCCACGAAGTCGCGAAGCACCTCTCCGTACAAGCGAATCCTGCGGACCCGAACGTCCGCGGTGTCGGCGTCCCTGACCTTCCGGTGCACCTCGGGAAGAGCGGCGTCAAGATTCTCAATGATCCAGCGATACTCATCGTCGTTCGCAACCTGGAACTCGACCATGAGCGACCTGTTGGTTCCGCTCTCGTACTTGCCAACGAAGCCGTCCGCCTGGAGCCATCCGGCGAGGGCGGCCTCGGCTCGCTCGATCAGCGTGGCCTCATCCAGAGCTTCGATGGAGTCGGTTCCGTCGAGCTCTGTGACGATGTCCGAGCCACCAGCCGCGACGAGCGCTCGATCGGCGACACGAGCGCGATGAGGGTGAAGATGCAGGCGCATCCCTGGAGTGAGCTGATCGACCCGAAGCCATTCCGGCTGAGTACGCCGCTCGCGGACGGCCTTCACGACGTGATCTGGTGTTGCCTCGATGAAGCTTCCGTTCCGCAGCCGCACCCGCCGTACTGGCTTGAGTCCATTGGCGTTCACGGCAACGATGCGGGTAACTCCCGCCGAGTCGTACACCTCCCGGCCGATTGCCTCGTCCTCGACGAGTTGACCGATCGGGACCATGCCTGTTGGTGTGGAGACGAGCGCGTGATATGGCTGGCACGCCGAGCACTGCGGGCGCTCCTCGAACCCGACGTTGAACCAGACCGGGCTGTTGAAGGCGGCCTTCTGGTGGAGCAGGATGTGGGTTAGCTCCATCTCGAAGGCGTCGGCGTCCTCCTCCGATGCGAAGTAGCCGCCGTCGCATCCCCACGCGGCGATCGTCCCCGCGACCCGGGAGATCATCTGTTTGACCGAGCTCTCGCGCTCGGACGATTCGAGCCGGCCGCGGAAGTACTTCTGGGCGACGATGTTGGTCGCGTTCTGCGACCACGACTTCGGGAACTCGATGCCCCGCTGCTCGAACGCCGGCTTGGACGGATCGCCGATCACCGCGTCGCGGAGCTCCCACTCGATCTCGTCGAAGGGATGGATGCCCGGGGTCGTGAAGCGCCTTGCGACCTTCAGCCCTCCCTGGCTCAGATTTGCAGCACTTGCAGCGATTTTCGACATCCTCTTTCTCCTCTTACCGGACTACTCAGCGGACTTCACGGGGAACGACGAACCATTGCGCGCGCCCCGGACGGAACCCACCGGTGCTGAGGGCCTCGACTTCCCGGGACTTGCGGACAACCGCGAGAGCTCGGCCCGAATGGCGTCCACGTCGGCGAGCTGGCGGTAGACGGCGGCGAACTGCAGATAGGCGCCCAAGTCGAGCGCCCGCAGCCGCTCGAGGCACATCTCGCCGACCTGCTTCGCCTCGATCTCACCGCCCGCGGAGTCGGCGGCCGCCTCGATCTCGTCCACGATCGCCTCGACCTGGTCCGGCGACACGGGTCGCTTGTGCGCCGCGCGCAGTAGGGCCGCCCGCAGCTTCGTGCGATCGAACGGCTGCCGCTCTGCGTCGCGCTTGCGGACGAAGCGCGGCTCGGGCGCGCGGCGCTCGAAGGTGGTGAAGCGAGTCCCGCACCGAGCGCATTCGCGGCGCCGGCGCGTCGCCGCGCCGCCGTCCGCGCGGCGGCTCTCGAGTACCCGGGTCGGACCTTCGCAGGAGGGACAGGTCATCACCATCCAGGCTACTACTCGTAGGGTGATTCTCCTGCTTCATCTGTCCCCTGGCTCTATATGTAGTGTCGAAGCGATCGAATACCGGCCGATCACACACCCCTGCCGCGGCTTCGGCTAGGCTCGCTGGGAAATGGTTGAGGGCGAGGACACGCGGACGCCGCTCGAGCGGGCCGCCGACAATCTCGCGGACCGTCGCGACGCGGCGGTCGAGCGATTCAGCGACGCCCGCGACGCGGCCGTCGAGCGCGTGAGCGACGCGCGCGACGCGGCGGTCGAGCGGGTCGGCGAGACCAGGGCGGCGGCGGCGGAGACGTTCGCCGACGCCAAGGCGGCGGCGGCGCGCCAGTTCGCCAAGGTGAAGCCCCGGCTGCGGGGTGTCTCGCACGAGTACGCCTTCTTCGTCTCCCTGCTGCTCGGGGCGG
This sequence comes from Actinomycetota bacterium, assembly GCA_046728935.1. Taxonomy (GTDB): domain Bacteria; phylum Actinomycetota; class Thermoleophilia; order Solirubrobacterales; family 70-9; genus DATAFO01. The sequence goes on along the minus strand of JBKPFS010000154.1, from coordinate 26,673 downwards.
CCCTCATCGTCGCCGCGAAGGGCGGTGAGGCGCGGATCGCAATGGGGATCTACGCCGCCAGCCTCTCGGCGCTGTTCGGGGTCAGCGCCCTCTATCACCGCGTGACCTGGCAGCGGCCGAGCGTGCGCCGGTGGATGCGCCGTCTCGATCACACGATGATCTTCTTCCTCATCGCCGGCACGGTGACCCCGTTCGCACTGCTGGTGATGGACGGACCGTTCGCGACCGCCCTCCTGATCGCGGTCTGGGCCGGCGCGGCGGCGGGAACCGTGGTCGAGCTGATCTGGGTCGAGGCGCCGAAGCGGGTGGCGGCGATCGTCTACATCGTCGTCGGGGCGATCGGCGTGGCCGGCTTCCCGGCGATCCTGGTGGAGGCCGGCGCCGTCGCGGGCCTGCTCATCGCCTTGGGCGGGGCGCTCTACGTTACCGGGGCGATCATCTACGCCGCCCAACGGCCGGATCCCAACCCGGCGGTGTTCGGCTACCACGAGATCTTCCACGTGCTGGTGATCGCCGCCGCCGCGGCGCACTTCGCCGCCGTGGCGCTGTACGCGCTGCCGGCCGACTAGCCGGTCCGGCGCCAGCCGGTGCGGCGGGCGAGCCAGTCGAGCACCGGCCGCGGCGTCAGCTTGATCACGATCGCCGCCCGTCGCGGCACGATCACCTCGTTTCGCTCGCGTTCGATCGCGTCGGCCGTGTAGCGAGCGACCACCTCGGTACTCGTTGCGCCGCCGAAGAGGGCGCTGGCGCGCGGGATCCGCTCGCGCGCCCCGGGGTTGTGGTCGAAGTAGGGGGAGTCAACCTCGGTCGGGGCGATCAGGGTCACGCCCACGCCGGTGCCCGCGAGGTCGGCGCGGAGCTGACTCGCGAACGCTCGCATCGCCCAGCGCGCTACCGCGTATCCGGTGGCGCCGGGGATGTAGCTCCATGCCGCGACCGAGGTCATGCACACGACCCGGCCCGCGCCCCGCTCGATCATCGCGGGCAGCAGGCCGCGCGTGAGCTCGAACGCCGCCAGGTACGGCAGCGCCATCATGTCCGCGGCCTCGCCCGGCGGCGTCTCGTCGACGGCCAGCCAGCGGCCGGCGCCGGCGTTGTTGACCAGCACGTCCGGCGGGTCGCCGCCGGCCAGCAGGCGGCCGGCGAGCGCCTCGACCTCGTCCACGCGCGACAGGTCGGCGACCTCGACCGCGGCCTCCCCGCCGCCGGCAGCGATCTCGCGCGCGAGCTCCTCCATCGCTTCCCGGCCACGGGCGACGAGCGTCACCCGCGCACCGCGGGCTGCGAGCTCGCGCGCGATCGCCGCCCCGATCCCGCTCGAGGCCCCGGTGACTACCGCGTGGGCACCGGCGACGCGCATGTCCTGCCCAGCCTAATCGCGTCAACGAGCGGAGAGCGAGGAGCCGCGGCGGCGTCGCGCGGCCGGGTGCGCAACTAGCGGCCCGAGGCCCCGAAGCGGTCGAAGAAGCGGTAGCCGCAGACTTGGCAGCGCTGGCGGCCGAGCTCGACCTTGGTGTCGCAGAGCGGGCACTTGCGGGTTGCCACAGGGGACGTGGAAGATGCCCACCGCCGCGGAGAGGCCGAACAGGACCCCCGAGCATCGCGATGAAGATCACCAGCGGGTCCATCAGAGGGGCTCATCCCGCCACCCGTCGACCTCGCCGTGGATGCTCTCGAGCGCTGCTCGGTGGAGCTCGATCTGGTCGTCGGCGGAGACGCCGAACGCCTCGCCGAAGAAGTCGCTCGCGGCGACGAGCTCGCGCGCCCGCTGGACGTCGGCGGTGATCGTCGGCCCATCCTCGGAGCCGACGGCGATCGAGCGCAGGCCAACCCGGCTCTCCTCCGGCAACTCGGTGCCGACGTGGACGATCGCGCCAACCCCGAGCCGCGAGCCAGGCCCGACAACGGCGCCGTGGAACACGACCACGCCCGTGGCGAGGTAGCAGTCCGCGCCGATCACACACCCGAGCAGCGTGGCCTGCGGGCCGATCAGGGTCCGCGGGCCGACCTCGACCGGGTGTTCGGGGCGGGTTGTGCCGCCGATCGACCGCACCACGGCGTTGGCCATCACCGCGACCTCCGCCTCGAGCACCACCGGCGGCCCCGAGCTCTCGAGCACCGCGCCGTGGTCGACGTAGGAGCCCGGGCCCACGACGATGTTGCCGACCACCGTCGCGGTCGGCGCGACCCGCGCGTCGGGAGAGACCTCGGGACGGACTCCGTTGCGGGCGACCAGCACCGTCAGGCGCCGGTGGCGGCGCCGTGCGCGGCGGCCGCGTGCGACTCCTTCGCCGCCCCGATCAGCGCCAGGACCTCGCGCTCGCGCCCCTCCCGCACCAACTCGACCGGATCGGGGTCGCCGTTCACGATCCCCTCGAAGAACTCCTTGCGGTCCCGGTAGGTCGGGAGAGTCGCCTTCGCCCATCCGCGGGCGTCGTTGAGGATCACGGCGAGCCGGGCGTAGGGCTCGCCTAACGCCTCGGCGATCTCGCGCTTCATGCGCTTGGCGAGCGCGGGCGACGCGCCGGCGGTCGAGATCGCGATCGCCAGCGGGCCCGAGCGCACGATCGCCGGGAGGATGAAGTTGCAGAGCGGCGGGACGTCGACCACGTTGACGAGCATCGCCCGCCGCTCGGCGCCCTCGTAGACCGAGATGTTGACGTCGGTGTCCGCCGTCGCCGCGATCGCCAGGAACCTTCCGTCGAGATCGGCGTCCTCGAACGGGCGCCGCTCCCAGCGGATCGAGCCCTCGCTCGCGTACTCCTGAAGCTCGGGCACCGCGTCCGGCGCCACCAGCGTCACCTCGCCGGCGCAGGCGAGCAGGCCCTCGACCTTCTCCAGGCCGACCTCGCCGCCGCCGACCACCAGGCAGCTGCGCCCCGAGAGGCGAAGGCAGGCGATGTAGAGCGGCGTCTCGAGCATCCCGCGCACGCACGACTGGTCGCAGATCCCCTTGCGAAGCTGGCAGACGCACTCCTTGCCGGCGAAGGCCTGTGCGGGCATGTGAACAGGTTAGTGCGGGCTACTCCGGCGCCCGTAGTCGGCGGCGGCGCGTTGACCCCCTGCTACCCTCGCCGTCCGATTGGCTGGGCATCGTCCCACTGCCGATCCACTCACCAACTACTACTAGGGGAGCAGGCCGATGCGCCTGATCGTCACCGAGAAGAACAACTCAGCCAAGAAGATCGCCGAGATCCTCAGCGGCGGAGCGGCCAAGGCCGACGCCACCTACAAGGTGCCGTTCTACACCTGGTCGGGCGCCGACGGCGAGCACGTTGCCGTGGGCCTCAAGGGCCACGTCATGAACCCGGCGTTCCCCGACAGTTACTCGAACTGGCAGGAGACCGATCTGCACGACCTGATCGACGCCGACCTGATCAAGGAGCCGACCGACAAGAACGTCGTCAAGGCGGTGCGCAAGCTCGCCAAGGAGGCGACCGACGTGGTCATCGCAACCGACTACGACCGCGAGGGCGAGCTGATCGGGCTGGAGGCTCTGGAGCAGATCGTCGAGGCCAACCCGGCGGTCACCAACGGCGCGCCCACCTCGGCCGAGGGCGCCGAGCTGACGAGGGCGCGACCGACGATCAAGCGCGCCCGCTACTCGGCGCTGACGAAGCAGGAGATCGAGCGCGCCTTCGGCGAGCTGGACGAGCTCTCATACGACCTCGCCGACGCCGGCGCCGCCCGCCAGGACATCGACCTGATCTGGGGTGCCACCCTGACCCGCGCGGTCTCGCTCGCGACCCGTCGCTTCGGCTCCAACTTCCTCTCCGTCGGTCGCGTCCAGAGCCCCACCCTGGCGCTGATCGTCGAGCGCGAGCTCGAGCGGCGGGCCCACGTCCCGAAGCCCTACTGGGAGGTGTTCGCCCGCTTCCAGCATCCGGACGGTGCCTTCGAGGCCCACCACGCCACCGACAAGTTCTGGGAGAAGGCCGAGGCCGATGCCGCGATCGCGGGGACGAAGCCGCCGGGGGTGGTCAAGGAGGTGTCCTCGAGGCGCAATTCCCGCAAGCCGCCCACGCCCTACAACACCACCGCCTTCACCACCGACGCCTCCAGCCGGCTGGGGATCACCCCCGCCTCGGCGATGCGGATCGCCGAGGACCTCTACATGGACGGCTTCATCTCGTACCCCCGCACCGACAACACCGTCTATCCGCGATCGCTCAACACCCGTGAGCTGGTCTCCTCGCTGGCCCGGATCCCCGAGTTCGAGGCGGCGGCGCCCCTGCTCGAGGGGGAGCTGACGCCGACCCGCGGCAAGAAGGAGACCACGGACCACCCCCCGATCTACCCGACGCAGGCGCTCCACCCCAACGCGCTCGAGGGCCCCAAGCGCCGCGTGTACGAGCTCGTCGTCCGGCGCTTCCTCGCCACCTTCGCGATGCCGATGATCATCGAGTCGACCCGCGCCGACATCGAGGCCGGCTCCGAGACCTACTTCGTGCGCGGCTCGGTGGTGGTCGATCCCGGCTATGCGGCGATCTACACCTACGCCCGCTCCGCCGACGAGGAGATCCCGAAGCTGACCGAGGCACAGGAGCTCGATCTCGACGGCGAGCCGTGGCTGGTCGACAAGGAGACCCAGCCCCCGGCCCGGATCAGCCAGGGCAAGCTGATCGAGATGATGGAGGAGCGCGGGCTGGGCACCAAGGCGACCCGCGCGGAGATCATCCAGAAGCTGTACGACCGCAGCTACGTGTTCGGCAACCCGCCCGAGCCGTCGGAGACGGGGATTGCGATGTACTAGGCGTTCCACGAGTACGTGCCGCGGATGGCCACGCCCGAGATGACCGCCGAGCTCGAGCAGGACATGGACGAGATCGCCGCCGGCAAGACCTCGAAGGACGACGTGGTGAGCATCAGCCGCGAGATGCTGCATTCCACCACCGCGGCGCTCCAGGACCGGCGCGAGGACTTCGCCAAGCAGATCTGGGCGGGAATGGACGAGGACAAGTTCCTCGGCCCGTGTCAGGTGTGCGAGACGGCCGGGCGCGCCCACGAGGATGGGTCGCCCAACCGCCTGCGGATCATCGAGCTCAAGGGCGGCAAGCGGATGTACGGCTGCGAGGGATGGGACCGCGACAACCCCGAGTCCCCGGACTCGTGCCCTGTCAGCGGGCCGCTTCCGGGCCGCGGCTACGAGCTCTGGCGGCTCGAGGAGCGCTGCTCGGTCTGCGGCGAGATGCCCCGGCTCACCGTGAAGGGCTTCCGCGGCCGGCCGTGGAAGCTGTGCCTCAACGACGATTGCCCATCGATGGTCGAGATGCGCGAGAAGCGCGCGGAACGCGAGAACGCACGCGCGGCTCGCGAGACGGCGAAGACGCAGGCCGACGCGAGGGCCGAGGACGACGCCGAGGCGAAGGATCGGGCCGGCGCCGACGGCGGCCCGAAGCGGCCCCAGAGCAGATCCCGCAACGGCGCTCGGCGCCGTCCGAAGAAGCCGTCGCCCGGGACCGCACGGACGCGCAAAGCGGGCTCGCGCGCGAAGCGCTAGGGCGTTGTTCGTCACCCTCGAGGGGATCGACCGCTCGGGCAAGACCACTCAGGCCGCGCTGCTCGCGGAGGCGCTCGGCCCCGAGACCCTGCTGCTCCGCGAGCCCGGAGGGACGCCTGTCGGCGAGCGGGTCCGCGAGCTGCTAATGGACCCCGAGCTCGAGCTGGGCCCCGGAACGGAGCTCCTGCTGTTCTCCGCGGCGCGCGCGCAGCTCTGCGGACGCGTCGTGCACGCAGCGAAGGAGGCGGGGCGGGACATCGTCTGCGACCGGTTCATCGACTCCACGACCGCCTACCAGGGCATCGCTAGAGGCCTCGGGTTGGAGCACGTCGAGCACCTGAACGCCGCCGTAATCGGAACCTGCGTGCCCGACCTCACCGTGCTGCTTCGAATCGACCCGGCCGAGGCGGAGCGTCGCGGGCAGCAGCGCCTGGCCGCGGGAGTCCAGGATGGCGCCGATCGCTTCGAGGGCGAGGGGGTCGATTTCCAGCGGCGGGTCGCGGAGGCATACGACGAGCTCGCCGCCCGCCACCCCGATCGGATCGTCGTCATCGACGCCTCGGGCAGCGAGCAGCAGGTCCACGAGCGGGTGATGGAGCTGGTCGAGGCACGGCGGTGAGCGCCGTGGCCGAGATCCCCGGCTCGATCGAGGCGGCGACGGCCGATCAGCCCGGGGCGCGCCTGGCGCTCGCGGCTGCCGTGTCGGCGCCCTCGCACGCCTATCTGCTCGCCGGGCCACCCGGCTCGGGGAAGCGCGAGGCGGCGCGCTCGCTGGCCGCCGAGCTGCTGGCGGCCGGCGCGCCGGACCCCGCCGACGCTCGCCGTCGCGCCCTTGCCGATCCGTCGCCCCACCCCGACCTGGTCTGGCTTCGCCCCCCGGGTACGCAGCATCTGGTCGAGGACGTGCGCGAGCGGGTGATCAACGCGTCCGCCTACCGCCCCTTCGAGGGCGAGCGCCGCGTCTTCGCGATCGAGGCGGCGGACGCGATGGCCGAGGAGAGCCAGAACGCGTTGCTCAAGACCCTCGAGGAGCCCGCCCCCTTCGCGGTCCTGATCCTGATCAGCGCCGAGCCCGAGGCGCTGCTGGAGACGGTGCGCTCGCGCTGCCAGCTCGTCCGCTTCGTGCGGCTCGCGCCGTCCGTGCTGGAGGAGCGCCTCCGCACCAGGGTCCCGGAGGCCGCCGACGCAGAGCGGCACGCGGCGGCCCGGTTGGCGGGCGGGGACACCGAGCGGGCCGCGCTCCTGCTCTCCGAGGACGGGGTGGCCTTGCGCGAGGCGGCGATCGCCTGCGTGGGGGCGGCCCGCAGCGGCAAGCTCGCGGGAGCGCCGTGGGCGGGTCTGCTCGACGCCGCCTCCGCCGCCGGCGAGCACGCGTCCCAGGAGGCCCATGCGGCGGCGCTGGCCCTCGCCGAGGAGGCGGGCGATGAGGGCTCGCCGGCGGGCCGGCGCCGCGTTCGAGAGGCCGGCGAGCTCGCTCGGCGCACCGGCAGGCGAGCCCGAACCGAGGTCCTGGATCTCGGCCTCGGGCTGATGGTCGCCTGGCTTCGAGACCTCTCGGCCGTCGCCGAGGGAGCTTCGGAGTTGGTGCTCAACTCCGATCGGCTGCCGGAGCTCGAGCGCCACGCGAGCGGACTCGCTCCCGAGGCCGGTCGCGCCGGGGCCGAGCTGGCGATGGACGCCCGCCGCAGGCTGCGGGTCAACGTGAGCGAGGAGCTGGCGCTCGAGGCGCTCACGTTCCGCCTCGAACGGGTGCTGGCGACAGGCTCTTAAACTGCCTGCAAATGCAGCGCCCTGTCGGTGAGTTGGCGCCGAGTCGTCGGCGGCCCTTCGGCGTCCGCCTCTATCTCGCGCTCGCGTTCGCGGCGGTGGCGCTGATCACGGCCGGCCTCGCGTATCTCCTGGTTTCGGATCGCGGCGAGGAGGCAGCCGACGAGGAGCTGACGGAGCTCGCCGTGGGCCGCACCGTGAGGCTCGCCGGGGAGCTCGGCGAGCTCAAGCAGGGCGAATCGAAGGCGACCATCGCCGGGATCACCGACGAGGGATATCTGGCCTGGGTCTTCGACCGCAACGGCCGTCTGATCACCGACCGGGTCGTTCAGGACATGCGCCTGGGCGAGGCGCCGCGGCACAAGCAGGCCGTGCGTATGGCGCTCACAGGGAGCTCGCACAGCGAGGGGCTTCCCGGATCGGTCTCGCTGGTCTCCGCGCCGATCTTTCGCGACGGTCAGATCGACGGCGCGGTGCTCGCCCGGTCGACCCGCTCGCCCGAGGTGGAGCAGGCGATCGAGGCGGTCCGCAGCGATCGCGTCACCGCGCTCGGGATCGCCGTCGCGATCGCCGTCCTGGTCAGCTTCCTAATCGCGAGCGCGATCACCACGAGGGTCAAGCGGCTCGCCGACAGCGCGGCGCTGATCAGCGAGGGGGAGCTCGACCAGCCGCTCGAGGGGACCGGCGGCCGCGACGAGATCACCGACCTCGGGCGCGCCCTGGAGAAGATGCGCGAGGCGCTTCGCGGCACCTTCGGCGCTCTGCGCTCGGAGCGCGACCGCCTGTCGGCGATCTTCGACGCGATGAGCGACGCGGTGATGGTGGTCCGGCCCGCGGATGGCGCGGTGCGCTTCTCCAACCCATCCGCGCGGAACCTGATCGGGGCGGAGAATCGCGCGATCCCGCAGCTCCTGCCGTGGCTGCGGCGGGCCGCGGGCAGGGGGAAGGCCGAGGCAGACGCGCTGCGCGTCGACGAGCGCGTCTACTCGCTCAACGCGCGCGAGCTCCCCACCGAGGGCGCGGTCCTGGCGGTGGTCCGGGATCGCACCGAGGAGCTTCGGCGCGAGCTCAGCGAGCGCGAGTTCGTGTCCAACGCCGCCCACGAGCTGCGCAATCCGATCGCGGGAATCTCCGGCGCGATCGAGGTGCTGCGCTCCGGGGCTAAGGACGACCCCAACGCCCGCGAGCACTTCCTCGCCCGCCTATCCGACGACGCGGACCGGATCAGCCGGCTGACCGAGTCGCTGCTGACGCTGGCGCGGATCGACGCGATCGGCGAGGGAGGGACCGAGGCGCTCGACGTCGGGATCGTGATCGAGGAGGTGACCGAGGCGGTCTCGGCGCCGGACGGGGTGGACGTCGACTTCGACCTCGAGGGCGACCTGGTCGCCCAGGGCGATCGCGTGCTGCTCCGCCAGGTGATGATCGGGCTGCTGACGAACGCGTTCAAGAACACGCCGGCGCCCGGGAGGGTGACGATCCGCGGGCGGCGTGGCGCGGGGGAGGTGCTGATCGAGGTTGCCGATACGGGAAGCGGGATCCCGGCCGAGGAGCTGAGCCGGATCTTCGAGCGCTTCTACCGCGGCTCGGGCTCGCTCGAGCAGGAGGGGTTCGGCCTCGGGCTCTCGATCACCAAGCGGATGGTCGACGTGATGGGCGGCGAGATCGGCGTCGAGTCGAAGCACGGCGAGGGGAGCACGTTCTGGGTCCGGCTCCCGGCGGCGAAGCCCGCCCCGACGCCGGTTGCGTGAGCGCCGGCTGCGTGAGCATTCCCCGCATTCGCTAGCCCGATGAGCGAATTGTGAGTAGCGTTAGCAGGTCGTGAGCGACCGCATCCTGATCGCAGATGACGAGCCCTCGGTGCGTGACGCCGTCGGCTATGCGCTCCAGCAGGAGGGCTTCGACGTCACCCTGGCCGTCGACGGCGAGGACGCCGAGCGCAGGCTCAGCGACGGCGATCCCGCCTTCGACCTGCTGATCCTCGACATCATGATGCCCGGCCGCAGCGGGCTCGACCTTTGCCGCGACGTTCGCGCCCGCAGCCCCGTCCCGATCATCCTCCTGACGGCGAAGGACGCGGAGGTCGACAAGGTGGTCGGCCTCGAGGTCGGGGCCGACGACTACGTCACCAAGCCGTTCTCGGTCCGCGAGCTGATTGGCCGGGTGCGCGCCCAGCTCCGCCGCCGCGATCTCGACCGCTCGACCACCGCGCACGAGGCGAAGACGATCGACGCCGGGCCCGTGCGGATCGATCTCGCCAGGCACCTGGTCTCCGTGCGCGGCGAGCCGATCAACCTCACCCGTTCCGAGTTCCAGGTCCTGCGCCTGCTCGCCGAGCGACCGGGCCAGGTGTTCAGCCGGCTCGAGATCATGGAGGAGCTCTGGCAGTCGGAGTTCTCGGGCGACGTCCGCGCCTGCGACGTCCACATCTCAAACCTGCGCCAGAAGGTCGAGCGCGACCCCCAGGACCCCGAGCTCGTGCTCACCGTGAGGGGCGTGGGCTACAAGCTCGCCGAGCCGACGACGTAGCGCGCCCGCCGGAGCCGACGTCGCAAAGCCCGAGGCCGGATTCGAACCGGCGACCCCTTCATTACGAGTGAAGTGCTCTGGCCAACTGAGCTACTCGGGCGCCCGAGCCCATTCTAGGAACGCACGACCGCGAGTACGTTCGCCCTCAGCTCGTCGGCTGATCGGCGGTGCGGCCGCAGACGGGGCAGGCGTCACCGCCGGGGAGGTCGCGGTCCGCGCAGTAGGGGCAGACGTCGATCGACTCCATCACGCCGAGGAGCTCTGAGACCTCGCAGACCAGCAGACGCTCCTCGTCGACCTCGATCCAGGTCCCCGCGGAGGCCGGGAAGACCACGTGGTCGCCCGGCTTCACCGGCATCTCGACGCCCGCGCCCTCCCACCAGTCCAACCCCGGGCCGACGGCGAGGACGATGCCGTGCTGCGGCGGCGCCTCGCGAGTGCCCGGCGGGACGACCAGGCCGGAGCGGCGAACCCGGTCGGGCTCGAGCTCCTTGATGACCACGCGGTCGAAGATCGGTCGCAGGAGGTGTCTCATCGGTGGCTCGTGGGGACTTCCATGGGGCGCTCCCTGGAATTATCGACGTCCCGGCCACGGGCCGGGAAGTTGCGGCCCCGGCCGGCAGCCATGGCGACGCTGTCGACGATCATCGTCACGCACGACTCGCGCGACGCGCTCGCGCGAACCGTCCCCGTGCTCGTGGCGCAGCTGCGCGACGGCGACGAGCTGATCGCGGTCGACAACGGGTCGAGCGACGGTACGCCCGACGTCGTGCGCGAGCTGGCGCCCGCCGCGACGGTGATCGAGACGGGATCGAACCTGGGCTTCGGCGGCGGGTGCAACCGGGGCGCGGAGGCGGCGTCCGGCGAGCTGCTGCTGTTCCTCAACCCCGACGCCGTTCCCGAGCCCGGCTTCCGCGACGCGATCGAGCGGCCGCTGGCCGAGGATCGGGGATGGGTTGCGTGGCAGGGCCTCGTGACCGCCGACGGCGGACGCACGCTGAACAGCCGCGGCGGAGTCGTGCACTTCACCGGGATCGCGTGGGCGGGGGGAGCCGGCGATCCCCTCGGCGAGCGCGGCGATCCCCTGGGCGAGCCCGCGTTCGTCTCCGGCGCCTGCCTCGCGATCGGGCGCGAGGCGTTCCTCGAGGCCGGGGGGTTCGCGGAGGAGTTCTTTCTCTACCACGAGGACGCGGACCTCTCGCTGCGCCTGCGGCTCGAGGGCGGGACGCTCGGGGTGGAGCCGGCGGCGCGGGTCGATCACGAGTACGAGTTCGAGAAGGGCCCGGCGAAGTGGCGATACCTGGAGCGAAACCGCTGGGCGACCCTGATCCGGACCTACCCGGGCCCGCTCCTCGCTCTGCTGCTGCCGGCGTTGGTGGTCACCGAGCTCGCGCTTGCGGCGATCGCGGCCGCCGGCGGCTGGCTGCCCCAGAAGCTGGCCGCCTGGGGTCAGACCCTGGCCTCGCTCCCGCGGCTCGTCTCGGAGCGGCGCCGGATCCAGGCGCGACGCCGCATTGGCGCGGCCGAGTTCGCGTCCTGCCTCAGCGCTGATCTCGACTCCAACTATCTGGGCGCCGCGGCCCGCTCCCCGCTGCTTCGAACCCTGCTTCGCGCCTACTGGTCGGCGGTGGTCGCGCTGCTGGGCGCGCCCCGCTCCGAGCGCAGCTCTTCCGGGAGCCCGTTGGAGCGCTCCTCGCGCAGCTCTTGATCGAGGCGCGCCACCTCCTGGGCGAGGATCTTCGTCTCGTCGGCGAGCCGCGAAGTGGCGACGGAGAAGTGCAGCAGAAGCACGAAGACGACGCCGAAGGCGAGGATGAAGATTGCGTTCGCCGGCTCGGCGATGCCCATCGCGTCGGCGATCACCTCGAGACCGTCGGTCCAGATCGCGAGCACGAGCAGCGCCAGCGCGGCCGACAGCCACAGCAGCGCGTAGCGCTCGACCAGACGTCGCCGCCGGACGAGTTCGAGCACCAGCAGGAAGATCGCCAGCGTGACGATGATCGCGATCACCTGGGCGCGGGTTCCGATCCCCGAGGACCCGTCGCCCTCCTTTGCCTGCAACGGCGGGGCGACGGTGAGCCCCGACTTGGTCACGCCCGGGTCCTCGAGCGCCTCGCCCCCGCCCGTGGGGACGATCGTCGTCGCGTTCACTCCAGCGCCCACCAGGTGAAGGTCGTTCGCCTGGAGCACCTCGCCGTTGGTCAGCGGATACGTGCCCGGCGGGAGCTTGATCGTGTCGCCGGGGTCGGAATCGAGGATCGCCTGCCCCAGCGAGCCCGGCCCGGACTCGGCCTCGCTCGTGACCTCGATCGTCTCTGCGCGGGCGGTCGCGACGAGGCCGGCGAACGCGAGGCAGGCGGCGAGAGCCAGCGCGATCGAGCGGCGGTGCATCGCCCGGCCCCTCATCGCGGTCCGGCGCCGTCCGAGTTGGTGGGCGGCCCGACAGTCGGCTCGTCCTTGCCCGTCGCCTCGACCGGGGTCGGCCGGCGGCGGAAGAGCCCCACGAACAGGGCGAGCAGAACCTTGAGCATGTAGTAGGCGCTGCGCGGATAGTCGATCGAGCTGCGGCCGTACCCGCGCGCGTTCATCCGCACCGGAACCTCGTGGATGCGCAGCCGGTGGGCGTGCAGCATCAGGATCGCCTCGACCTCGGGGTAGTCGTGGGGATAGTCACGGGCGAAGAGCTCGATCCCGTGCCGATTGGCCATCCGGAAGCCCGAGGTCGGATCGGTGATCCGCTTGCGGGTGATCGCGCTCAGCACGACCGAGAAGATCAGGTTGCCGGCCCGCCGCCCGATCGGGACCTTGTAGCCGGGGTCGCCGCGGAAGCGGCTCCCGTAGACCATGTCCGCCTCGTTGCCGTCGGTGTGGAGGGCGGCGAGGAGCTCGGGCAGGTACTCGGTCTTGTGCTGGCCGTCCCCGTCCACCTGGGCGGCGACGTCGTAGCCGTGCCGGAGCGCGTACTTGTAGCCCGACTGCATCGCCCCGCCGATGCCGACGTTGAATGGGTGGCGGATGACCACCGCGCCCTCGGCCGCAGCCTCGCCGGCGGTGGCGTCGGTCGAGCCGTCGTCGACCACGACCACGTCGAAGTCGGGAACGGTCCGCTTGATGTCGCGCACCACGCGCCCGACCATCCCCGCCTCGTTGTAGGCAGGGACGATCGCGAGCTTTCGAAGTTGAGCGCCCTCAGTGCTCATGGGCCGGCGCACTCAGGGTAGAGGCGCCGGTTTCGGGGCGCTGCGCGAGATAGGTGTCGCGGCAGCCCTCGCTGCAGAAGTAGTGCGTGCGCCCCCCGACGACTGCGGTGATCGCCCTCGCGCGGTCGACGGTCATGCCGCACACGGGATCGCGAACGCCGCGGCGCAGCGTCAGCGAGATCAGCCCGACGAAGACGATCATGCCGACCGCGTTCAGCATCAGCTTGTAGTCGACCTCGACCGCGCCGAAGACGTCCTCGGCGGTGGGCCGGTCGCTCGGGATCAATCCCGCGGCTGAGAACAGCCCGTCGACGATCAGAGCGGCGATCACGATCGTCACGAACATCAGGACGGTGATCCGCCAGGCGAAGGTCCAGCCGTAGTACTTGCGGTAGGCGAGCACGATCGGCAGCACGATCAGGTCGGCGAAGATGAACGCCATCACGCCGGCGAACGAGATCCCGCCCGACCACAGCACGGCGGCGAGGGGCACGTTGCCGATCGAGCAGACGAAGCTCAACACGGCGATCAGTGGCCCGGCGATCACGTTCTCGATCGTCCGCGGCGCGTCGGCCGCGTCGCTGACGAAGAGGAAGTCGAAGAAGTCGTCGCCGAGGAGGCCGATGAAGCCGGCCAGCAGGAAGCCGATCGTGATCTCCTTCCACAGCATCGCCCAGTCGCCGCGAAAGTTGTGGGCCACGTCGGACCAGGCGTCAGCCGAGGTCAGCCGGCGGCGCCATGCGATCCCCTCCGAGGCGACGGCGTGGTGCTCGTGCTTGGCCTGCACGTGCTCGGCGTGGGCGCGCGCCCGGTCCTCGAGCCGGTGGGAGACGAAGAACCGCAACAGGGCGGTCATCAGGGCGACCAGGACCAGGCCGCCGACGAACTCGGCGAGCGTGAATTGCCAGCCGATCAGCACCCAGAGGACGAGCCCGAGCTCCCAGACGAGGTTGGTGGACGCAAACTGGAAGGCGAGCGCGGTCGCCGCCGACGCCCCCTTGGCGAAGAGCGTCTTGCCGATTGCGATGGCCGCGTAGGAGCAGGAGGAGGAGGCGGCGCCGAGGCCGGTCGCCTTCGCCACCGGCCCGAAGCCGGCGCCGGAGAGCGCGGCCTCGATCCGGTGGCGCGGAACCCAGGCCTGCACCATCGCCGAGATCGCGAAGCCGAGGACCAGCGCCCACCAGACCTCGTAGGCCATCAGGGCGGCGTTCTGGAGCCCGTCGCCGATCTTGGAGAGCACGTCGTCCATGTCGCGCCGATCATACCCGTAGGGGGTATACGGGCGAGCTAGCGACGGCCGAGGATCTCGTCTCGCTCGGCGAGGCGGTTGCGGCGCCGAACCTCGGCCTCGCGGTTGCGTCGCTTCTCGGTCTCGCTCTCGGCGATCAGGCCGGGGACCGGGGTGGGCTCGCCGCTGTCGTCGAGCGCGACCATGGTGATGTAGGCGGTCGAGGTGTGCCGCTTCTCGCCCGTGCGGGGGTTCTCCGCCTCGACGCGTACGCCGACCTCCATCGAGGTCCGCCAGGCCGCGTTGACCGTCGCGGAGCAGGTCAGGAGCTCGCCGACGTTGACCGGCTCCACGAAGGTCATCCGATCGACGCCTGCGGTGACGACGCGCCGGCCGCAGTGGCGGATGGCCGCGATCGCCGCCACCTCGTCGCACGCCTTCATCACCACCCCGCCGTGGACGAGTCCCGCCAGGTTCGCGTCCCCGATCCCCATCCAGCGAACCAGCTCCGAGCAAGACGCGAATGCGGGCTTCGGATCCACCTCCTACTTGCTCTCGCCGCCGGACCCCGCCTCGGATGCGGCCAGCGCGGCCGACGCCGCGGCGACGGCCTCCTCGCCCTGCGCCTCGCGAAGCACGACGACGTGCTGGGCCTGGCAGGCGCCGATCTCGGCGCCGACGCGGAGCAGGTCCTCGCTCTCGAATTCGGGCGTCTGGTCGAGGTACAGCCGTAGCTCCTGGTTCTCGACCTCGAGCAGGAGGCGGTTGAGCTCGGTGCCCGCCTCGAGCTTGTCGAGCTTTCGCAGCAGGTCGACGAGGAACTTCTTCAGCGTCTCGGCGCCGTCGATGTCGTCGAGGCCGTCGAAGGCGCCGGTGTCCTGCGGGCCCTCGGGAGCGTCGGGGGGGTCGACGCCGAGCGAGTCGAGCGCCTGGCGCATGGCGTCCGCGTGTGCCTGCTCCTGGTCGCGGAAGCGCTCGAAGGTGCGCTTCTGCTCGGCGTCGAGGTCCTTCGCCTTCGCCGCCTCGGCGTAGGCGAGCACCGCCGCCTGCTCGAGGTCGACGGCCTGCTCGAGAAAGTCCTCGAGGTCGCCGCGGTCGTCGTCGGCGCGCGCGGACTGGGGGCGAAGCAGGGCGGGGATCGCGAGCGCACTGGTAGCGAGGCCCGCGCGGACCAGGGCGTCGCGCCGGGTCGTCGCCGGGCTCACGAGCCGTCCTTTGCGGCGTCCGCGGCGGAGACCGCGGTAAGCGGC
The DNA here is from genome assembly GCA_046728935.1 of Actinomycetota bacterium. Lineage (GTDB taxonomy): Bacteria > Actinomycetota > Thermoleophilia > Solirubrobacterales > 70-9 > DATAFO01. Next base: position 11,199 of record JBKPFS010000154.1, on the reverse strand, counting down.
GGCTCCTTGCCACCGGTGACGAACGGCTCGGGCGCCTGCTCGGAGCCGAGCAGGCCGTGGATGGCGGCGAGCTGCGCGGCGTCGGTGCTCATCAGCTCGAAGACGGTGTGGCGGAGGTCGGGGGTCGAGAGCCCGCCGACGGCGGCGTTGTAGGCCGCGATCGCGTCGTTCAGCCCCAGCGTGAGGGCCTCGAGGACGTTCTCGGCGACGGGGTTGCCCCCGCTCGGGGGAGCCGGCGATCCGCCCGCACCGGTGATTGCGTCCTCGAGCAGGCCCACCTGCTCGTTGGCCCGCTTGCCGAAGCTCTCGACCGCGTCGAGCGCCCGCGGCTCAAGCGGCTGGCGAGCCGCGAGCCGGTAGAGGTTGGCCACCTTCGTCTCCGCGTCGAGGGCGGGTTGGAGCAGCTCGACGTCGCGCGAGTCGCTCGGCTCCTCGCGTGAGGATCCGCAGGCGGAGAGCAACGCCACGGCGCCGCCCGCGGCGACGGTGCCGCTGGAGGCGGCGATCAGGCGGCGACGTGTGATCGGCATCAGGGCGGCACCCTATCCCCTGAGATGCCGCGGGATTTGGACCAGCTCTCGCGCCGGGTGACGCGATGTACGCGCTGTCCGCGCCTGGTCGAATGGCGCCAGGCGGCGGCCGCCGACCCGCCCGCCCGCTACCGCGGCCAGCGCTACTGGGGCCGTCCGCTGCCCGGGTTCGGGGATCCGGACGCGAGGATCGTGGTCATCGGGTTGGCGCCCGCCGCGCACGGTGGGAATCGCACGGGCCGTGTCTTCACGGGCGACCGCTCGGGGGACTTCCTCTACGCGGCGCTCCATCGCGCGGGGCTTGCGAATCAGCCGACGTCCGAGCACCGCGACGATGGCCTGCGGCTGCGGGGCGCGTACGTGACGGCTGTCAATCGCTGTCCGCCACCGGGCAATCGCCCGACGCCGCAGGAGCGGGACAACTGCCTGCCATATCTCGTCGAGGAGCTGGGGCTGCTCCAGCGGGCGCGGGTGCTCGTCGCGCTTGGCTCGTTCGCGTGGGACGGCTGCCTGCGGGCGCTGCTCGAGCGCGCTATCGAGGTGCCGCGACCGAAGCCGCGCTTCGGTCACGGCGCCGAGGTGGAGCTGGGCCCATACGCGCTGCTCGGCTGCTTTCACCCGTCGCAGCAGAATGTGTTCACGGGCAAGCTGACGCCGGGAATGCTCGACGCAGTGCTCGCTCGCGCGCGGGAGCTGAGCCGCGGCTAGAGCCCTGCCGGGACGCGCTCGGGGCGGGCGAGCCCCTCGTCGCGGGCGGCCTCGGTGACGGCCGCGGCGACCTCGGCGTGGACGGCGGGGTCGAGCGCGTCGGGCACGAGCTCGGATTCGGCGGTCAGCCCGGCGATCGCGCGAGCCGCGGCCAGCTTCATCCCGGTCGAGATCTCGGTCGCGCCCGCGGCGAGGGCGCCGCGGAAGATCCCGGGATAGCCGAGCACGTTGTTGACGCTCGTCCCGTCGGCGGCGAAGGCGGCGCCGGCCTGCTCGGCGTCCTTGGGGTGGATCTCGGGATCGGGGTTGGTGAGCGCCAGGATCACCTGGCCGTCGCGCACCATCGAGGGCTCGATCAGCCCGGGACGGCCCGTCGTCGCGACGACGATGCGCGCTGCGTCGAGCACGTCCTCGAATGAGGCCATGTCGATGCCGCGCTCGCGCGCCCGCTCGTGGGAGGCCTCATCGGGGTCGCTGGCGAGCACGCGCTCGGCGCCCGCCTGCACCATCAGGGTTGCGATCCCGAGGCCGGCCGCGCCGAGCCCGATCTGGCCGACGACGGAGCGCTCGAGCTCGATTCCGACCTGGTTGCAGGCGGCGAGCACGGCGGCCAGGGTCGCGACGGCCGTGCCGTGGACGTCGTCGTGCATGACGGGGATGTCGAGCGCCTCGATCAGGCGGCTCTCGATCTCGAAGCAGTCGGGGACGCGGATGTCCTCGAGGTGGATGGCGCCGAAGCCGGGTGCGATCCGCAGCACGGTCTCGACGAAGGAGTCGACGTCCTCGGTGTCGATCAGGATCGGGATCGCGGAGATGCCGGCCATCTGCCGATAGAAGAGGGCCTTGCCCTCCATCACCGGCATCGAGGCGACGGAGCCGATGTTGCCGAGCCCCAGCACGCGTGTGCCGTTGGTGCAGATGGCGACGGTGCGACCGATCATCGTGAGGCGGTTGGCGAGTGCCGGCTCCTCGGCGATCGCGGTGCACACCCTGGCGACGCCGGGGGTATAGACGTCGCGCATGTCCTGGAGGGTCTGGACGGGGGCGATGACCTCGACGGCGAGCTTGCCGCCCTCGTGCGCCTGCATCGCGCGGTCGAAGTAGGAGATCACGCGCACGCCGTCGAGCTGCTCGAGGCTGCCGGCGACGCGCTTCGCCTCGCCGTGGTCGCGGACCTCGACCGAGATCTCGCGGATCGAGCGGTCGCGACCGATCGAGATCGTGACCACGTCGCCGATCAGGCCGCCGGCGTCGGCGATCCGCTGGCAGGTGGTCGCGAGCTGACCTGCGACGTGCGGCTGTTCGATCCGGTAGACGTAGTCGACCGCCACCTACCTAACCTAACTGGCCAGGGTGTTCCCCCTCAACGTGCCCAACGTGCTCACGGTGCTGCGCATCGTCGCCGTGCCCGTGATCGTCGTCGCCCTGCTGGGCGAGACGCCCGACGGGGATCTGATCGCGGCGATCGTGTTCGCGCTCGCCGCGCTCACCGACGGGCTCGACGGCTACATCGCGCGCCGCCAGCAGTCGGTGACGACGTTCGGAAAGTTGATGGATCCGCTCGCCGACAAGATGCTGGTGGTGGCGGCGCTGGTGTCGCTGGTGTCGCTCGACCGGCTGGCCGCCTGGGTGGCGATGGTGATCATCGCGCGCGAGCTGGCGGTCACCGGGCTGCGGGCGTTGGCGGCCGAGCGGGGAGTGGTGATCGCGGCCAGCTGGTTGGGGAAGGTGAAGACGGCGCTTCAGGTGACGGCGATCTTCGCGTTGATCGCGTTCGACCCGTCGCCGGCGTGGGTCGACGTGCTGCTCTACGTGGCCGTCGCGATGACGGTGATCAGCGGCGCCGACTACTTCTTCGGGCTGCGGCGGCGCCCGCCCGAAGCGCGAACGGCCGTGAAAAGCGAGCAGGTCGCAGGAAGTGCGGGAGCGGCGAAGCGAGCGTAGTAGAGACCTACATGAGCGAGAGGCGAGCGCGGTGACCGCGAGATGCGACGCTTTGCAGCGGCCGCCTCAGTCCGAACACGGCGCCTCGAGCCACTCGCGCTCGGTGACGTGGTGGCGTGAATGCTCCCCCTCGGCGAGCTCGGCGAGGATCTCGGAGAGCAGGCCGGAGCGCTCGGCGACGACGGAGTGGCGGTGGATCGTCTCCAGGTTCTCCTGGCGGGCGAGGACGAAGCCGCCGTCGGCGAGGGCCGGGTACGCGTCGGCGACGCGGCGGACCATCTCCCGCACGACGTCCTCGACGAAGCGGGGGTTGCGGTGCGCGCGCTCGACGACGGCCGCCTCGTCGGAGCGCTTCATCAGCTCGTAGATCTCCGAGCTCATCGAGTGCTCGACGATGTGGAGGAGGTCGCGGGCGTCGATGTCGAGGGCGAGGCCCTCCGGGCGGCCGAGGTGGAGGGTGCCGATGCCGCGCTGGTTGTGGGTCGCGACGGGGACGGCGCGGAAGACGCGCTCGATCTCGTCGTCGGTGAAGCCGTCGGCGGCGAGGCGCTCGCGGGAGCGGCCGGTCAGGAGCTCCTGGGCGCAGGGGCAGGCGGTCATGCCCTGTGCCTCGACGCCGGTGAGGGTGCGGGTGCCGCGCTCGGAGACGACGGCGACGCCATGGAGGGTGTAGAGCTCCTGCGTCTCGACGCCGGATTCGGGGGTGCGCACGGTCTCCGGATATCGGGCGGCGATGCGCACCTCCGCGCGGATCCCCTGCTGCCGCTCGCGCACCTGCTGGGCGATGTGCGCGGCGAGCTCCTCCGCGCGCAGGGTCTCGGAGAGGACGACGTTGTCGATCGCCTCGTTGACGACCTCCTCGAAGCGCGACATGTGGACGCCGGCCTGGCGGGGGTTGAGGTCGACGAGGCATTCGAGGTGGGCGAGGTAGAGGGACCCGTTCGCCTCGCGTGATGCGGCCTCGCTGGGGCCGGCGCCGTTGACGTGGATCACCTTCTCCACGCCGCGCACGCCGACGCGGGTCAGGCTGACCTCGGTCGCGGGGCGGCCGGCCTGGACGTCGGGGGTGGGGGAGAGGGTCTGGCTCGTCTCGCTCATTAGCTTCCAACAGGGTGGCACACCGCGTTTTGTGGGTCTCCCGCAGAACGGGGTTCGAGCGGTTGGTGAGACTGGTCACACGGCCAGCCGGAGTGCGCCGAAAGGGGTGTTCACCGCCCTATACTTCGCGCCGCTCAGACCACCGGAGGAGAGGGAACAGCTAGTGGCCGAGAAGGCTGAGGGCCTGCTTAGCGGAGAGGGGACGGGGGACGCCACGGGCGCGGAGCTCGAGAACGGAGACGCCGCGCTCCCGGATTCGGATGAGCTGCAAGCGCTGATCGCGCAGGGCGGCGAGCGCGGTTATCTCACGTTCGAGGAGATTTCGTCGACGCTCGAGGAGGTGGAGGTAACCAAGGAGCAGGTTCGCGATCTGCACGCCTACCTCGTCGAGCAGGGCGTGGACGTGATCGCCGAGGACGGGCTGACGGCGTACAAGGAGGCGAAGGGGGAGGGCGCGTCCGATCAGACTAAGAAGCCGGAGCTCGACCTGACGGTCGAGCCGAGCCTGGATTCGTTGCGGCTGTATCTGCGCTCGATCGGACGGGTCGAGCTGCTGACCGCCGAGGAGGAGGTCGAGCTCGCGCAGCGGATCGAGAAGGGGGACATGGCGGCGAAGCGGCACATGGTCGAGGCCAATTTGCGGCTGGTGGTTTCGATCGCCAAGGGATATCTGGGGCGCGGGTTGAGCTTCCTCGATCTGATTCAGGAGGGATCGCTGGGGCTGATTCGGGCGGTGGAGAAGTTCGATTACCGGCGCGGCTACAAGTTCTCGACGTATGCCACGTGGTGGATTCGCCAGGCGGTGACGAGGGCGATCGCCGACAAGGCGAGGACGATCCGGATTCCGGTTCACATGGTTGAGAAGTTGAATCGGGTCGCGCACGTAGAGCGCCAGCTGGTGCAGCGGCTGGGGCGCGAGCCGGAGCCGCACGAGATCGCCGCCGAGCTCAAGGTGTCCGTGCGGGAGGTGCGGGACATCCTGCGCGTGGCGCAGATGCCAATCTCGCTGGAGAAGCCGGTCGGGGACGAGGAGGAGTCGGAGCTCGGGGATTTCGTCGCGGACGATGCGACGGAGGAGCCGTTCGAGGCGGCTACTGAGAATCTGCAGCGCGAGGACATTCAGAAGGCGCTCGACGCGCTACCGGAGCGGGAGCGCCAGGTGATCGAGCTGCGGTACGGGTTGCGCGGGCACGAGCCGCTCACGCTCGAGGAGGTGGGCCGGGCGTTCGGGGTCACCCGCGAGCGGATTCGGCAGATCGAGAACAACACGCTGAAGAAGCTGAAGCAGCTGCCCGAGGCTCAGCGGCTGCGCAAGTTGGCCTGAGCTCGGCGCGGAGCATATGCGCGGTGTGCGCGGCGGGCAAGGGATCGGGTCGCCTGCGGGCGCGGCCAGGCGTGCAGGTTTCGATCATGCCCGGTCGGGAATCCCCTGTCCTGCTTGGGGGGCCGCGCCGTGCGCGGACCGACGCAAGCAAGCGGAAGGAGTCGACGTGTCTCAGGAGCGAGAGGGCGGGACGGAAGTGCCCAGCAACCTCGACGAGGCCAAGGGACGGGTCAAGGAGGCGGCGGGCGATTTGACCGACGACGAGAAGCTTCAGCGAGAGGGCAAGGTCGACCGGGCGGCCGGCTCGGTAAAGGAGCGGGTGAGCGAGCTCGCCGACAAGGTCAAGGACGCGCTCACCGGCGGCGAGCGGAAGGATCGTTAGGCGCCAGCTGCGCTGGCCCAGGCAGGACGCGCCAACCGGGCGCATGGAACTACCGTCATGGGGCAGCGACCAGGGAGGTCGCTGCCCCATCTAGTTGGGCTCAGCCCACACTGGGAGTCCCACCTTCTCGAGCACGATCCGCCCGGAACCTTCGGCTGTGGCCCGAACGCAGTCCCCGTCGCGCAGTCCTGCGGCGAGGAGTGCGTCCTGCGGCAGCGTCACGCGCCGCTTCTGATTGATCACCGCCATGCCGTTCTTGCCAAGCCTTCGCTCGTACTTCGAGGGCCGAAGACGTGGCGCTGGGGAAGGAGCCGGCTCGGAATGGGGGAGGTGGGATTCGAACCCACTCAGCAATCGAGGCACGAGATTTACAGTCTCGCCCGACTCTCCCACGTCGGCGCTCCCCCGATGGGTCTTGGATTGTAGGGGTGGACCTCCGCTTCCATAGACGAGCCGCGTGATGGCGCGACCTGCCTCAACCTCGAAGTGCGCGTACTTTGGACCTCCGACGTTGATACCGGTTTCGCCCCCTATGTTGTGCGCCGGGATCAGCCATCGCCGCCCGTCTCCCGTGAGCACGAAGAGGAGATCAAATCGCGACGGATCGAACCTCTTGGCGACGCCGGACCAACTCTGATTTCCGCCATTCGTAGCGATTTGCACCTGGTAGCGACGCTGTCCACTCGGTGTGGTCTCGACGTAGGTCGATGTCTTGACCTGAATTCGAAGCAACTGATCATCGACGTCAGCGACAAGGTCGTAGTCCGGGCTGTGTCCAAACGGGATTAGGACCGTTGCCCCCATCCGCGTAAGCCACCCGATCGCGGACGCCTCACCGAGGTCGCCCTGCTGGCGCCGGTTGATCAGTCGCGATCTCATCGCGCACGAACATACGTTCGCTTCCGATACGCGTGGCACGCAAAGCGCGTCGAAAGCGGCGCGCCGGCGTGGCGAAAGCGGAGAGGCTCACTCCGGCCCGTGGTGAACCAACCGCGAGAGCACCACCTGCGAGCGCGTGCGCACCACCAACCCACCGCGCTGTAAATCGATGATCAACCGCTCCAGATCCGCGTTGTCCTCCGTCCGCACCCGCGCGATCGCATCCGCCTCGCCAGTGACGCTCCACGCCTCGACCACCTCCGAGTGGTCCCCCAGCGTCCGCGCCACCTCATCCAGCGTCGTCCCCGGCCGGTAGAAGAGCTCCACCAGCGCCTCCGTCCCCCATCCCAGCGCCGCGTGATCGACCACGGCCGTGAACGCCCGCAGGGCCCCCGACGCCCTCAGCTTGTCGACCCGCCGCTTCACCGACGGCGCCGACAACCGCACCCGCCCCGCGATGTCGTCGTATGTACGCCGCCCATCCTCCGTCAGCAGCGTAAGAATCCTGCGATCAACCGCGTCCATACGCATTATTCTTGCGCACACGCGCGGCGGAATCGCCATTGACGCCGACCGACCCGCCCTCTACCGTTCGAAACCCACCATGACGACCCACCCCAAGCTCGCCCGCATCCTCTTCGACGAATCCCACTCCGAGGCCTGGACCATCCGCCCCGACGTCGCCCGCTCGATCCAACCCGCACACCCCGCCGACTCCTCCCTCGCCCGCGCCGCCTCCGCCCTCGCGGCCCGCGACTTCGACGTCGCCGCCCACACCACCGGCCCCCTTGACGCCCGCGCGCTCGCCGACGCCGACGTGCTCGTCATCGCCCACCCCTCCGAGCCGAAGTGGGAGGCGACCGTCAACGGCGGCTCCCCGCTCCTCTCCCCCGCCGAGCTCGACGCCATCGACGACTTCGTGAGCCGCGGCGGCGGCCTCATCGTCCTCGGCGAAACCGAGCAGGACAAATACGGCAACAACCTGAACCAGCTCCTCTCCCGCTTCGGCGTGCGAATCGAGACCGCCACCGTGCAGGACTACGAGCACCACCACGGCGACGCCCCCTCCTGGATCCTCGCCGCCCTCGACCCCGGGCCCGCGCCCCGCGCCAACGACGACGTCGCCGCCCCCGACCTCCTCACCCGCGTCGACCAGGCCTGCTTCTACCGCGCCGGCACCCTCACCCTCGCGCTCGCCAACGGCGCCCGCACCATCGCTCGCGCCCACGACACCGCCTCCTCCCCCGGCGCCCCACTCGCCGCCGCCACCACCTACGGCGCCGGCCGCGTCACCGTGCTCGCCGACTCCGACCTCTTCGGCGACGACTGCATCACCGACCTCGACCACGAGAACCTGCTCCTCAACCTCGCCTACTGGAGCGCCCAACCCGCGTTCACCGGCTCTGGCGGCACCACCGCCTCCCCCGCATCCGCCGATCCCGCCTGGATGACCCTCCGCCACACCGTCGACGAGCTGCGCCTCATCCAAGAGCCCGACGGCTCCATCGACACCCGCAAGCATGACCCCGACCGCCTCCGCACCCTCGTCGCCTCCATCTCCGACTCCGTCTTCGCGCTCAAGCGCCACTTCCCCCACCAGAGCGACTACATCGACGCCCTCACCGACGACCTCGGCGCCTGGACCACCGGCGGCTTCGGCAAGCCCGACTTCATCCGCTCCCTCGAGGCCTTCCACCCCGAGCGCGACCGCCGCGACGGCATCGAGCACCTCTGCGTCTTCCCCATGTACAAGCAAAACGCCTCCCCGGACACCTGCTTCGAGGCGCTCATCGTCCGCGCCCCCTGGCCCGACTGGATCGCCGAGCTCGAGCGCGACCGCTACGACAACCCGAAATTCGTCCCGGTCACGCTCGTTGACTACACCGCCGGCTACGACTCCGAGTGCGCCGTCCTCTTCCCGGAGACCTTCTCCACGAAGGAGCGCCCGCCCTCCTACTTCGGCGCCATCTTCTGCGACCGCGAGGCCGAGCGCTTCCGCCGCGTCTGCGGCGCCGCCGCCGACGTCCTGCGCCTCAACCTGCCCCCCGACGCCGCCTGCCTCCTGACCTCACCCGAGCTCTCCCGCGACGCGTACGTGCTCTGGGACCTGATCCACGACCGCACCCACATGCGCGGCGACCTCCCCTTCGACCCCTTCATGATCCGCCAGCGCAGCCCCTACTGGATGTACTCCCTCGAGGAGCTCCGCTGCGACCTCACCGCCTTCGGCGAAGCGGTGAAACTGGAGCGCGAGGGCTTCGCCTTCGCCCGCCACGTCCAATACGCGATCCTCTTCGACCGCCTCTTCCGCTTCCCGATCACTGGCAACCGGGTGCGCAACTACGACGGGCTCGGCGGCCAGCTCCTCTTCGCCTTCCTGCACCGCGAGCGCTACCTCCACTGGACCGACAACCGACTCACGATCGACTGGAACCGCCTCCCCGACGGCGTCGCCGCGCTCCGTGAGCGCGTCCACGACCTCTACCACTCCGGCATCGATCGCTCCAAGCTCTCCCAGTGGATCGCCGCCCACGACCTCGTCTCCGAATACGTGGCCCCAGCCGAGACCTCCGTATGGGCCAAGGCGACGCGCGAGCTGCCCGCCGTCGAGGAGCCCAAGGAGCTCGTGGATCTCGTCAAGGACGACGAATTCCCCCTCAGCCTCTTCTACGCGCAACTGCTGCCAAAGGTCGAGCCCGCCCTCGAGCGCCCGCCTCGTGAATCAGTAGCGTCCGCGGCGTGAACCTCGACCGCCGCGTGATCGCGATCGCCGGCGCAGCCGGCGGACTCGGCCCCGTCGTCGCCCGCCGCCTCGCCGAAGCCGGCGCCACCCTCGCCCTCACCGACGTCAACCAGGACCGGCTCGGCTCCCTCGCTACCGACCTCGACCTCCGAGCCGAGCGCCTCGACGCCCACGCCGTCGACCTCCTCGACGAGGACGCCGCCCGCGACTGGGCGAACACCCTCGCCGACCGCTTCGACGGCGTCGACGGCCTCCTCCACCTCGTCGGCGGCTGGCGCGGTGGGCAGCCGCTCGCCGAGGCCCCGCTCTCCGACTACGACTGGCTCCACGACCTCCTCGTGCGCACGGTCCAGCACGCCACCCGCGCGTTCTACGAGCCGCTCGCCGCCAGCGAGCACGGCCGCTTCGTCCTCGTCTCCTCCTCCCAGGCCCAGACACCCGACGGCACCAACGCCTCGTACGCCGCGGCGAAGGCGGCCGCCGAAGCCTGGACGCTCGCGCTCGCCGCCTCCTTCCGCGACGCCGAATCCCCGGCGACCGCGAACGTCGTCGTCGTCAACGCGATCCTCACCCCCCAGATGCGCGCCGAGAATCCCGATAAGCCGTTCAAGACCTTCACCCCCGCCGAGGACATCGCCGAGGCGATCGCCTTCCTGTGCTCCGACGCCGGCGCGAAGATGAGCGGCAAGCGCCTGCCCCTGTTCCCGTGAGCGCCGACGACCCGGGCGACCGCCCCCGCGGGTTCGGCAGCGACAACCACTCCGGGGCGCACCCGGACGTGCTCGCCGCGATCGCCGCCGCGAACCACGGACACGCCCCCTCCTACGGCGAGGACCGCTTCACCGCCGCCGTGCGCGAGCGCTTCCGCGACCACTTCGGCCCCGACTCCGAGCCATACCTCGTCTTCAACGGCAGCGGCGCCAACGTCACCTGCCTCGACGCCGTCACCCGCGGCTACGAGGCAGTGATCTGCACCGACGTCGCCCACATGAACGTCGACGAATGCGGCGCCCCGGAGCGAATCGCCGGCACGAAGCTCCTCGCCGTCCCCACCGAGCATGGCAAGCTCGCCCCGGACGACGTCGCCCGCTGGGAGGAGCGTCGCGCCGACGAGCACTTCCCCCAGCCCCGCGTCGTCTCGATCACCGAGGCGACCGAGCTCGGCACCGTCTACACGCCGGAGGAGATCGGCGCGATCGCCGACGCCGCCCACTCGCTCGACATGCTGGTCCACCTCGACGGCGCCCGGCTCGCCAACGCCGCCGCGTCCCTCGACGTCTCGCTGCGCGCGCTCACCGCCGACGCCGGCGTCGACCTCCTCTCCTTCGGCTGCACCAAGAACGGCCTCCTCTACGGGGACGCCGTCGTCTTCCTGCGCCCCGACCTCGCCCAGGGCTTCGACCGCGTGCGCAAGCAGCTCGGCCAACTCGCCTCGAAGATGCGCTTCGTCGCCGTCCAATTCGACGCGCTGCTCCGCGGCGACCTCTGGCTCGAGAACGCCGCCCACGCCAACGCCATGGCCCGCCGCCTCGCCGACTCGGTCGGCGAGATCGAGGGCGTCGAGATCGTCCACCCCGTCGAGGCGAACGCC
>JBKPFS010000153.1:0-35820 GCA_046728935.1 Actinomycetota bacterium | reverse complement strand
AACTGGAGGGCCGCCGGGACGACCACGAAGTAGGCGAAGACGACCCCGCCGATGAAGAGGAAGGGGACCGTGAGCAGGAACGGCACCACCACCCGCCGCTCGCGCGGCGAGAACGCGGGCAGCACGAAGGCGTAGACCTGGTAGAGCAGGACCGGGAGCGCCAGCAGGATGCCGCCGTACACCGACAGCTTGACGGTGGTGAAGAAGGGCTCGCTGACGCTGAAGGTGATCGGAACGCGGTCGCCGGGCAGCGGCTTGTTGGCGATGTCCAGCAGCAGGTGGTTCTGCCAGAAGCAGAGGCCGATCGCGATCGCGAGCACGACCACGGAGACGATGATCCGGGTGCGAAGCTCGTCGAGGTGCTCGACCAGCGTCAGCCGCTCGTCGAACTTGGCTGACTTCAGCCGGGCCAAGCCTTCGCGGCCTCCCGGCCGCCTAGCGCCGCTTGGAGGCTAGGGGCTCTGCCTCGGTAGGCTCAGCGTCCGGCTGGGGTTGCGGCTGCGAGGTCTGCACTTCGAGCTTCGCCTGCTCTTCGCGCTCCTCATCGTTCTTGCCGCTGATGGAGTCCTTGAACTCCCGCAGTCCGTTACCCAGCGAGCGCCCCAGCTCGGGCAGCCGCTTGGGCCCGAAGATGATCAGGGCGATGATCAGAACGATCGCCAGCTCGAGTGGTCCGATATTCGGCATCAGGGGAATGGTACTCGCGCGGGCCTTGCGGCCGTGAATGGAGCGGTGCGGCCGGGTGGAGTTACTCCCGCTCGCGGAAGTTGAGGTAGTAGCGCGAGGCGGTCGGGCCCTCCTGGCCCTTGTACTTCGAGCCGGTCGCCTCGCTGCCATACGGCGCCTCGGCGTCCGTCGTCATCCGCACGAACGACATCTGCCCGATCTTCATCCCGGGGTAGATCGCGATCGGAAGGTTGGCGACGTTCGAGAGCTCGAGCGTCAGGTGCCCGTCCCATCCTGGGTCGACGAAGCCGGCGGTGTTGCTCAGGAACACTCCTCCCTCGCCCGCGACGAAGTTCTCGATCCTGGATCCGTTAGGCCTGACCTCGAGGTCGTAGATCGGTTCGGTCGAGCGCGTGTCCCTCACCTCCACGACCCGGTCCCAGAGCAGGCCCCCGAGGAGGAGACGGTCGAGTCGCCGCACCTGCTCCGAGCACTCGGGGCGGCGCGCATAGGCCATGCGAACACGCCTGAGAGTGACGAGCCGAACGGCGTCGCGGCCGTATCGTTGCTCGATGTTGCTCAGATCGCTTGGATTTCGATAGCCGGCCAAGCGACCCGCCGCGCGCAGCGTGAGTCCGGCCCGTTTGCGCGCCTCGATCAGCAGCCGATCCGGCAGGGGCACCGAGGTGAGCAGCTTGTGCTCGTTGTGCGGGAGGTAGATCTGCCACAACTGGCCGCCACCGGGGCGCTTCCGGAGCGTGGACCCCGCGCGCCGCCCCATTCGCTCGGCGAGCAGCAGCAGGTCGGCGGCAAGGCCGTCGGAGCAGGTCCAGACCGAGACCCCGGTTTCGTCGCGCGACCCGTCGCCATCGACCAATCCCGAGAAGAAATCCTCGATGCGCTCCCGCGGCCAGCCGAACACCATGGGCGGCACGCGTTTGGTGTGGGCCCCCTCACCGGTGCCGATCCACTCGAGGACCAGCGGCACGAGCGCTGAGCACGCCGTGATCGTCCTCGGTCCGCGGTGAGTTGACACTTCCAGTCGCTCGAGGATGGACTCGACACGATCGAGGATCGACTCGTCCGTGTTGCTCCACGTCGCCTGATTCCGGCGCTTGGACCCCTCGGCGACGTAGAGGCCCACGAGCCAGGCGAGGTCCGCATCGAGCTTGAGCCACGGTGGGACGCTGGCGGTCCCGCCGCGGATCGCCAGCCGGTCATCTTGCGACAGGCCCTCCAACAACCCCTCGACCTTCTCCGCCGCGCGAAGCGGCAGTCGTGCCTGCTGGCGGTAATAGACGAAGTGCTTGATAGACCCTTCCTGGAGGAGCGTCCGGATCAGCTCGGGCTCGCGCTCAAAGGCCTCGGCTACGGTCGGTCCCGAACACGTCATCGCCCTGCGCACGTGCGGTGGCGCGAGTTCCAAGACCTCGATCGTCTCGGCCGGATCCCAACCGTCGGGGATCGAGCGCGGGATGGCGACCAGCGTTCCCACGGTGAGCGCGAGGGTGGGGGTCTTGGCGATCCGGCCGTCGCGATCCAGGGTGAACAGGTTGTGGCCGGCCGTCACCCGCACCTTGCGCCCCGACGCAAGCCGGACCTCGTAGATCTTGTCGGGAGGCCCCTTGAACCAGCCGGTGATCGAGTGGTAGCCGACCTCGAGCGTCCCGGGGTCGAACGCGACGACGTTGGCCTCGAGCCGCTCGTCGACGATCTCGGCGATCTCCCGCGGCGCAACGCGGCCGTCGACCTCCACCATCACTCGCTCGGTTCCCGGCAGGCTCGAATGTATGAGCAGTCCCAGGCGTCCAAGGCTCGACTTCCCGTCCAGGCGCCCGACCAGGTCGTTGCCGAGGGACACGCGCTCGAGGGTTGAGCCGAGCACGAACTCTCCGGGGTGGAGGATGAACGCCTTACCGTCCTCGACCTCGACGAGCTCCGTCAGGTCTTCCTGCGGCTGCTTCGGGTCGATATACGGCGTGGTGTCGTTTCTGAACACGCGGAAGTAGCGGTCCACGCGTACGTCGATCGACGACGGCTGGATCGCGTCCTCGGCGAGCGGCTCGACAACGATCCCCCCGGCCTCGAGCTCCTCGCGAAGAGACTTGTCCGACAGGATCACGCGCGCCAGCGTACAGCCGGGCTGAGCGGCATCCAGTGAGGGTGAGCGCGGTAATTGCGGCCTTTCCGTCCACCCCTCAGCGATCTGGGGGCTAACCCCTCAAGGGCCTGGGGCCGAGCGCCGATAGGGGGTCACGGTGGCTGAGAGGCAGACTGCACGGAAGGCGGAGGACCCGCAGGAGGTCGAGCGAGAGCTCGGGCCCAGCACGTTCAAGTCGCGGCGACGGACCACCGCGCCGAGGACACGGGACGACCTCCAGGTCTGCCCCTCTTGCTCCTCAGAGCTCGTCTACCCGGTCGACTGGGAGCCAGCGGAGCAGAAGCGCTGGAGCGTCGCCCTGCGCTGTCCCGACTGCGAGTGGAACGGCGGCGGGATCTACGGCCAGGACGTGCTCGACCGCTTCGACGAGGCGCTCGACCGCGGCACCGAGCAAATGCTGGCGGACCTGAAGGTCCTGGCGCGGTCGAACATGGAAGAGCAGATCGACCGCTTCGTCGCGGCGCTCACCGCGAACCACGTTCTCCCCGAGGACTTCTAGGCCGCGAAAACCGAGCAGGTCGGCTGACGCAAGTCGATCGGCGACGCGAGCGTACTTGAGACGTACGTGAGCGAGACGATCGGCCGAGGAGGCCGAGATGCGACGGTTTGCAGCGGCCTAGGCGTAGCGGTCGACGACCCCGTCGGCCACCATCGCCAGCAGCTCCAGCAGCTCCCGGTCGAGGTCGGCGTCCGTGAGCAGCTCCTTCGCGCGCTTGACGCGCGCACGCGCGTCGTCGCGCACCCGCTCGAGCACCCCGGTCGCTGCGATCCGGTCGCAGATCGCCTCGGCGGCCGCCTGGTCGAGGCTCCGGAGGTCGAACCGGCCGAGCTTGGGATCGCGCTCGCGGGCAAGGATCAGTGGCAACGTCACGGTGCCGTCGAGCAGATCGGTGCCCCGCGCCTTGCCCGTTCGCTCGGGGGGGCCCGTGACGTCGAGCACGTCGTCGAGGAGCTGGAAGGCGAGCCCGATCTCGGCGCCGAAGGTCGCGAGCCGCTCCTGGGATTCCTCCGGGGGGTGCCCGATCATGCACGCGCACTCGAACAGGCGCGCGGTCTTCAGCCGGCAGCGCTCGAGGTAGCGCTCGGCACCGAGCTGCAGATCGAACGCGTCCCGCCGCTGGAGGAGCTCGCCCCGCGCCAGGGCGACCGAGGCGCCCGCAAGCAGCTCGACCTGGCGCCCCGCCCCGTTGAGGCCGTCGGTGAGCTCGGCGAACGCGCGCGAGAGCAAGAGGTCGCCAACCGCGGTCGCCGCCGGCCGCCCCGCCCGGGCGACCACGGTCGGGTTGCCGCGGCGCATCGGCGCGTCGTCGAGGACGTCGTCGTGCACCAGGCTCGCCATGTGAACGAGCTCGACCGCGGTCGCCGCCCTGATCGCATCGTCTCCGCCCCGAGGCCCGGCGCAGAGCAGGACCAGCATCGGCCGCAGCCGCTTGCCCCCGGCCGCGAGCGTGGCCTCCGCCTCCGTCCCGAGCCGCTCCCCGTGGCCGCTGACCAGCTCGCGAAGGCGCGCCTCGACCGCGCCCATGCGCCGCGGCAACCACGCCTGCGCGGCGTCCATGACCCGGGTCACCGGCGGCGGAACGGCTGTCCGGTTCACGCCGCCTTGCTCCCCGAGTGGATCGCGATGATGCCGCCGGCGAGCATCGTGTAGCGGATCCCCTCGATGCCGGCCGCGGCAATCAGCGCCGCCAGCTGCTCCGGGCCCGGGAAGCGCTTCACCGACTGGGGCAGGTACGTGTAGGCGTCGCGGTCCCCGGCGGCGGTGCCGAGCAGGGGCACGATGCGATCGAACCAGAGCGAGAAGAACGTGGACAGCGGAGGGCGCCGCGGCTGGGTGATCTCGAGGATCACGAGCCGTCCGCCGGCTCCAAGCACCCGCGCCATCTCCCCGAGACCACGCTCGAGGTCGGCCAGGTTGCGGACCCCGAACCCGACCGTGACGGCGTCGAAGGACCCGTCCTCGTAGGGAAGCTCGAGCGCGTCAGCCCACTCGAAGCGCACCGCTTCGGCGCCCCGCTCGCCCGCCTTTCGCCGCGCCAGGGCGAGCATCGGCTCGGAGAAGTCGCACCCGACGACCGACCCCTGCGGGCCGACGCGTCGTGCAAGGGCAAAGGTCAGGTCGCCGGTGCCGCAGCAGACATCGAGCGCGTCGGAGCGGGGCTCGAGCTCGGCCCGGTCGGCGGCGCGCTCCCGCCAACGGTGGTGAAGGCCGGCCGTCATCGCCGTGTTCATGACGTCGTAGACGCCGGCGATGCGGTCGAACATCGTCCGCACCTGGGCGGCGAACTCCGGTGCCTGGGTCTCCGTCGGCGTGCTCATCTCAGTCGCCCGGGCGACGGCCCGGGTCGACGCTCACTGCAATGAGGCGAGGAACCTGACCAGATTGTCGAACTTCTGCGGCGGCAGATCCCCGTACGGCGGCATGATGCCGGCGGGGTTGATCAGCGTCCGCTCGATCGCCGCCGCGGGGAGCTTGGCGCCGATGTGAGTCAGCTCGGGCCCCGGCCCGTCATTGCCGTTGTCGCCGAACTTGTGGCAGGCCAGACAGCCGGATTGCGCGGCCACCTGCTTCCCGGCCTCGAACTGCGGCGGCACCGCGAGGTCGATCTCGGTCGGTGAACCGGCGGACGCACCGAGGAAGGTGAGATACGCCATCGCGATGATGGTCATGATCCCGGCGGTGGTGGCCACGGGCCGCCGCTCGGGCCGCCGCTCCGGGTTGCGGTCGTAGAACGGCAGCAACAGAAGCAGCACCATGGCGACCGTTGGGATGCCGACGAACGCGATCGGGACCAGCTCGTTCGGCTTGATCACCCGCAGCAGCTCGAAGAGGAAGAAGAAGTACCACTCCGGGCGTGGCACGTAGGTGGTCGTCGTCGGGTCCACCTTCGGCCCCTGCTCCGCGCCGAGCACCAGCGCCATCACGACGATCACCAGGGCGACGACCATCGCCATGGTCGCATCCTTGAGCACCGCGTAGGGGAAGAACGGCTTGCCCTTCCTCTTCAGCGCCTCGTACTCGCGGAGATATGCCTCCTTCTCGGCGTTGTTCACGAGGGCCTAGACCTTCTCCTCGCGAAGTGACTTCGGCTTCGACTCAGCCTTGAGCCACGGTGGCGCCGTGGTGCCGAGCTTGACCACCAGGTAGAGGTGGGCGCCGATCAGGGCGATGATCGCCCCCGGAACGACCAGCATGTGGATGGCGTAGAAGCGCGGCAGCGTCGTCGCCTCGAACTCGGCGCCGGCGCGCAGGAAGTCGGCGAGGTAGGGGCCGAGGACGGGCCCCGCGGCAGTGATGTTCATCGCCACGATCGTCGCCCAGTAGGAGCGCTGGTCGAACGGCAGCAGATACCCGGTCAGGCCCATCACAAGGGTGAGGATCAGCAGCACGACGCCGATCACCCAGTTGAGCTCGCGCGGGTACTTGTAGGCGCCGAAGAAGAACGTCCTCCCCAGGTGCAGGACGATCACGATGATCATCACCGAGGCGCCCCACTTGTGCAGGCCGCGGACGAACTCGCCCAGAAAGACGTCGTTGGTCAGATGGGTGATCGAGCCGTAGGCCTCGGTCGTCGAGGGGATGTAGTAGAAGGCGAGGAAGACCCCGGTGATCGCTTGGAAGACGAAGGCGAACAGGGTCGCCGAACCGAGCGTGTAGAACCAGTTCGTTCCCTTCGGGACCTTCCGGAAGAGGACCCCGGTGAGGAAGGGCGACCCGCCCGTGCGCTCGTCGACCCAGCCGACGACATCGATCCCGGCCTCCTTCGCGACCTCGACCGGCCCGGCGCCGTCCGCGCCGGCGCCGTTCTCGCGCTCACCGGGCTTGGGAGGCTTGCGCAACCCCGCGGGCAGCGGCAGCCTCATGACGGCGGGGGCGCTGTGGTCGGCCGCGGCGGATAGATGTACTCCCAGATCCCGCCCGTGAACTCGCCCGGGTCTCGGGCGCGAACCGGCTCGAGTTGGGAGGTGACGCTGTAGCGGGGGCCGATCTCGAGCTGACCGGTGTCGTCGTTGACTCGGGTCTGGAAACGATCGAGCGGCCGCACCGGCGGCCCGCCGATGACCTTGCCCTCGAAGTCGTAGACGCCGCCGTGGCAGGGGCAGATGAAGTTCCCGGCCGCCTCGACGAACCGGGTCGGGCAGCCTGCGTGGACGCATCGATTCGAGAGCGCGATGAACTCGTTGGGGTCCTCGCCCAGATCGGTGCTGCCGCGGCGGATGTAGACCGTCGTCTTGCCCGCGTCCCCGATTCCCTCGACCTGCGTGACCACCTGCTGGCGGTAGGTGTCGGCCGTGTAGTCGTCGGGCGAGCCGACGCCCTCCCAGCGCTCCTCGGGCCGGTCGAAGATCGGCGCGAGGGCGAACCCGATCGCGGGAAGCGCGATCGCACCGACGGCGACGCCGCCGACCGCCTGCACGCCGAGGCCCAAGACCCTTCGACGAGTCATCGACTCGCCCTGGAAGTAGCCGGGCGGCTTCGGCTGCTCGTTTCCGCCGGCGTTGGTCTTGTCGGAGGCGTCAGCCATGCGAGCGGGAGGGCAAGTGTATTGCCTCGGAGGCGGTCTCCAGAGCCGCAGTGATGCCAGCGTCGGCCGCCCGCTGTCGCGCCGCCGCGACGAGCTGCTCGCCCGCCTCGGGGCCACCCGCGCGGAGCGCCGCCTTGGCCTCCTCGTGCGCGGGGCGCGCCCCGCATCCGACGGCGATCACGCTCGCCAGCCACAGCGCGCCTGCGAGCGTCTTGCCGCGGTCCTCGGCGTGGACCTGCGCCGAGAGGCTGATCAGGTCGGAGAGCTCCCGGACGGCCTCCATGTCCGCGAGCGCAGCCAGACGCTCGAGCCCGAGGGCGTAGAGGTAGTCGCCGGCGAGGAGCGCCAGATCGCGATCGTCGGGGGCGACGATCCTCGGCGTGCCGTAGTGGAGCAGGTAGCCCTCGCGCACCGACTCGACCACGAGCGCGTACTCGCCCTCCTGGCCGGCGGCCCTGGGGCCCGCCGCGGCAAGCTCGCCCAGGGCCGGGGCGGCCTGCGGATCGCGAACGCTGGCGGCGATCACCGAGCGCTCGGCGCGCAGATCGTCGGCGAGCGCGCGCAGTGCGTCGGCGGGCTGGACCACCGGGCGAGCCTAGTGGGTCGTAACTAGATCACCGCTAGCTTCGCGCGGACCGGCGGGCGCGCCCGCGGTTCAGTCCGGCGCCTCCGCGAACGCCTCGGCGGCGGCCGCCACCGTGTGCTCGATCGCCGCCCGATCGTGCGCCAGGGAGACGAACCAGGCCTCGAACTGCGAGGCCGGCGGGTAGATGCCGCGGTCGAGCAGGGCGTTGGCGAAACGGCCGTATGCCTCGAGGTCGCACGCCGACGCCTCGGCGAAGTTCCTCGGTGGCGTCGCGGCGAAGAACGGGGTCAGGAGCCCGGGCGCGGACACGACGCTGACGGGTCGGTCGCCGGCCGCCTCGCGGAGCCCGCCGGCGAGCTCGGCCGTCAGTGCCCCCAGGCGCTCGTAGGACTCGGGGTCGAGTTCGGCCAGGGTCGCGAGCCCGGCCGCGACCGCCAGCGGATTGCCCGACAGGGTCCCCGCCTGGTAGGTCTCGCCCGCCGGGGCGATGAGCCGCATCAGCTCGGGCCGCCCTCCGAAGGCGGCGGCCGGCAGCCCGCCGCCGAGGACCTTCCCCACGATCGTCAGGTCCGCCTCGACTCCGTAGAGCTGCTGCGCTCCTCCCCCGGCGACCCGGAAGCCGGAGATCACCTCGTCGAGCACCAGCAGCGCCCCGTGCTCATCGGCGCCCGCGCGCAGGAGCTCGAGGAAGCCGGGCTCGGGCGGGACGATGCCCATGTTGGCCGGCAGCGGCTCGCAGATGATCGCCGCCAGCTCCGCGCCGTGCTCGGAGAAGGCGGCTTTCACCGCCTCGCGGTCGTTCCAGGGGACGACGATCGTCTCCGCCGCCTGGGCCGCCGTGACGCCGGGGCTGGCCGGGATCGCCTGCGCCGCGAGGCCCGACCCGGCGGCGGCCAGCAGCCCGTCGACGTGGCCGTGGTACGCGCCGGCGAACTTGAGCACCCTGTCGCGGCCCGTCGCCGCGCGGGCGAGGCGCAGGGCGCTCATCGCCGCCTCGGTCCCGGAGTTGACCATCCGCACCATCCCGACGGAGGCGAACCGGTCGCAGACCTCGGCTGCGAGCTCGACCTCGCCCTCGGTCGGCGCGCCGTAGCTCGTTCCCCGGCCGGCGGCCTCGCGGATCGCGGCGACGACGGCCGGATGCGCGTGCCCGAGGATCAGCGGGCCCCACGAGCACACCCAGTCGATGTAGCGGTTCCCATCGGCGTCCACGAGCTCGAAGCCCTCGCCGCGCTCGATGAAGATCGGGCTCTCGCGGCCGATCGCCCGCATCGCGCGGACCGGGG
Organism: Actinomycetota bacterium; assembly: GCA_046728935.1. Classification (GTDB taxonomy): domain Bacteria; phylum Actinomycetota; class Thermoleophilia; order Solirubrobacterales; family 70-9; genus DATAFO01. Next base: position 26,595 of record JBKPFS010000153.1, on the reverse strand, counting down.
AGTTGACCCCGCCCGGCAGCAGGCCGACGGCGCGGGCGTAGAGAACCTCCGAGGTTCGTGTGTCCAGATGGGAGGCGGCCCGATCGGTCATCGGCTCACCGGCTCGCTAGACGCCTGCGTGCTCGCGCTCCCAGTTCGCGTAGTCGTCGGTGAAGTAGTGGAGGCGGACCTTCTTGAACTCGGTCGAGGAGTAGAGCGTCGCCCGATCGTCGCCGTGCAGGCCGTGCTCGTCGGCGATCCGGTCGAGGATCGCGTCGCACTCCTCCTTGGAGCGGCCGTGGGCCATCGTGAACACGGAGTAGGGCCAATCCTGGTAGGTGGGGCGCTGATAGCAGTGGGAGATCCCCCGGACGGCGGCCATCCGCGTGCCCATCTCGACGATGCGGTCCTGGGGCACCCTCCAGACGCCCATGCCGTTGGCCGAGAAGCCGGCCCGCCGGTGGTAGAGGATCGCGGCGACCCTCCGCAAGAGCTTTCGGTCCACCATTCCGCGCAGGTGCTCGAGGAAATCGTCCGTCCTCATTCCGGTCTCGGCGGCGGCGGCGGCGTAGGGGCGCGTGATGACCTCCATCGGGCCCTGGAGGGCCCGGATCACGGCCACGTCGCGCTCGTCGTAGGGCTGGGGCTCCAGCTCGCGCGGGGGCGCGACCTCGACCGCGGCGGCGAGCGCGTCCGTGTCGCCCTCCATCTCCAGGTTCATGTTGATCTTGAACAGGCGCAGCGTCGGGAGCTGGCGAATCGACTCCGCCCCGGTCAGCCGCTGCAGCACCTCCAGCGTGCCCTCGAGCCCCAGCTTGGAGTCCGGCGGGGTGGCGATCGTGAACCAGAGGTTGAACTCGTGCGTGCGCAGGTAGTTGTGCGAGACGCCCGGATGCGAGTTGATGATCCTCGCCGCGCGGTGGGGGTTCGAAGCGTCGACGCGGGCCGCGACGAGCATCGACTCATAGCCCAGGGCGCGGGTGTCGAAAATCGGCGTGATCTCGCGGATGATCCGCTCGTCCAGCAGGCGCTGCGTGCGCTGGCAGACCTCCGACACCGGCAGGCCGACCTCGTCGCCCACGAGCTCGAAGGGCTCGGGCGCGAGCGGGAACCTCGACTGCAGGACGTTCATCAGCCGCTTGTCGGCGTCGTCCAGCGGGACCGCCGCGCCGTCCGTGCGCGCTCGGACCTTAGGTCGCGGCGCCTTGACCGCGCGCGCTTCTAGCCCAGCCAAGCCGCCGCTTCCTTGGCGTAGTAGGTGAAGATCACGTCGGCGCCCGCGCGCCGGATCGCCGTCAGCACCTCGAGCGCGGCGGCGCGCTCGTCGATCCAGCCGTTCTGGCCCGCGGCCTTCAGCATCGAGTACTCCCCCGACACCTGGTAGGCGGCGATCGGCAACTCGAACTCCTCGCGCACCCCGCGAATCACGTCGAGATACGGGAGGGCCGGCTTCACCATCACCATGTCCGCCCCCTCCTCTACGTCCAGGCGGACCTCCCGCAGCGCCTCGCGCGCGTTCGCGGGATCCATCTGGTAGCTGCGTCGGTCCCCGAACTCCGGGGTTGACTCGGCGGCCTCGCGGAAGGGCCCGTAGAAGGCGGACGCGTACTTGGCGGAGTAGGCGATGATCGCCGTGTTCGGGTGGCCCTCCTCATCGAGCTGGTGGCGGATCGCGCCGATCCGTCCGTCCATCATGTCCGAGGGGGCGACCACGTCGGCGCCGGCCTCGGCGTGTGAGATCGCCGTCTTCGCCAGCAGCTCGATCGTGATGTCGTTGTCCACCTCGCCGTCGCGAACGAAGCCGCAGTGCCCGTGCGAGCTGTATTCGCAGAGGCAGACGTCGGTGATCACGGTCAGGTCCGGGTGAGCCTCCTTCAACGCCCGGATCGCCATCTGAACGACCCCCTCCTCGTCGTACGCGCCCGAGGCGAGCTCATCCTTCTCCGCCGGTACCCCGAACAGGATCACCGCGTCGATTCCGGCGGCCTGGAGCTCGGTCGCCTCGGCGACGACCTCGTTGATCGAGAAGCGCTCGATCCCCGGCATCGAGGACACGGGCTCGCGGACGCCCTCACCGGCGACGACGAACAGGGGCTGGATCAGGTGCCGCGCCGAAAGCTCTGTCTCGCGCACCAGATCGCGAAGCGCCTTCGTCCGGCGCAGGCGCCGCATGCGCGTGGCGGGGAAGCTCACACCGGGGATTCTAGGGACGCATCGAGGGCCGCCCCGCACGCGAACGGATGGTGGAACGCCCGCGTCCCGAACCGACCGGGTTGACGTGGAGCGCGGCGCCGCTACGATCGGACTTCGACGCTGCTCAGGTCCGCGGGAGGACAGAGGAGGCAGCGATGCCACGAGGAGAGGACGAACGGAACCGGGACGAGGCAGCTCGGGAGTCGGGCAGCGTCGTCGAGCCCGGCTTCGAATCACCCGCGACCTGATCTGCACCGCCGACGCCGAGGGGCGGTTCACCTCCCTGAACTCCGCCTGGGAGCGGGTGCTCGGCTGGTCGCGTGAGGAGCTGATGGCGCGACCGTTCATCGACTTCGTCCATCCCGAGGACGTCGAGCGGACGGCCCGGGCCGCGAAGGTCGCCGAGCCCGACACCGAGCTGGCGGCGTTCGAGAACCGGTACCGCACGAAGGCGGGCGGCTGGCGCTGGCTCGAGTGGAGCGCCCGCTCGGACGGCGAGACCTGGTTTGCGGTCGCCTGGGACGTCACCGAGCGCAAGGAGGCGGAGCTTCGCCTGCGCCAGGCGATCGCGGAGGAGCGGCTGCTCGCCTAACGTCGACGACTTCGGCACCGGCTTCGGGTCACTCACCCATCTGCGCCGGTTGCCGGTGAACCTGCTGAAGGTGGACATCGGCTTCGTGCGCGAGATGCGCACCAGCGCCGAGGACCGGGCGCTGGTTAGCGGGATCGCCGCGATGGCGCGCGAGCTCGGCCTGAAGACCGTCGCCGAGGGGGTCGAGGACGCGGTCACCTACCAGCTGCTTCGCGAGTACGGGATCGATCACGCGCAGGGTTTCCTCCTCGGCCGGCCGGCGCCATTGACAGCGCCCCGGCTAAGCGAACCTGCGAATGGCGAGCCGGGCTAGGAGGCCGTAGGCGAGGACGAGCGCCGCCAGGTGGAGGAGCGGCACCCCGATCGCCGGTCCCGCCGAGTCAAGGGCCCCCGACATCGCATCGAGCGAGGGGTCGAAGGGGAACAGGGCCCGGAACACGCGCAACAGGTCGAACACGGTCGCGCTCACCGTCCCGGAGGGCACTAGGGAGAGGAACGCGATCGGCAGGGAGATCATGAACGCGAGCAGCGAGCTCGCCCGGACCTCCCGCGCCGCGGAGCCGATCGCGGCCCCGAACGCGGCGAAGGCCGCGCCGCCGACGAGGACCGCGGTGAGGATCAGGCCCGAGCGGCCCCAGTCGATCGACTCGATCACGCTGAGCGCGGCCAGCATCAGGGCCGTAACCGCGACGGACGCGACCACGCCGAGCAGCACCTTCTCGCTCAGCAGGCCGGTCGGGCCGGTCAACCGGCGGGTGATCCGCGTGAACGTGTTCTCCTCCCGCTCCAGCGCCAGCGAGCCGGCGACGAGGAGGACGGTGACGAACATGAGCGTCACCGTCGCCGCAACCGCGATCGCGAACGTGTCGAGCGACGTCGGCTCGCCGGAGACCACGACCTTGTCGACCTCGATCGGGTGGGCAACCGCCCCTAGCAGTGGCAGCGCGAGATCCAGGTTCTCGCCCGCGAGGCGGGCGAAGCGGGTGATCTCATCGATCGCGGCCCGGGCCGCCGGAGGCAGCTCCGAGCGGATGCCCTCGAGGATCCTCTCGGTCCGGTTGAGTCCGAGGATGTCGAGCGTCTGCCCGATCACCGGGATCTGGAATGAGCCCCCCTTGACGAGCAGATCGAGGTAGCTCTGCGCCTGCTCGGTGACGCGCTGGGAGAGGATCAGATTGGCGTCGGTGACGAGCGCCGAGATCCGGTCGTCGACGAGCTGCGCCTTCACAGGGTCGTCCTCGTTCACCAGCACCTCGACGGTCGGCTGCTCCGGGTTGAGCCCCGTCAGCGAGCGCAGCTTGTCGAGCAGGTCGGGCGGCAGGATCAGCGCGCCGAGGACCTCACCGTCCTCGACCTTCTGCTCCGCCTCCTCTCGGGAGTCGACGTCGACGCACTCCACCCGCTTGCAAAGCTCCGCCCGCGCCTCGCTGGAGCCGAACTCCTCCTCGCCGGCTCCCAGCTCGAAGGTCTCCTCCGACGGCACGAGGTTGAGGAAGGCCACCCGCGGCTTGCCCTCGTCCCCGGAGAGGGCGAAGCCGATCAGCAGGCCGATCGCGACCGGGTAGACCACGAGCAGGCCGACGATCAGCGGCGAGCGGCGCAGGATCTGGAGGTCCTTGAGCAGGAGCCAGCGCATCCCGGTCCTCAGTGGCCCCGCTCGCGCAGGAAGGCGACGAACGCGGCCTCGAAGTCGCGTTCGCCCGGGGCCGGCACCGCCGCGTGGAGCTCATCGGCCGTGCCCGTGAAGACCCGCTCGCCGTCGGCGAGGACCAGTAGGCGGTCTCCGTAGCGCTCCGCCTCGGGCAGGTGGTGGGTCGAGTAGATCACGGTCGTGCCACCGCCGGCGAGCGCGAGGACGAACTCCCACAGGCGCTCGCGCTGGCGCGGGTCGAGGCCAGTCGAGGGCTCGTCGAGGAGCAGCACCGCGGGTTGCGAGAGGAGCCCGATGGCGATGTTGACCCGCTGCTGGTTGCCGCCCGACAGCGTTTCCACCTGGTCGTCGCCCCGCTCCGCGAGCCCCGTCTGCTCGAGCATCCGCTCGACTGCCCCATCGACCTCGGCAACCCCCTCGAGGCGGGCGAACAGCCGCAGGTTCTCGGTCACCGTCAGTCGCCTGTAGAGCGCGGCGCCCTGCGGGACCCAGCCCACATCTCCCGGAGCAGTGAAGCTCCCCGAGTCCGCCCGGCGGATTCCGGCGAGGATCGTCAGCAGGGTCGTCTTGCCGGCCCCGTTGGGACCGATGACCGCGAGCAGCTCGCCGCGGGTGGCCTCGAACGACACACCCCGGAGCGCGGCGCGCCCGTTGAAGGACTTGGAGAGGTCGTGCACGGAGATCACGCTCTCGGCGCCCTCGTTCGGGGTCCCGCGCTCGCTCATGGCGCTGAACGCTAGATGTTCGCCGATGGCCGATGTCACAGATCGGCGCGGCCTCGGCCTATAGCCTGCGCAGCCGGTGAGGTTGCTGTTCGTCGGCGACGTGGTCGGCAAGCCCGGCCGAGCGGGGCTCGCGCGGGCGATGCCGGGATTGCGTGAGCGCTATCGGCCCGACCTGGCGATCGTCAACGGGGAGAACTCCGCGGGCGGGCTCGGGATCACCGCCAAGACCGCCGAAGACCTCTTCTCAATGGGCTTCGACGTGATCACGCTCGGCAACCACAGCTACCGCCGCAAGGAGGTGATCCCGTTCCTCGAGGGAGCGGAGCGCGTGGTTCGCCCCGCGAACTTCCGGCACGGCAGCCCGGGTCCCGACCACGCGATCGTCGAGGTCGAGGGGATGCTGGTCGCCGTGATCAACCTGATCGGCTCGCTGCACCTGAACGCGGCGCGCTCGCCCTTCGACGAGGCCGACGCGATGCTCGACAAGCTCGGCGGCAAGGCCGACGCGTTCGTGGTCGACTTCCACGCCGAGGTGACGAGCGAGAAGGTCGCGATGGGCTGGCACCTCGACGGGCGCGCCGCCGCGGTCCTGGGGACTCACACCCACGTGCCGACGGCCGACGCGCGCGTCCTTCCCCGCGGAACCGCATACATCTCCGACGTCGGCATGACCGGGTCGCGGATGAGCGTGCTGGGCGTCCGGTGGGAGCAGGCGCTCGAGGGCTTTCGCACCCAGATGCCAGTCAAGTTCGACACCGCGGACGAGGACATCTGGATCAACGCGGTCGCGGTGACCGTGCGCGAAGACGGGCTCGCCGAATCGATCGAGCAGATCCTCGAGCCGGCGCCCGGTTAGACCAGGGTTGTCGGCTCAGTCACCGCACGGGTGCGAGAGAGATGGGCGGTCGTGGCGACTGCTTTCGGATCTGCCGAAAGAAAGCGCCAGACCCTTCCGTCGCGGTGTCGGTCTCGGGGTCCGGCACTTCGCCTTCGCCCGTCTCATCGGGGTCCGGCGCCTCGGGTTCGCTCGGAGCGATCGGCGCCTCCGGCTCGGCGGGGCTTTGCTCGTCGGGTCGGTCCTGGGTCTCCATGCTCCTCCTTCGCGCGTCTGGCTGCCCCAACCGCCCGTACCCGCCCAACCTCGATCGATAACGCCACGCCGGCCCACGGCGCCGGCTCGCGCTAGCTGGCGGCGGGAACCTCCTGCGGCGCGAGCTCGGCGACGAACACCAGGCCCGCGAACCAGGGCAGATAGAGGTAGAACCAGTGCTCGGCGGTGAGCTGCGTCGCGATCAGCACCGCAGTCGCCAGCGCCGCCACCTGGGCGAGCGAGCGGCGGCGGGGAACGAAGGCGACCAGGATCGCCAGCGCGAGCGCCGCGATCGAGATCGTGACCCGAAGCCACTCGAGCCCCGGCTCTTGGCCCCAGACGCTGAACGGCGAATCCCGGTCGAGCTGGCTGTCCACCGTTCGATCCCAGAAGCTCGCCAGGCCGGGGTCGATGACCGGGTGCGCGAGCATAAGCGCGATCGCCGCCAGCAGCGAGAACCCGAACGCCAGCTCCGGCCGCCCGAGACGCGACCGGCCCCGTCCCGCGAAGCCACGCTCCCCGGCTGCGAAGAGCGGGGCCAGCGCGAGCGGGGCGAACTTCGTGAGCGCGGCGAGCCCGAGCAGCGCCCCGCGCGCGAGCGGCGCCCCGAACATCACCAACGCCCAGACCATAAGCGCGGCCACCAGGGTGTCGTTGGAGTTCGACTGCAGGGCGAAGTCGGTGTACGGGTAGGCGACCCAGGCGAAGGCGAGGACGGTGCCGAGGGCGCGGCCCTCGGGGCCCGGCCAGAGGCCGGCTGCGCCTCGCGGCCGCAGGCGACCGCCGAGGAGAAACAGGCCCGCCACGGTCGCCAGGTCGAAGAAGATCGCCGCGGCGTGCGCCGCCGGGAGCTCGTCCCACTCCCCGCGCCACGGCAGCGCGAGCTCGAAGGGGACGTAGGCGTAGTAGTTGGTGGGGCCGTACGTATCGCCGGTCGGGTTGTCGCTGGGAAAGGCGTGCTCCCCGTAGATGGGCTCGCCGTGGGCGATGCGGTCGGCCCCGATGACCCCCGCGTACCCGACGTCGATGACGCCCGAATCGGCGACGTTGAGCGCGACGCGGAAGCCGATCAGGAACACGGCGGCGATCGCGAGCCAGGCGGCGGGAATTGTGGGCCGAAGGCCTCCGCCCCGGCCCCGGAAGCCGACCCACAGCATCCGGCAGAGCAGGTAGAGGAGCGGCGGGTAGGCGAGCGGGACGCTGATGCCGATCTCGCCGCGGTTGAAGAACACCTGGCTCACCCCGAACGAGAGCAGGACGAGCAGGTCGAGATGGACGAGCCGCAGCGGCCGGCGCCAATCGAGCAGGCCGCCGATGAAGATCGCCGCGAGCGGGATCCAGACGTAGGGGGCGTTCAGCTTGTGGCCGAACTGGCCCTCGTAGCCGCGGGCCATGCTCCAGGCGACCTGATCCCCTGTCCACGATTCGGTGACCCGCCCGGTCCGCGAGTCGACGAACACGAGGACGACCTCGTCGTCGCCGTCGAAGTAGGAGACCTCCCACCGTGACTGCTCCGGCTTCGCCTCGACGGTGCTCGCCAGCGGCCCACGCTCCCGCTCGAGGCGGACGACGTTCGCGTCGCGGTCGGCGATCCGACGCGCATCGCGTTCGGTGATCCCGGCGCCGTGCGCGACGGCGGGGAGGGCGAGGACGAGGAGGAGCGCGGCGAGGCCAGGGCCTAGAGGGTTGATGGGGGTCATCCGCGTGCGTGGATAACCCGCATCAGCCCTCTAGCCGGGGAACGTCCACAACTTGTTACCGATGAAGTTGACCGGCATCGCGACCGCAACGGCGATCGCCTGCGAGGGGAGCGCGGCCACTCCGACCACGCTCACGAGGAACTCGAGCGCGACGAGGTTGACCCCGAGGCCGATGACGCTGACCGTGAGGAAGCGCCACGACTGGTGCCCGGCGTGACCGTCGGCGGCCTGGAACGTCCAGTGCCGGTTCCAGAGGAAGTTGTTGGTCACCGCGACGAGGAACGCGCCGACGGCCGCGGGGATGTGGTGAACGTCCCACGGGCCGGTCAGGAGCGCGAACACGACCAGGTTGATGAAGTAGCCGGTCCCCCCGACGACGGCGAACTTGAACAGCTGCACCCAGTTCGAGGGCTGGCGCGTGCCGAGGTGGATGCGCCGGACGACTCCCCAGGCCCAATCCGCCCACCGCGACCAAGCGTCGCGGGCACGCCCCGCCCGGGTCGCCGGCGCTTCCGGCTCCCCCGCGGGGGTCGCTTCCTCCATCGACTTCACGGAGCGACCTCCGCGCGTTCCGCGTGGAAGGTGGGAGCGCCGTCGAGGCCGAAGTGGCCGAGCACCAGGTCGTGGACGTCGGCGATCCGCCACTGCTCGTGCGTCATGGAGACCCCCGGCTCGAGGCCGACCATGAGCAGTGGGCCGAGCGAATCGCCGGCGGCCAGGGATCCGTGGCTGCCGCCGGGGCAGTGCGTCACGCCGCCCCAGTCCACCAGCTCGTAGCCCGGAGCTGCGGAGATCAGGATCTCGGCCGCGTGCGGCGCGTTGAGCGCCGCCCAAAGGCGCCCGAGCGCGTCGGGGTAGTCACGGCTCTCCAGCCGTCCGTCCCGGCGCTCGAGGGCGAGCGTTGCGAGGTCCCCGCTCACGTCCCAGCCCTGGCCGCGCCGGTCTCCGTCTCCTGCGCCCGGCCTGAAGCGGAGCTCGCTTCCGGCTCGCCTGACGATGGCCTCGTCCGGTCGACGCCGCTCGCCCCGAAGCCAGGCGACGAGGTCGACCCCCTTGATCTCCGCCAGGCGCTTCCGGACCTCGACCAGCGAGCGCTCCGCACGCGGCCCATCCTCGAGCGCGTAGATCCCCGCGGCGCGCGCACTCGGGCTGACCGCCAGCTCCGCGTGCTCGGGGTGCGGATCGTTCGGCTGCAGCACGCGCCACCGGCTGCCCAGCTCCTCGGCCAGCGGGAGCGGCACCTCGACCCTGGTCTGCGCGTGGTCCGCGACCACGATCATGGCGTGGGCATCGAGGAACTCCTCGAGGCCGCCGCCCGCCTCGATCAGCTCCCCGAGGCAGGCATCCGCGCGCGCGATGGAGCCGGGCTGCGCCTCCGGTCCGAAGCGGTGCGAGTGGTAGTCGTTGTCCGGCAGCGAGAACAGGAGGAAGTCATAGAGGTCGTTCTCGACGAGCTCGCGCCCCACGCACGCCGAATACTCGTCGCGCGTGCCGGGACGCGCCATCGTCGGCTTGCAGGGCACGCTTCGACTGGAGTAGAGCTCACCGTAGAAGAGCTCGTCGGGGCCCCAGGTCGCGTGGCGGAAGTTTGCCGCGGTTGCGACCCGCCGCATCAGCCCCTCGAGCCCGAGCTCGTGACGCGTTCTGCCGCGGTAGATCAGGAACGGCGTGCAGGCCGTTCGCACCCCCGCGTCGCCGAGGCGCTCGAAGACCGTCTCCACCCCGTGCGAGAGGTGGGACATGTTCATGTTGTAGACGATGTCGTAGAGCGCCCGAAAGAGGCCGAAGGCGCGGGTGGCCTCGAACGAGGATCCGTACTCCACGTAGCGACCCTCGGCGCGGTGGTACCAGTTCATCCCCACCACACCGTGCCGGTCGGGGCGCTCGCCGGTGACGATCTCCGAGCAGCAGACCGGCGTCACCGATGGAAACGAGGAGACGCAGTCGCGGATCAGCTCGCCGCGCTCCAAGAGGGCCGCCAGATACGGCGCGTCCTCGGCTTGCGCCGCACGCTCGAGCATGTCGGTGCGAAGCGAGTCGACAACGCAGAGGGCGAGCTTGCGAGGGGCGGGGCTCACCGCAGGGTCCGCAGCCCCTCGTACTTCTCGGCCGCCTTGCGGCGCCTGCCCGCGGAGACCCAGAGCAACAGCGCGAGGGCGACCAGGGCGATCGGCGAGACGACGAGCGACAGGCCGGCCAGAACGAGCGCAGCGAGCGCGATGATCGCACCGGTGAATCCCTCGCCATCCGTCCGCGAAACGGCACCCTCCGCGATCGCTCGAACGACGACGAAGGCGAAGGCCGCGAACGCCGCTCCGGCGATGAATCCCGGCCAGGCCGAGTAATCCTCCTGGTCGAGCGACCAGCCGAACAGGGCGCCGCCGCCGATCATCGCCGAGAGCAAGAGCAGGGCGCCGATCGCGCCGTCGCGGCCTGACGCGCCTCCGAAGCCCCCCGCGGCGAGGGCGAGGCCGAGACCCTGGCATCCGGCGAGGAACAGGTCCACCGCGGGGCAGGCTAGCGGCCGAGGGTGCGCTCGACCAGCGGGACGATCCGCGCGCGGGCGGCGAGCGCCGCGCGCCCGGCGTCGGACTTCCGCCACACTTCCGCCGTGGCCGGGCCCAAAGACCCACGAACCTCGCCCGCGAGATCCCAGGCCCCGGCGCCTCATCGCCGCGCCCACACTTCAGCGCGGGACCTCGAGCGCTACGCGGCGCTGTTCGCCGAGCGCACGCGGGTGATGCGCTCGAGCGCGATGCGCGACCTGATGGAGATCACCGCGCGCCCTGAGGTGATCTCGCTTGCGGGAGGCCTGCCCGACACTTCGACCTTCCCCCCGGAGAGCTTCGCCGCGCAGATGACCCGGATCGCGCAGGAATCCTCGGCGCAGGCGCTCCAGTACGGGCCGACGGAGGGCTTCGAGCGCACCAAGGACTGCATCCGGGAGCTGATGCGGGCCGAGGGCATGGACCCCGATCCCGAGGACATCATCGTCACCACCGGCGGCCAGCAGGCGATCGACCTCGTCGCCAAGACTCTCCTGGATCCCGGGGACGTGGTGATCGCCGAAGCGCCCACCTACCCCGGGGCGGTGCCGGTGTTCTGCTCCTACCAGGCGGAGACGATCCAGGTGGAGATGGACTCCGCCGGGATGAGGGTGGACGTGCTGGAGGAGCTGCTCGATCGTCTTCAGCGAGACGGACGCCGGCCGAAGTTCATCTACTCGGTGCCGAGCTTCCAGAACCCCGCCGGGGTGACGCTGTCCGCGGAGCGGCGGCGGAGGCTGGTCGAGATCGGGCGCGAGCGCGAGCTGCTGGTGATCGAGGACAACCCGTACGGGCTGCTGCGCTACGAGGGGGAGCCGAACGAGGCCCTCTACGCGCTCGACGGCGGCGACTACGTGATCTACCTCGGGACCTTCTCCAAGGTCCTCTCCCCCGGCATCCGGGTTGGCTGGCTGTGCGCTCCGCCGCCGGTGATGGAGAAGGTGGTGCTCGGAAAGCAGGCGTCCGACCTCTGCACGTCGACCCTGACCCAGTACTTCGTCGCGGAGTACTTCGCCGAGGGCCGCTGGCGGGAGTACATCGGCGACCTCTGCGAGATCTACCGCGCGAGGCGCGACGCGATGCTCGAGGCGCTCGAGCGCTTCTTCCCGGAGCAGGCGACCTGGACGCGCCCCGAGGGCGGGCTGTTCGTCTGGGCAACGCTGCCCGACTACATCGACTCGACCGACCTGCTGGCGCGCGCCCTGCGCGAGAACGTGGCCTTCGTCCCCGGACCCGCGGCATACGCGGACGGAAGCGGAACGAGCTCGATGCGGCTCAACTTCTCCGGCTCGACCGAGGAGGAGATCCGTGAGGGAATTCGCCGCATCGGCCGGGTCGTGACCGAGCAGGTCGAGCTGTACGAGCGAATCACCGGCGAGTCACCGCAAGCGCGTGCCTCGGCTGACCCGTCCGCCCCCGGAGTCGAAGACGAGGAGGCGGACGGAACGTTCAGTGGTTCCGTGCTCCCGTTCCGTCGCGAGCGATGAGGATCGCAGTGCTGAAGGGCGGCCGGTCGCTGGAGCGGCAGGTCTCGCTGCGAAGCGGCGCTCGGGTCGAGGACGCGCTGGCCTCGCTCGGCCATGAGATGCTGCCGGTCGACGCGGGCCCCGACCTGGTCGCGCGGCTCAAGACCGAACGCCCCGACGTCGCCTTCGTTGCCCTGCACGGCGCCGACGGCGAGGACGGAACCGTCCAGGAGCTGCTCGAGATCCTCGGCCTGCCGTACACGGGCCCAGGGGTTGCGGCGTGCATGCGCTCGGTCGACAAGGCCGCTGCCAAGCACGCGCTCCGCTCTTCGGGCATCCCGACTCCCGACTGGGTGTCCTTCTCCTCGACCGCGTTCAGCCTGCTCGGCGCGGCGGACGCCCTCGAGGAGATCGAGGGACAGCTCGGCTTCCCGCTCGTCGTCAAGCCGGCGCGAGGCGGCTCCGCTCTGGGCGTTCGCTTCGCCGCCGACCGCGACGAGGTGCCGCAGGCACTGGTCGCCGCCTTCAGCTACGACGACCGGGTGCTGCTCGAGCGGCACATCGACGGGCGCGAGCTCTCGGTCTCGCTGCTGGACGGCGAGGCCCTGCCGGCGGTCGAGGTACGCCCAACGGAGGAGGATCGCTACAGCTACGAGGCCCGCTACGAGATCGGCCGCACGGAGTTCGTGTGCCCCGCCGAGCTGTCCGAGGCCGATGAGGCCGCGGTCCGAGATGCCGCTGTCGGCACCTGGCGGACGCTCGGCTGCGAGGGCTTCGCGCGCGTGGACCTGATGCTCGGCACATCGGGGCCGGAGGTGCTGGAGGTGAACGCCGTCCCGGGCCTCACCGACACGTCGCTGCTGCCGATGGCCGCCGAGGCGGCGGGGCTTTCGTTCGAGGACCTCTGCGCGCGGATTGTCGAGCTCGCGCACACGAGGGCGGGCGCCGCCGCCTAGGCAGCCTGGCGCCGCGCGCGGCCGGCGGCTTCGACCATCGCGGCCATCAGCTCGACGGCCTCGGCGTCGTCGAGCCCCTGCGCGCGCACCAGGGACTGCCAGGCGGGGAAGGCCACCGCGTGACCGATCGCGGCCGCCACCCGCTGGCGCGCACCGCCGCGCTCCGGCCGGCCGCGCAGAATGGCCTCGGTTGCGCCCTGCAGGTAGCTGCGGAATCGCTCCCGGGGGCGCTCCAGCGCGTCGACCAGGGGCGCGTCCCGGCTCGTGCGCTCGAGCATCGGCTCCGTCCGGCGGTACAGGTCGTACAGCTCGGTCAATGCGTGGCGCAAGCGCGTGCCGGGATCGCGAATTCCGGCCCACGCCTCGGGATCCGGCCGCGGGTTGCGTGCCCAGTAGTGCGCGCTGCAGGCCTCGAACAGGGCCGCCTCCGTCGGGAAGTGCCGGTAGACGGTGCCTCGCTGGACCCCCGCCTCTCGCGCCACGCCGCTCACGGTCGTCCGCGCGGGGCCGACGCTGCCGTGGAGTTTCACCGCGGCCTCGGTGATCCGCTCCCGGGTTTGCTGCTCGAGCTCCGCCCGCCTCCGCTTGCGATAGCGGCGCCGTGCCATTTCAGAAGACATACCTGTACGTTCAATCTTGACAGACTGCGAGGATAGCTGGTAGGTTCGCCGCACACTACTGTTCAACTAATTATGGAGGCTCAGAGAGATGGAGGCATCAACGGTGGAGGGACTCGAGCGGTTCGACCCGTCAAAGGGACCGCGAATCGTCGGACCAAAGGACGGCAAGGGGGTGGACCTGACGTCGGTCGGCGTGCGGTTCATGGCCTGGTCGGAGGAGACCGGTGGCGGCTTTTCGCTGGTCGAGCATCCGATTCCGCCGAAGACGCTCGTGGCGCCGGTCCACCGGCATTCGCGGGAGGACGAGTACAGCTTCGTGCTCGAGGGCCGGATGGGCGCGCTGCTCGGCGATGAGGTCGTCTACGCCGAGCCCGGCGACTTGGCGTTCAAGCCGGGGAACCAGTGGCACGCGTTCTGGAACGCCGGCGACGAGCCCTGCCGGATCCTCGAGATCATCTCCCCGGGCGGCTTCGAGCACTTCTTCGACGAGCTCGCGGCGGCGATGGCCTCGCCCGACTTCGATCCCGCGCAGACCGCCGAGCTCGGTGCTCGCTACGGGGTCGAGTTCGACCCCGACAGCGTGCCGCGCCTCTGCACGGAGCACGGGCTCGACCACCCGCTGCTCCACCTGTGACGAGAGGGTTGATGGGGGTTAGGCGCGTGCGCGGGGCCGCGCAGGCCGAGCGGGGCGGTGCACGCGGCCGAAGCAGGTAGTAGCGCTACCTGCGAGGCCGTGGGTGCCGATCCAGCGACGGCATGCGGCGTCATCCGCGTGCGTGGATAACCCACATCAGCCCTCTACTCGACCAGCCGGCGCTCGACCGCCCAGCGGCTGAGCTCGTGGCGGTTGGAGAGCTGCAGCTTGCGCAGCACTGCGCTCACGTGCGCCTCGACGGTCTTGGGCGAGATCCCGAGCTCCAGCGCGATCTCCTTGTACAGGTAGCCGCGCGCGATCAGCCGCAGCACCTCGCGCTCGCGCAGGGTCAGCTGGTCGAGCTCGGGGTCGGCCTCGGCCTCGGTGATCTGCCCGGCGAACGCGTCGAGGACGAATCCGGCGAGGCGGGGCGAGAAGACCGCGTCCCCGTCGCGCACCCGCCGCACGGCGTCCGCGAGGTCCTCGCCGGAGATCGTCTTCGTGACGTACCCCCGCGCGCCCGCGCGGACGATCGCGATCACGTCCTCGGGATCGTCGGAGACCGAGAGCGCCAGAAACCGCTGGGCGGGCATCGTGCGGCCCACCTGGCGAATCACCTCGGCACCACCCCCTCCGGGCATGTGGACGTCCAGCAGCACGACGTCGGGCCGTTGCGCTTCGATCAGCCGGACCGCCTCCTCCACGCCACCGGCGTCCCCGAGGATCTCGACCAGCCCCTCCAGCTCGGCGCGCACGCCGCTACGAAAGATCTCGTGATCGTCGACGATGACCACGCTCGGCCCGGGCGCTCTCATCGCCTGCTCGCCTCCACCGCCAGCTCGACCTCAGTGCCCCCGCCAGGCGAGGAGCGCACCACGGCAGATCCACGGTGCCGCGCCATGCGCCCGACAATCGACTCGCGGACACCCCGGCGGTCGGCGGGAATCGCGTCCGGGTCGAAGCCTTCGCCGCGGTCCCGGACGAAGACCTGGATCCGGTTCTCGCTCATCTCGGCGTAGACGGCGATGGGGCCGGAGTCGGCGGCGAACTTTGCCGCGTTGGTGAGCGCCTCGCGCGCGGCGCCAACCACGGCCTGGCCCGTCTCGTCGAGGACGGCGTCGCCCACAGCGACCACCTCGATCGGCACGCCGTGGGCGTCCTCGATCTCGGCCGCGGCCGTCTCGAGCGCGCCCGCCAGGCTCGTCGCCGAGCGCGACGCCCTCCCGTCGAACAGCCACGAGCGGAGCTCGCGCTCCTGGCGGCGAGCGAGTTGGGTCACCTGCCGTGGGTCGTCGGCGCGCTTCTGCACCAAGGTCAGCGTCTGCAGCACCGAGTCGTGCAGGTGGGCCGCGAGCTCGGCCCGCTCCTGCGAACGGATGCGTTCCGCACGCTCGGTAGCGAGGTTGCGGCCGAGCCTCCACAGGAACGGCGCCAAGATCAGGGCCAGGGCGAGGAGCGCCGCCAGCGCCGCCAGGACGACGTCGCGGGGCGCCCCGAGAGCGTCGTTTGTGGACAAAAACAAGAGCGCCGCCCCGACGACGAGCGCAGCGCCAAAGCCGCCCCGGTAGAGGTCTGCGAGGCGAGAGCGTCGCTCCTCGGGTTGCGTGGGCGCGCGCTCGCGCCCAACCGCGGCGATCGGCTCGTCGCGGGCGGCCCCGGCGCGCGACTGGCGCCACAGGAGGGTCGCGCCCGAGGCGGCGAGAACAAGTGGCCACACCAGCGCGTCGCTCCACCAGATCCCGAGCTCCCGGAAGGCAAGCAGGGCCGCGAGCGTGACCAAGCCGGCACCGACCGCCACCCTCCAGCCGGCAGCGAGCCGGAGCCCCTGCCTGCGGCGCGACCGCCGCGGCGCCCCCTCCGCCGGGAGCACGGCCCAAGCGGCAGCGTAGGCGATCAGGGCCAGGCCACCCGAGGCGACGGTCGCGACCGCGAACGCCACCCGGAGCACGACCGGATCGATGCCGGTGCGACGCCCGAGGCCCGCTAGCACGCCGCCGAGGATCCCTCCAGCGGGATCGCGGTGAAGCCGCGGGCGTGGCTCGACCTCCGTGCTCACGACACCGATGGTGACGTCAGCGGTCCGACTCCGCGATCCCGCTGGCGATCAGGATCACCCCGGCCGCGGCGGCGAACGCCGCTCCCAACCAGCCGGGACTGATGTCGATCGCGTCGGTCTGGTCGAGTAACAGCACCACGCCGAGGAAGACCACGGCCATCCCGGCGCCGAGCGAGAACCTGTCGGGGCGAACGGTCATCAAGCGGCGCAGGCCTGCGCCTCGGCGGTCTCCGAGCCCGCGTCCTCGTCGAGGTGCCTGAAGCCCTCCTCGTCGAGATCGACCTCGTCGTCGTTGATCACCAACATCTCGCCCACATCGACCTCCCCGTCGAGCTCCAGGCGCGGCGTCGCCGTCGATCCCACACCCTGCTGGTTGTCGACGTCGACACCATCGGTCTCGTGATCGGTGACGACCAACCTGCCCATCCCGGCGTGGGTGTCAGCGTCCACGCAGACATCCTCGGGCACGGCGATCACCGCCTGGCCAACCCCGAGGTCGACCTTGAGGTCGACGATCCGATCGCGCCTCCAGTCGAGGTCGCGCAAGTCGACGGCCAGCCGGCCGATCCCGAGCTCGTAGCCATCGGCGGGGAGGGACGTGGGGCTGGTCGGGGCGAAATCGCGCTTGCCGATCCCGCCGTGGAACTCGAGATCGCTCGCCGCGGCCACGCCCACAC
The DNA here is from genome assembly GCA_046728935.1 of Actinomycetota bacterium. Taxonomy (GTDB): domain Bacteria; phylum Actinomycetota; class Thermoleophilia; order Solirubrobacterales; family 70-9; genus DATAFO01. The sequence goes on along the minus strand of JBKPFS010000153.1, from coordinate 9,710 downwards.
CGGTGGCGAGGGCCACCGCTGGAACCACCAGCCAGCGCGATCCGCCCCGGAAGGCGACGACCACGAGCAGGGCGCCGATCGCGATCACGGCGACGGCGACCACGACGCCGTGCCCCGTCGCAGTGGCGAACAACGCCACAAGGGCGAGGCCCACAAAGCTCACGATCGCAGCGCCGACGGTGAGGATCGCCGCCACGACGCTGCGTCCGGTGACCGGTCCCTCGCGGTCGCGAAGCGAGCTGTAGAGCGCCGCCCCGGCCAGGGCGAGGACGACCAGCCAGGCGAGGCCCCAGCCCCAAACGCCGCCCCAGCCCCAATCGCCACCCCCGCAGCACACCGACCCGCGGGTCGAGAGCGCGACCCGCGTCAGGACGATGCCGCCCGCGATAGCCAGCCCGCGCGAGCGTTGGATCGGTGCCCGCGATGGATCCTCCCCGAGCGCCGGCTCGGAAGGCACGAACAGCACCAGCGCCAGGTAGGCGAGCAAGCCGAGTCCGCCGAAGAACACCGAGACGCCGAAGGCGATCCGGAAGATGACCGGGTCGACATCGAAGTACCGGCCGAGCCCGCCCGCGACCCCGGCGAGCATGCGATCGTCGCGGGAGCGCAGCAGCCGCTTGGGCTCGCGCGGCGGCTCCGGGGCGGGCTCCTCGGGGGTCATCGCCTCGGTGCGGTCTTCGTCGTTCATTGCGGGCCTCCAGTCGTCGGGAGTGGACGACTCGATGCTTGCGCCGGCGACGCCCGGCGTCTATCGGGAATCTCCCTCACGGACCCCGTGCCGAACCCGGAGCCCCGGGCGTGCCGAGCTAGGAGTCCTCGCCCTGGGCGAAGTCCTCGGGCGTGACCTGGTCGAGAAAGTCCTTGAACTTCTCGACGACCTCCTCCTGGTCCTCGACCTCGTGCTCGAACTCGATCGAGGACTCCTCGATCACGTCGTCGGCGGCGAAGATCGGCGCCGAGCAGCGCACGGCGAGCGCGATCGCGTCGGAGGGCCGGGAGTCGATCTCGAGCTCGGAGCCGTTGACCGAGATCGTGATCGAGGCATAGAAGGTGTTGTCGCGAAGCTCGGTGACCGAGACCCGCTCGCACTTGGCATCCATCTGCTCGAGCACGTCGGTGAGCAGATCGTGGGTCATCGGCCGCGGGGTCGACGCGCCCTGGAGCTTCATCAGGATCGCGGCGGCCTCCGGGTGGCCGATCCAGATCGGCAGGAAGCGGTTGCCGTCGACGGTCTTCAGCAACACGATCGGCTGCTTGCCGACCATGTCGAAGCTGACACCGTAGATCTGCATCTGCTGCATCGAGAAAGCGCTCCCGGGCCAATCGTTGACCGCCGAGCCATTATAGGTGCGGGCCCCAGGCGTCCCGCGGGCGTCAAACCCGGCGCTATCGACAACCACCCGCCAGGAGCCGAAACCGACCGGCGCCAGGGGGCGAAAAGCGAGACTGGCAAGGACGCAGGCCGATCGGCGAAGCGAGCGTAGTTGAAACCTACGTGAGCGAGACGATCGGCCGAGGACACAGCCAGGCGAAGCTTTGCAGCCCCCTGAGTGGGCGATCCTGGACTCGAACCAGGGACCTCCTCCTTATCAGAGAGGCGCTCTGACCGACTGAGCTAATCGCCCGCGATGGCGATGATAACGACCGGCCGAGGGCTCGCTCGCGTGTAGATTCGGCGGCGATGACCCAGGCCTCCGAGCGCTATCTGGAGCTCGCCGGCGGGCCGAAGTCCGGGCTCGCCCAGCTATTTCAGGTGGGCGAGCCGCCCTCGGTTGACGCCCTCGTCGGGTACGAGTTCCGGGGCTTCAACCAGCCCTGGTTCATGGCCTTGCTCGGCATCCGCAAGTTCATCAAGGCCTTCTTCGCCGCCGACGGCGTGCCCTTTGGCTGCAACACACCCGTGGCCGGAAACGCGCTCGAGCGCGACTGGGTCGCGAAACCCGATGATGCGAACCCGAAGCGCTTCGGGTTCTTCGGCGCGGGTTACACCGCGCCCCCGCCTCGATCGGCTCGCGGGGATGCGCTGCTGCTCGACTACGGGCGGGGTCACAACAGGTGGTACCAGCCGACGCGGCTCCTCCGCGACTACCTGGTGCGCGTTGAGCCGGGCTCCGACGATCTCCTGCTGGGAAGGGCGTATGCCGCGATCGGCCCGTTCCGAATCGCGCTGAGCTACTTCCTGCTCGAGCGCCACCGGCCGATCGCCGTTGAGCCGAGCCTGCCCCGCCGCTGATCGACCGCGCGGCTCTAGCGACCCGTCTCGCGAGCGAACTGGAGCAGCTCGTCGAGGTCCTCGAAATGGAGCTCCGCGCGGATTCCGCGACGCGTCGAGCGCACCGTGACGCCCGTGCGTAGCGCCTTGGAGAGCGCCTCCTCGGCGCGTTCGAGGGCGGCCTTCTGATCCGGATGCGGCAGCACGCGGTCCCGGCCGTCGCCAGCGTCGTCCCTGGCGCGGCGCTCGGTCTCGCGAACCGACCAGCCCTCGGCAGCGGCACGCCGGGCGAGCTGCGTCCGGTTTGTCGCGCCCTTGGCCTGGAGGATCGCGCGGCCGTGGCCCTCGCTGAGCTCGCCCGACTCGAGGAGCGCGAGGGCCGCGTCGGGCAGGTCGAGCAGACGGATCAGGTTCGAGACGGCCGGCCTCGTGCGGCCGAGCCGGCGGGCCAGCTCCTCCTTGGTCAGGCCCAGGTCCTCGACCAGCGTCGCGCAGGCGCGCGCCTCCTCGACCGGGTTGAGATCCTCACGAACGACGTTCTCGATCAGCGCCGTCTGGAGCCGGCCGGGCTCGTCCTCGTCGCGAATCAGCGCCGGCACCGCCTCGAGGCCCGCCTCGCGGGCGGCCCGCAGGCGGCGCTCGCCGGCGATCAGCTCGTAGCGTCCGTCGGGCAGCGGCCGGACGATCAGCGGCTGCACCAGCCCTGCATCGGCAATCGAGCGCGCCAGGGCGGTGATCGAGGCGGGGTCGAAGCCCTTTCGCGGCTGGCTCGGATTCGGCCGGATCATCGCGAGCGGGATCTCGCGGAGCTCGCGCCGGTCGACCTCGGACTCGGGGAGGATCGCCGCGAGCCCCCGGCCCATCCCCCGATTAGTCATGAGCCTCAGCCTCCAGCTCAGCCTCAGAATCTGCGACCCGCCGGACCTCGACGTGATCGTCGCGCTCGCGGGCGCCGAGCTCGCGTACCAGCGCCCTGAACGCCGCGGCGCCGCGCGAGGCCGGCGCGTGGTCGAGCACCGGCAGCCCGTAGCTAGGGGCCTCGGCGATGCGAACGCTGCGTGGAATCACGGTATCGAACACCTGTTCGGGTAGGTGTGCGCGCAGCTCGCGCTCGACGTCCTGAGCGAGGCGAGTGCGCTCGTCGTGCATGGTGATCAGAACGCCGGTCGTAATCAGGGTCGGATTGAGGTCCCGGCGCACGCGGTCGAGCGTGTCGAGAAACTGGACCAGCCCCTCCAGCGCCAGGTACTCGGCCTGCACGGGGACCAGTACGCGGTCGGCAGCGACGAGCGCGTTCACCGTCACGGGCCCGAGCGACGGCGGGCAGTCCAGCAGCGTGAGGGCGAACCGGTCTCGCACCGGCCCGAGGGCATCGCGGAGGCGGCGCTCGAAGCCGTCGAGGCGAGCCAGCTCGACCGACGCGCCGGCGAGGTCGCGGCCGGCGGGCACCACCCAGAGGTTGTCTGGGCCCGCGGGACGCGCGGCCGCGGCGACCGAGGTCTCGCCGCACAGGCAGTCGTAGGACGAGGGGGTGAGCTCGCGGCCGAGGCCGAGCGCGACCGTTGCGTTCGCCTGCTGGTCGAGGTCGCAGACCAGCACCTGGCTGCCCTCCGCTGCGAGGCAGGCGGCGAGGTTGACGGCGGTGGTGGTCTTGCCCACACCGCCCTTCTGATTGGCGATCGCGTAGACGGCTCCCATCGGCGGGCTCACGGTAGCGATCGGCGAGGCGGCCGCAGTTGCGCGCGCGTGATCACGCTCCGAAGGGTCGCTTCTTGGCCATTCCCGGCCGCCGGGGGAGCCCCTGCGGCGTCGGCCCAAGCTTGCGGATCAGGTGCAGGTGGCGATGACGCGAGCCGGCGTAGGGGCCGACCCAGCGGACCTCCTCCGATCGCATCCCCACCAGCCCGCCGGCCCGCTCGAGCTCGGCCTCCTCGCCGGGATCTCGCCGGCCCTTCCACACCACCAGCACACCACGATCCCGGAGCAGCGGGCTGGCGAGCTCCGCGGTGGTCGCCAACCGGCCCACGGCGCGCGCGGTGACCGCGTCGTGGGCCTCCCGACCCCCCTCGGGGGGAGCGGCCGTGGCCCAGGTCTCCGCCCGTTCGCAGACCGTCTCGGCGTTGGCGATCCCGCTGCGGGCGAGCGCGCGGCGGATGAACTCGCACTTGCGGCCCACCGACTCGATCAGGGCGATCCTGGCGTCGGGGAGCGCCGCCGCCAGGACCAGCCCCGGAAACCCCGCTCCGGCTCCGAGATCGGCGATCTGGTGCGCGGCGCGGAGGTCATCGAGCTCGAGCCCGGCGAGCGAATCGGCGACGTGCACCCGCCAGGCCTCGTCCGGATCGCGGACCGAACTCGGAGCCGACCGCTCGGTGGCCAGGAGCTCGACCACCGCGGCCAGCTGCTCGCTAGCGCCGTCAGGCACCCGCGCGAGTAGATTCGGCTCGACCGTCAACGGCTAGCCGGGAGGGCCCACGCCACGCGGGAATCAGTCGCCGACGAGGGGGGCTACGATCACGCAGCGCTCGGCGCCCTCGCCCTCGCTGAACGTCTCCAGGCCCGGCCGGTCCTTGAGCCGGTCGTGGACGATCTTCCGCTCCGTAGCGCTCATCGGCTCGAGCTCGATCTCGCGTCCCGAATCGAGCGCCCGCTCGGCGGCGCGGTCGGCCTGGCGCTCGACCAGCTCTTGGCGGCGCTCCCGGTAACCGGCCGCGTCGACGCTGACCCGCTTTCGCTCCTGGCGGCCGCGGAACGCCGCGCGGTAGCAGACGAGCTGCACCGCATCTATCGTCTGGCCCCGGCGACCGATCAGGAGCCCGAGGTCCTCGCCGTCGACGCGGCCCGCGATCCGGTCGTCGTCCTCGCTCACCTCGACGTCGGCGTCGAGGTCCAGGGCGTCGACGATCTCCTCCAGGACCGCGCGCACGCGCTCCGCCGGTTCGGCCGGGAACTCCCAGTCCGCGTCCGTCACGGCGCCGATCCTATTGCGCCCACCTCGGCTACCTCCGGCGCTTTCGCTTTCGCGGCGGCGGGGGTGGGGCCTTGGTCGCCTTCACCTCCTCGGGTGACGGTGGAGGCGGCGCCGGCATCAGGCGCTGGACCACGACCTGCTGCCCGAGGCTCCAGAGGTTGGTGGTGATCCAGTAGAGGCCCAGGCCCGCGGGCTGGGCGGCGATCACCGGGGCGATCAGCAGCGGGAACGCCATGAAGAGGTACCGCTGCGCCCCGGAGGCCGTTTGCGAGGTGGCCATCGTGTAGAGGAAGGTCAGCGCCGTGGTGACGATGAAGAGCACTATCAGGATCACGGTCTCCGCGCCCTCCGGCTTCTCGATCACGGAGTTGATGAAGAGGAAGCTCTGGCTGGCGCCGCTGTCCTCCACGTCCGCCTTGAAGCTCGACCCCTGGAGCAGCGCGTACATGCCGATGAAGAACGGGATCTGGAGCAGGAACGGGAAGCACGAGGAGAGCGGGTTGATCTCGTTCTCCCGGTAGAAGTTCATCGTCTCCCGCTGGAGCCGCTCGCGGTCACCCTTGTAGCGCTCCTGGATCCCCTTCAGCTCCGGCATGTGGACCTGGAGGTGGCGCATCGAGCGGATCCCGCGCAGCGAAAGCGGGAGGACGAGCAGGCGGACGGTGAAGGTGAGCGCAACGATCGCGAGCCCCCAAGACAGGCCCACCTGCTCCTGGAAGAAGTCGATGATCGCCTCGCAGAGGTCGACGAACGGCTGGAAGATGGTGAAGACGGCGAGGATCAAGCGGGCGCTCCGTCGTGATGATCGCCCGCCGCTCGGGCCAACTGCTCGGAGCGCAGCTCGGCGTCCTTGAACAGGGTGCGATCGGCGAGCTCGTCGACGCCGCCGTGGCTCCAGGGGTTGCAGCGGACGAGCCGCCAGGTGGCGAGAACCATGCCGCGCACCACGCCCAGCTCACGCACCGCCTGCTCGGCGTAGGCGGAGCAGCTGGGGTAGAACTTGCAGCGCGCGGGCAGGAGCGGCGAGATCAGGCGCCTGTAGGCGCGCAGCGGCAGCAGGAAGACGAACGCGAGCGCGGCCTGGAGCGAGCGTTTCACGTTTGACGCCCCCCGCCGAGCCTGGCTTCGGCGAACAGCTCTCCCAGTGCCGTCTGCACGCCCGTGGTTCCCTCGCGCTCGACCAGACCGGCGACGTCGGGACGCGCGACCAGGACGAAGTCATGGGCGGCCGGAAGCTCCTGCGCCAGCCCCCAGAACGCCTCGCGCAGGGCCCGCTTGACCGCGCTTCGCTCCACGGCGCCGCCCAGCTTGCGGCTCACCGAGACCCCGAGGCGCACCTCGTCACCGTCGTCGTCCCGCCGCGAGAAGGCGTAGAGGACGAGGAAGCGGTTGGAGTGGGAGCGCCCCTCGCGGTACACGCGATCGAAGTCGCCGCTGCGCGAGAGCCGGCCACGCCTGCGGCGCTCTTCCGAATCCGCCATCAGGGGGCGAGGCGCTTGCGGCCCTTGCGCCGTCGCCGCCGGATCACCTCGCGTCCCCCGCGCGTGCGCATGCGGGCGCGGAACCCGTGCGTGCGGGCCCGCTTGCGCTGCTTCGGCTGCCAGGTGCGCTTCATCGTCGGCGGGACGGAAGGTGCCGGGGCGGGTGTGCCTCCGGGCCGGGCGAGTCTACAGATCGGATCGTCTCCGCCCGCAACAAAGTCGTCCGCCTTTTTCGCGGCAATTGCGCGGAGGCCGCGCGTTGCGTGACGGGTGCCGACCTATGATCGATCACCGTGCCGCTCGACGCCCCCGAAGCAGAGCTCGACTCGCTCTGGGGCCGCGTTCGGGAGGATCTCAGCGACTCCCTCCCGGCGCCGACGTTCAAGCTCTGGCTCGACCCGCTGCGTGCCGTTTCCACCCAGGGCTCGACGCTCTACCTGAGCGCCCCGGCGGCCGTTCGCAGCTGGGTCGAGAGGCGCTATCTCGGGCCCCTGCTCGAGGCGCTGCGGCGTCAGGCGCCGGAGCTGACCTCGATCGGATTCGTCGGCGACGCGGAGCCGAGCGACCAGGAGGTGGCAACGTCACTATCGCTGCCGCTCGACCGGCAGCACACCTTCGACCGCTTCGTGATCGGCCCCGGCAATCGGCTCGCGCACGCCGCCGCGCTCGCGGTCGCGGAGCTCCCGGGCGACGCCTACAACCCGCTCTTCCTCCATGGGCCGCCGGGGCTTGGCAAGACGCACCTGCTGGGCGCGATCGCCGACTACCTGCAGCGCAACCATCCCCAGCTGACGTTCCAGTACACGACCGCGGAGCGCTTCACCGGGGAGTTCGTCGCCGGGCTGCGGGCCGAGGGCCCCGGGCGCTTCAAGGCGCGCTACCGCGAGCTCGACGCGCTGCTGATCGACGACGTTCAGGTGCTCGAGGGCAAGCCCGCCACCGAAGAGGAGTTCGTCCACACGTTCAACGCGCTCCACGCCGCCGGGAAGCAGATCGTCCTCTCGAGCGATCGTCCCCCGCAGGCGCTCTCCCAACTCGCCGAGCGCCTGCGCGACCGCTTCGAATGGGGCCTCTGCGTGGAGCTCAATCCCCCCGACCTGCGCACCCGCATCGCCCTGCTCTGGCGGCTCGCCGCGAATGCCGCCCCCGAGCTCCCCGACCCGATCGTCCTGCGCGAGATCGCCACCCGCGCGCCGGGCAACATCCGCCGGCTCGAGGGCGCGATGACGCGCGTGCTCGCATTTGCCTCGATGCTGAGCGAGCCACTCTCACCACCGCTCGTCACCCGGGCGCTCGAGCCCGCGTCGGCTACAGCGCAACCCGCTGAGGTAGGCGTGAACCCACCCAGCCTCGAGGCGATTCAACAGGCGGTTTGCTCCGCGCTCGGGATAACGCGCGAGGAGATGCTCTCGCCGAAGCGCACCCCACGGATCGCACGGGCTCGGCAGCTCGCGATGTACCTGGCACGGGAGTTCACGACGAAGTCCCTGAGCGAGATCGCTCGCGCCTTCGACCGCGACCACACTACGGTCCTGCACGCGATTCGCGCCGTCGATACCCGGCTCGAGCCAGGTTCCGAGACGGCCGCGGCAATCCACAGGGTGCGACTCACACTGCGACCAAGCGGGAATTCGTAAGCGCCAGACTGGCGACCACTCCCCAAGCGAGGACGAAATCCCCAATCCTTGTCCCCAAGCGAAACGTCCCACCACCACAACCTCCATCCTCACTCACCCACACCCATCAACAACCCAGATACATCTGATCCAAGTAGGAACATGAGCGGTCCTCAATGAAGCTTTCTGTATCCCGCGACTCCCTGCTGACCACGCTTCAGGTTGTCAGCAGAGCCGTTTCAACCCGCACTACCCTGCCTTCGCTCGGCGGGATCCTGACCGAGGCGTCGGGCGATGAACTGACGCTGCGCGCCACGGATATGGAGCTGGCGCTAACTCGCTCCGTCGACGACGCCAAGGTCGAGGCCGAGGGCACGCTGCTGCTTCCAGGTCGCCTCCTTGTCGACGTCGTTCGAAACCTGCCGCCCGGGGATGTCAAGCTCGAGCAACGCGCCGAGCAGCGCGACGTCGAGTTGACCGCCGGCGGAGCTCGGTTTCATCTCCGCACGCTCGCGCCCGACGACTTCCCTCGCCTGCCCGAGTTCGAGGGCGATGCGATCCGCCTTCCGGGCCAGGCGCTCGCGGAGACGATCGAGCGGGTCGCTCGGGCCGCCTCGCGGGACGAGGTCAGGCCGATTCTCACGGGGGTGCTGATGCAGGCGGAGGAGGGCCGGCTGACGATGGTCGCCACCGACTCCTACCGCCTGAGCGTCAAGCACACCCAGCTCGAGTCCCCGGTGACGCAGCCACTCGAGGCGAACGTGCCCGCTCGCGCCCTGCGCGAGCTCTCGCGCACGATCAGCGCCGAGGGCGCCGACGAGGTGAAGATCGCGCTGCCACGCAACCAGATCGTCTTCCGCGCCGGCCCGGTGCTGCTTTCCTCGCGTCTGATCGAGGGACAGTTCCCCAGCTACAGGCAACTGATCCCGGAGTCGTTCGAGCACGAGGTGCGGCTGCCTCGGGAGGAGTTCCTCGAGGTCGCCCGGCGGATCGGCCAGCTCGCGCAGCGCAACGCGCCGCTGAGGCTCGCCTTTGCGGAGGGAGAGCTGACCGTGGCGGCGGAGACGCCCGACGTCGGCGATGCGAGCGAGGCGATGCCGGCGCCGTTCTCGGGCGAGCCGATGGAGATCGCGTTCAACCCGCAGTTCCTGATCGACGGCGTTGACAGCGTCGAGGCCGACGAGCTGACGATCCATCTCAGCTCGCCGCTGCGTCCCGGGCTTCTGCGCCCGGTGGGCAACGAGGATTTCAGCTACCTCGTGATGCCGATCAGGCTCAACGTTTGAGATGGTCGTAGAGCGCCTCACCGTGCGTGGATTCCGCAACCTCGCCGACGCCGAGGTTGAGCTGGACCCCGGGATCAACCTCGCGTGGGGCCCGAACGCGGCCGGGAAGACGAACCTGCTGGAGGCGCTTTGCGCGGCGCTCTC
>JBKPFS010000152.1:0-7572 GCA_046728935.1 Actinomycetota bacterium | reverse complement strand
ATCTTCGAGCGCCTCGCGAAGCGGCCGCGAGCGGTCGGCGAGCTCGCCGCGGAGCTGCCGGGCAGCCGGCCCGCCGTCGCGCAGCACCACAGGGTGCTCAAGGACGCCGGGCTGGTTGTCGACCGGCCCGCTGGCACCCGTCGCATCTATCAGCTCAACCCCGACGGGATTGGCGCGCTTCGCGCCTATCTCGACGAGTTCTGGAGCAGAGCCCTGGCGGCCTACAAGGAGGTCGTCGAGCAACGAACCGAGGAGGTCTCATGACTACACAGGCACAGGAGACGTCCGTGCGGACTTCGATCGTCGTCGATGCACCGATCGAGCGGGCGTTCTCGGTGTTCACCGATGACATCGGCAGCTGGTGGAATCCCGATCACCACATCCTTGAGGCGGAGCTCGCCGAGATGGTCTTCGAGCCTCGCGAGGGTGGTCACGTGTACGACCGAGGGGTCGACGGGAGCGAATGTCGCTGGGGGCGGGTGCTCGCCTACGAGCCCCCGAGCCGGGTGGTGTTCAGCTGGGACATCGACACGCAATGGCAGCTCGAGACAGATCTCGCGCGCACGAGCGAGGTCGAGGTGCGCTTCGTCGCCGAGGAGGCGAATCGCACACGCGTAGAGCTCGACCATCGCAACCTCGACCGCCACGGCGAGGGCTGGGAGCAGATGCGTGCCGCCGTCGGCTCCCCCGAGGGCTGGCCCGAAGGCCTGCGCGGCTTCGCCAGCCGCCTCGCCGCCTGAGGGGCGTAGCGCAACGCGAGCACGCGCCGGAAATCGGCGCCGGCGCTCGCGTGGAAGCATTACGTGGCGCCCGCGAACAGCAAGGATTCGCTCCTCGCTGGTCGGCGCTGGATTCAGCTCCAGGCTGACCTCGTTCTCTCACGGCGATCGCTCACCAGGCTCGGAGTGCGGCCCGCGCAACAGGGGGCGCCCGAGTCCCTCGCGGTTGCCCGTCGCCACGGGTAGGGTTTCCGCATCGCGCTACTCGAAGGAGGGGAATGAGCACAGCACCAGCCGCGCCCAAGGAGGGGCACGGAGCGCCGCCGACGCCCGACGCGATCATGCAGCTCGGCTCCGCGTTTTGGGGCTCGAAGGTGTTGCTGAGCGCGATCGAGCTCGCTGATCGTCTATGAGTCGATCATCGACGACGACAGGCGCGAGAATGTCTTCGGGCTTCTAATGAGCCTCAACATGCTGATCGAGACGCCGGGCGGCTTCGACTATACGGGCGCCGACTGCCAGGGTTGGATGACGGATACCGGGTTCAGCGAGACTTACGTCGAGCACCTCGTCGGGCCGGACTCGATGGTGGTGGGGATCAAGTAGACCGTCGCCAAGCCGAGTTCTATGCGCCTGGGATCGTCGAGTTGTGGGTCCAGGTGCTCGCCGGTTCGAGTCCGGTCGCTCACCCTGAATAGCTGCGAGCCCGGGGGCGCCCAGGCGGGCTTGTGCATTGGCTCAGCGGAGCGCTGCGCCGAGCTGCTTTCGCGCTACACCGAGGCGGGATGCCAGTGCGTCTACCTCTGGCCTCTGGGTGACGAGTCGCGGCAGCTCAAGCTCATCGCCGCCCAGGTCTCCCCGCGCATCGAGCAGTAGCCAACCGATGGAGCGAAGCCAATGCCGAGGCGAGCCACCCGTCGGCCAGGCGGGCAACCCGGCGGAGCCCGGCTGCCGACCCCCAGCTTCCGATCCAGACGGGAATGCCGCCATCCTGGACCGGAGACGGCAGCAATTCGCCATCGGGCACGGCGTAGTACCGCGTCCGGTTCGGAGCCGGCCCTCGGCCAAGCAGTGCGCGCAGGATCGTGACCGCTTCCTCGAAGCGCCTCCACCTGTCCCCGAATGTGATTCCGACGGCGTCGTAATCGCGGTGGGAGGAGCCGGGGCCAAGGCCGGCGACGAGCCGTCCGCCGGACAGGACATCGAGGGCGGCGAGCGTCTGTCGCGCAGCACCGCGGTGTCCGCGTAGACCCGTCCGCGATTCAGCCTGCCCTCGCTGAACTCGTAGATCCAGACGTTGTGCACGTCCATTGTCTTGCCGTTCTTCGCCCGCGCCTGCACGTGGACCGGGACGACGATCTGATCGCCGCCGTCGATGAAGCCCTCGGGCGTCGAGGTGAACTCGTCGAACCACCGCCACAGCTCGGTGGTGAACCAGCCGATGACCGCATCGACTCCCCGGAAGGTGCCCCCGTAGGGGATCGAATCGGGCACTACGAGCTCGCAGTCGGGGTGGAGGACGTCCCTCATGTTGGCGGGGTTGTCCTTGCCCCAGCCGGCGAAGGCCTGGGCGAGCAGCTCGATGTTGGATGGACTCACGTTCCCTCCGTTTCGCTGGACGGTCCTTCACGGCGCTGCTGCGGTCCGCCCTGAGCCTCGTAGGCCCGCGCCAGCAGCGCCATGCGAAAGAACGCGGCGACCACCTGTCGCGGCCCGCGTGGCTTGGCGTCACCGCGACGGTGAGCATCGATCGTGCCCACGTTCACGACCGCTCGTTCGGGAGCGAGCCAGTCAGCGAATCCTTGCTCCGCGATCTCGTCGCCGAGGACCAGCTCGCGCGCGGTCTCCGCGGGGGAGCGCCCAGCATCGAATCGACGGGTGGCCGCCCGGTCGAGCCAGCGCCAGTAGTCGATCAGGCGCCGCACCTCATCGGGGCCGCAGACCGGACCGTGACCGGGGACGAAGCGCTCGGCGCCGAGGCCGAGGAGGCGCTCGAGCGCCGCGACCCAGCCCTCGAGAGGCCCCGCCCACATGATCGGGGTGACGCCGATGAAGAGGATGTCCGCCGCGATCGCGATGCGCGCGTCCGGGACCCAGACGATCAGGTCGCCGGCGGTGTGCGCCGGGCCGACCTCGATCAGGCGAATCTCGCGCCCGCCGACATCGAGCTCGAGCTCTCCGGAGAACGCGCGGGTAGGCGGCACCAGTCGCACCTCGTCGAACGCGAAGGGCCGAAGCGCCTCGCCCACGTAGGCCGCGACCGAAGCGACGTCGCCACGCCGCGGATAGGGGACCGGCGTCGAGCCGGCGAGCCGCAGGGCACTCGCCAGCGCGCGGAAGCGCTTGATCTCGGAGGTGGACTCATCCTCCATCACCGCCTTCGCCGACTCGGTGGCGATGATCTCCACCCCTCGGACCTCCTGGTTTCCCCACCAGTGGTCGCCATCGGAGTGGGTGTTGACCAGCGTTTCGATCGGCGCCTTCTCGATCAGCGGCGCCATCGCCGCGAGCATCCGGCGCGCCAGTCGCGGATCCCACAGGCTGTCCACCAGCAGCGACGCGCCGTCGCCGACCACCAGGCCCGCGTTGCTCTCGCCCAGCAGCCCGTTCGGCTGCAGCCACGCGTGGACGCCCGGGCCAACCTCGGTGAGGCCGCCCTCGAACCGCGGCGGGCCCGGATGTAGGGACGTGATCGCAGCCATCCCAGCTCGCATTCTCGCCGCACTTGAGGACGACCGGTTCGAGTCTCACCCTCAGTCGTAGCTCTGGATCACGCGGACGTTGAGGATCAGCATGACCACGCCGAGCACCGCGACGACGGCGAAGCCCGGCCAGATCTTCGACCAGTCGAGGTCGTCGAGGATCAACGATCGCAGCGCCTCCATCAGGTAGGTGACGGGGTTCGCCGTTGCCGCAACCTCCATCGGCTCGGTCAGCATGTCCCGCGGGACGAAGTTCGGCGTCAGGAACAGGAGCGGGAAGAAGATCAGCCCGCCCGAGTTGGTTGCGGCCGCGCTGCGCGTCTTCAGCGCGATGAGCTGCATGAACCCGGCGTACACGACGCCCCATAGCGCGCTCAGGGCGACCAGGAGAACGAAGCCGGGCACGTCGCTCGCGATCTCCACGCCGAACGGGAGCGCCAGCAGCACGATGACCGAGGAGAGGACGATGCCCTTCGCGCCCTCGGCCACGAGCCGACCGAGGACGATCGACGAGCGAGGAATGGGGACCGCGCGAAGCTTGTCGAAGTAGCCGCCCTCGATCTCCTCGACGAGGAACATCGCGGCCATGCCGAACGAGGCCGCAAGCAGCAGCGTGATCGGCAGCTGAAACGCGCCGTACCCCTGGCCCTCGAGGAATCCGGTCGTATCCGAGGGGAAGATCTCGGCCGCCTGAGCGGTGTTGACGACCAGGAAGAACAGCGGGATGAACATCGTCATGAAGAGCGCGTCGGGCTGGCGGATCGCCTCCCGCAGCGCGCGCTCTCCCAGTGCGATCACCGAGCTCACGCGGCCACCTCCTGGACCTCGCCGGCGGCCCGTTCGCGCCTGCGCCCCGTCGCGTCCAGGAACACGTCGTCGAGGGACGGCTCCTCGCCGCCACCGCGGCGCTCCCGCAGGTCGGCCTTGAGCTGGCGCGGTGTGCCCTCGCGCACGATCTGGCCCTCGTCGATGATCGCGAGGCGATCGCACAGCTGGTCGGCCTCCTCGAGGTACTGGGTCGTGAGGAACACAGTGGTGCCCGACGGTTGATGCGGCGAAGCTCCTCCCAGATGGTCAGCCGGCTCGCCGGGTCAAGGCCCGTCGTCGGCTCGTCGAGGAACAGCACCTCGGGCTCGTGCACGAGCGCGGCCGCCAGATCGAGCCGTCGGTTCATCCCGCCGGAGTAGCTCTTGATCACGCGGTCGGCGGCATCCTCGAGCTCAACCAACGCGAGCAGCTCCTCGGTCCGCTCCTTCGCGCCGGCGCTCAGGCCGAACAGCCGACCGTGCAGGGTCAGACGCTCGCGGCCTGTCTGACGAGGATCGAGCCCGGCCTCCTGGAGCGCCACCCCGATCTTCCGCCAAGCCTCGTCCGGGTTCGCCGTGACATCAATCCCGGCCACCTCGGCGCGACCCGAGGTGATCGTCAACAGCGTGGTGAGCATCCGCACCGTGGTCGATCCCCGCCCCGTTGGGGCCGAGGAACCCGAAGATCTCGCCAGTGCGAACCCCCAGGTCCACGCCGCGCACTGCCTCGACGGTCCCATCGCGGCCGTCGTAGTGCTTCACAAGCCCGTCGGCCAGGACCGCGGGTCGTCCAACGTCGTTCATCTCGTCTCCTGCTCTGGTCCCGTTGCCCGGACACTATTCAGACCTTGGCCGCCTCGAGGAACTCATCGCGCCCCATCCCGCGCACTGGTCGCGCTTGCGCGCCTGAGCCTCTCCGCCATGGCCGCCAACCGCTCGCCCAGCTCGGGCGGCTCGTGGACCTCGAAGTCGACGTCGAGCATGGCGATGCGGATCGCCAGCCACCCCAGGTCGTCGTCGCCCGTCCGGTATCGGCAGGTGCGCTCGTCGATCGGCTCCAGCGTGCCCCAGTAATGGGGCACGCGAGCCGCGATCTCCTCGGCGGCCGCATGGAGGGTGACGTCGGCCTCGAAGCGGCTCGGCGCCCGGGAGATGCTCCGCTCGACGTACGTCACCGCATCCTTGGCCGGGAGCTTGCGGGGCCCGAAGCGCACCCCGCTGGGGGCCGGGCCGGTTAGCCGGTCGATGCGAAAGGTTCGCCAGTCGTCGCGGCTGCGGTCCCAAGCGAGCAGGTACCAGCGCCGGCCGAGGTTGACCAGCGAATGCGGCTCGACCTCGCGACGGCTCTCGGCGCCGTCGCGGCTACGGTAGCCGAAGCGAAGGCACTCGGAGTCTCGGCAGGCCGCCGCGATGGCGGTCAGGTGCTGCGGGTCGACGGTCGGGCCGGCGGCGGGAGGCGCGATCGTCGCCGATCCGAGGGCGCGGACCCGCCGGCGCAGTTGCGCCGGCAGGACCTGCTCGAGCTTGACGAGCGCCCTGACAGCGGTCTCCTCGATCCCGGTCACCGACGCGCGGGCTGCGGTCCCCAGGCCGACGGCGATCGCGATCGCCTCGTCGTCGTCGAGGAGCAGAGGGGGCATCGCGGTCCCGGCGCGAAGCCGGTAGCCGCCCGCGGGGCCGGTGAGCGATTCCACCGGGTAGCCCAGGTCTCGCAACCGCCCGACGTCGCGCCGGATCGTCCGCCGTGAGACCTCGAGGCGGTCGGCGAGCTCGCCGCCTTGCCAGTCGCGGCGGGCCTGAAAGAGCGACAGGAGCTCCAGGAGCCGGCTCGAGGTCTCGTTCACAGCGATTTCATGGTCCTCCGTATCGAGGACAGATCCTGACCTAAACACCCAATAGGCTGCGCCGACCCGTTCAACGACTGGAAGGAGCGCACCAATGCCCGAACGCGACGGATACATCCCCGGCGTCCCCTGCTGGGTGGATACCAGCCAGCCCGACCCGGAGGCCGCGCTCGAGTTCTACAGCGGGCTCTTCGGCTGGGAGTTCGAGGACGTGATGCCGCCGGAAGCGGAGGGCAAGTACTTCATCGCCCGGCTGCGCGGCGGCGACGTCGCCGCGGTTGGGTCGATCCCCGACGCCGCGCCCCCGATGGCGATGTGGAACACGTACGTCTGGGTCGAGAGCGCCGACGACACGGCGTCGAAGATCAGCGATGCCGGCGGGGCGGCGGTGATGGAGCCGTTCGACGTCATGGACGCCGGCCGCATGGCCGTCTTCACCGATCCCGAGGGAGCCGCGTTCTGCGTCTGGCAGGCGAAGGAGCAGAAGGGCGCGCAAGTCGTCAACGAGCACGGCTCGCTGAACTTCAACGGCCTCAACACCCGCGACGTGGAGGGCGCGAAGTCGTTCTACGGCTCGGTCTTCGGCTGGACCACGCTGGCCCTGGACGGCGCCGAGATGTGGACGCTGCCGGGCTACGGCGACCATCTCGAGCGCGACAACCCCGACCTCCGCAAGCTGACGCGGGAGGCGGGCGCCCCGGAGGAGTTCGTGGACGTCGTCGCCAGCATCAATCCCATCCCCGACGACCAGCCGGACACGCCGGCGCATTGGAGCGTGACCTTCGCGGTCGACGACGCCGACGCCGTGGCCGAGAAGGCCTCAGAGCTCGGCGGCAAGGTGGTGGTCCCGCCCTTCGACGCTCCATGGGTTCGGACGACGGTCCTCAGCGATCCGCAGGGCGCGACGTTCATCGCCAGCAAGTTCGTGCCCGAGAACAAGGACCTCGCCGCCCAGGCGGACGCCGGGGCCAGCGCCGCATAGAGGCCGAGCCGTCACGTTGCTGCGCTCCCAGGACAACACCGGGATGTCCGTGATCCTCTTCGAGTCCGAGGAGGCCGCCCAGGCCCTGGCGCGGATGATCGAATCGAAGGGCCCTCCCACCGACGCGGTCACTCTCAACAGTGTCGAGGTTCGCGAGGTCGTGGCCCACGCCTAGCCGACGTTGGGGCGGGCGCCGCCGCGACCGATGTGCGGCACGGCGGCGCCCGCGCGGCTGAGTGCTCCGGTCAGGCCTCGACGCTACGGGCCGGACGCGCCGCGCGGACGCGTGCCGGCTCGAGCTCCATCGCGACTGCGTAGGAGAGCAGGAACGGGGCGAGCACGAGCCCGTACCCCGCGTGGGCGATCACCTCAAAGGTCTGGTTGGGGCCTTCCTGGAACCACTCGAACGCCACCCTGCCGAGGATCTGGAAGTTGACGACGTACAGGGCGAGCCCGAACGCGACGGCTCCGAGCGCCAGCGCACGGCGGGAGGTGAACATGGGCGCGAAGGCCGCGAAC
>JBKPFS010000151.1:0-5316 GCA_046728935.1 Actinomycetota bacterium | reverse complement strand
CTGAAGCCGCCGAGTACGCAACCCTCGTCGGCAACGCGCACGCCGCCGCTCACGCACTCACCATGGCAGCGTCGATCCACGGCGGCCAGGGTGAGCACGACGTGGCGCTTCGAATGGCGGCCACGGCATGTGACGAAGCGCGGCGAGTGGGAACGCGACTCGGCATCGGAGGCGCCCTCTTCGCTACGGCGACCTCGCTCTCCGATCTCGGCGACCACGAGTCGGCGGTGATGCTCGCGGCATTCGCCACCGCGATCTACTCGGGACAATGGGCGGGCCGGGTTGAGGCGGCGCGTCGTGACTTGCTCGGCGCGGCCACCGACGCACTCGGAGCGGAGCGCGTCGCGGAGCTCGACCGTCGCGGCACCAACCTCACCGACGAAGAAGCGGCCACCTTGGCGCGCGACGCCAGCGAACACGCACTGAGAGTCTGACTGCCGCTTCCTGCGATTCACTCGATCTCGGCCGCTCGACGACCGACGGCCAGGCTCGGACGACTGTGCCGTGTCTAGGCTGCGCCCCGAATGGGCATCGAGGCGAGGGTGCGAGCGACCGAGCAGCGGGTCGCCGCCGCGAACGGGCTCGACATACAGGAGCGTTGGGTCGACATCGCGGCGCCGGCCGTGCGGGCCCGTGTCCTCGAGTCGGGTGTCGGCGACCCGGTGTTGTTCATCAACGGCGCCTCGGCGCCCGGCATCGGGATGGCACCGCTGGCCGGCCGCCTGCCGGGGCGCCGCCACCTGCTCATCGATCTCCCCGGACACGGCTTGTCGCCGCCCTACCTGTGGCAGGGCGCTCCGCTCCGCGAACAGGCGGTCAACGTCATCGCGGGCACGCTTGACGGTCTCGGCATCGACCAGGTCACGCTCGTGGGGAACTCGCTCGGTGGACTGTTCTCCTTGTGGTTCGCGCTCGACCGGCCGTCGCGGGTCACTCGAGCGGTGATCGTCGGACAGCCCGCGGTCGCCATCGCGGGGTCGCGTGGCGACCTCATCATGGGAGCGCTCACCGCGCCGGTTCTCGGCCGGATCGCGACCTGGGTCGCGCGGGTGCCTCAGCCTCGGTCGATGTCCCGCTTGGGCCTGCGGGAGGCCGCTGGCGCACATGCGGAGCGGTTGGTCTCCGACGACCTCGTCGACATGCACGTGCTCCTGCTGCGGTTGCCGGGCCAGGCGGCGTCATTCCGAGCGCTGCTGCGGCGACTCCTCCATGGCCGCACACCTCGCCCCGAGCACATCCTCACCGACGCGGAACTTCGCAGCTTCACCGTGCCGCTGCTGTTCGTGTGGCCCGACGACGATCGGTTCCTCGCGCCCGCCGCCGGCAAACCGAGCGTCGATAAGATCCCCAGCGCGCGCTTCGTGACCATGCCCGGCGGCCACTTCCCCTGGTACGACGATCCCGACCAGTGCGCGTCGCTCGTCGCCGAGGGTCTGTAGACGGCTCCGCTCTCCCCGGAAGGAGCAGCAGTTCCTGACGGAGTGCCCGAACAATTGCGGCGCACATCTCTCGAAGTGTGCTGAATGCGCAAACAAGTCTGTATCCGCACCTGTCGGCCGTGGTATGCCACGGCGGATTCGGAACGGTGTTCGGCTCCATCGCACACGAATTGCCGGTCGGATGCAGTCCGATTGCCGCCGATCAGTCAGTCAACGCTGCGTTGGTCGCACAGTCAGGCGCCGGTTGCAATTTTGGCAACGATTGTTCCGGACGGCGCGCTGTTCTCCATTCTGCAGGACGGAGAACCAGATCCTGCCGCGGTGGCCTCGAGTATCCAGAGACTGCTCGAGGATGAAGGCCTCCGGCGGTGCGCTGTCGAGCTCTCCCGAGGAGATGCGTGCGGGGCGAAGCGAAGCCGAGGCTGCTGATCTCATCGAATAGGTCGTCATGAGTGGTGCGCCCGTTCTGCGCGCATGAATCTTGAGCGCTCATCCGTGGCCAGCTTCAGCGTTGGGTCCCGCAGGCGAGGGATGAGATCCAGAAGCTGTGGGGCGAAGCCAGCCGGATGAAGCATGAGGAGCCCGGTGGCGAGCACGCTGACATCCTCGACGCTGTCAAGAAGGCCGATCGGACGCTTACAAAGAGCAAGGCGGAAGGACCGGGGCCTGAGAGGGAAAAGCAGATCCTCGAGAAGTTGGCAGAGGACACGGGGCATCAGAAGCCCGATGAGAAGACGGAGTACCTCAAGAGGATCGCCGACCTTCCCTTCGTCGTCGAGACTGTCGACTTTCCGGGGATGAGCTTCATCGACGTCCAGCATCTGAGCAACCAGATCATCATCCGGTTGAACTCGCGGCATCCCTTTTACGAGGAGCTTTGGCAGCCCATCAAGGTGACCGCCGAGGCGCCCGCGGGAAGTGTCAGCGGGGATGAGGCAACACGGACCGCTCGGCGCACGATGGAGGCGCTCATCCTGCTTGTCATCGCGTACGCGAAGGCGGAGTCGATGGACCGCGACCCAGCGAGGTTCATGGAACTGCGTGATGACTGGGGGAAGTTCCTCCGGTCCCTCATGGGCAACGTCAAGGACGTCATCTGAACCGACGTGGGTAACTGCCGACGAGCTGGATCCACGTTGTTGCAGACGTGGGAGATTGCCGGTATCAAACACGATGAGTAGCGATAACTAACGACACGTGACGTCGGCCGGTCGCGCCGACGTGCGCGTGGCAACAGCATGGAACTGAGATGAGCGTGAGCCGCGAGGACCTAGAGGCTGTATTGCGGCGCGGCTTGCGTTCAGGATCCGGCGGGTGTCTCCACCACATCTCCACCACAAGAGACGGCCAAAGTGGGGTAATCACGGTCAGTCACGGTCGCTTGAATCTTGCCGCTGACCTGGTGAAATACACGGATGTGCTGCTCAGCGAAAGCGTCTGCATCACCTTGCCAAGGTGAGGGTCGCGGGTTCGAGTCCCGTCGTCCGCTCCCACAAGACCAGATCAGAGGCCCCGGGAGACCGGGGCCTCACCGCGCCGGAAGCCCGTTGCTACTGATGCCGCTATTCCACCCCGTGAGCGTGCGGCTCTCGTGTTGACTCCGCGAGGGCGATCGTCTTTCTGCGCACCCCGCGTCGGTTCGTTGTGCACAGGACCGTAATGGGCTCGCGTCTCTGAGTCCCAGAAGGTGACCGACCTCCAATGAGAGTTCCTGTCGGTCCGAATGCCACCGAAGTGCGCGCGACCGGCGGGTCCGGGGATGGCGCCGGATGCGCCCTGGCGTTGGGCGACGGGGACGGCCATCCATACCGCCCTTCGTTTGAGCGGCAGTCTGTCGTGGACAGCCCAGCGCTAGCGTGGCGACGCCAAACGGCATAGGCGTTGGCGCGCAGATGCTGCTCGAGATTCTGGTCCGGCTCGTCGCTTGCGAAGAGGAGCCCGGTGGACACAGATGGCGGGATCGTGAACGCGGACCAGGCCGAGGCATGGGGAGGCGAGGAGGGACAGCACTGGGTCGCCTATGCGGACGCGTATGACGCCATGTCGGGGCCTTTCAACGATGGGCTGTTGGGGGCGGCGGCGATCGCAGTCGGCGAACAGATCCTCGACGTCGGTTGCGGCTGCGGGGCCACGACGTTCGAAGCGGCCCGTCGCGCCCGCGACGGGTTCGCGCTGGGGATTGACCTTTCGGAGCCGATGCTGGCGGTCGCGCGTCGGCGGGCCCGGGAGCTGGAGCTCACGAACGTGGGGTTCGTGCGCGGCGACGCGCAGGTCTATCCGCTTGAGCCTGCTCGCCATGACGTCGCGATCAGCCGCTTCGGGGTGATGTTCTTCGCTGATCCTGTTGCGGCCTTCGCCAACATCGGCCGCTCATTGAAGGCGGAGGGCCGGATCGCGTTCGTGTGCTGGCAGGAGATGCTGGCAAACGAGTGGATCGCGCTGCCGGGGATGGCTCTCGCCGCCCACGTTCCGCTGCCCGATCTCGGCGAAGGGGGAGCACCGGGGCCCTTCTCACTCGCCGAGCCCATGCGCATCGAGGCAATCCTCGAATCTGCAGGCTTCGCCGACACTCGCGTGAAGGAGCGGCGTGCGAGCATGAAGCTTCCAGGCTCAACGCCCGGTGAGTTCGAGCGGTTCCTGCGCGCTCTGCCCGTCGTCCGCCACATCCTCGCCGATGCCGATCCGGAAGCTGCCGAGCGCGGGATGCGCGCGGTGCTCGAGATCCTCGAACCCCGGTTCGGTTCCGAGGGTCTCCATCTCGAGGGCGCGACCTGGCTCGTCACCGCGACCCGAAGAGCTTGATCGAGCAGATCGAGGCGCACAACAGCATGTCGTGGTGAGTCGAGACCACGACATGAATGGGCCGCGTCGATCCTTACGCGGGTGTGTTTGAGAAGCCGCGAAGGAGGGCGGCGACGGCGTCTGCGAGGAGTTCGTCGGGGCGGCCTCGGGGTCGGCGAGTCGTTCGATGGCGAAGCCGTTAAAAGCGCGAGGAATGCGGTGGCGATCTGTTCCCGGGTGTCGCGATCGCGTTCACCCCGTCGGTGGTCGACGGACCCGACGGCCCGTCCTGCGGCCCACCAAGACGCACCGCAACTACCGTGTCGAGCTCGACCGCGACACCGTCGGCGTTCTTCGTGTCCACCGAGACGACGTGCAGGGCCGCGCCCGCGGCGCTTCCGTGGAGTTGACCGGCGAGTCGTTCGTCTTCAGCAACGACGCCGACGGGGCACGGCCGTGGCAGCCGAACTGGGTCACCAAGCAGTTCATCCACGCCCGCCGCGGCGCCGGGCTGCCGCACTTCCGGCTCCACGACCTGCGGCACTTCATGGCGACGCAGATGCTCGCCGCCGGCGTCCCCATCGCCACCGTCTCAGCGCCTCAGCCACCCACGCGCGTCGACACACTCAGTATCTATATCTATGCGCACGCAGCGCTGGGCGGCGACCGCCAAGCTGCCGAGACCCTCACCGACATCCTCGGTACCTCACGCACGGCCGGGCCGCCGTCGACGTAACCGGGGCGTACTTTGATCGAACGGATCGGCTACCAACCGCTAGTACGCCGGATTTCGTTCTTCCGACGCGCTCACCTGCGGCTACGCCGGTACATGCCGCGTGACCTGCGGTTTTGGCTCCGGTTAGTTCCGCCGTTCCCGATCAGTTCCGGACGTTCTGAGGACTGATCGAACACCGGAACGCCGGACACCGGCTGGTTACGGCTGTGAGCTGAGACCGTCGCTGTCCGTAAGAGTTACGACGGGATGATCTCGTCGATGAGGCCCCAGTGCATAGACGCCGCCACAGGCGAGCGCCGCTCAGTCGGACGAGGGAAGCGGCTTGGCGTCCTTGAGGGGCAGCGGGGCGTCGCCGATCGA
>JBKPFS010000150.1:0-32191 GCA_046728935.1 Actinomycetota bacterium | reverse complement strand
TCGAGCGACGCGGCGAGCGCCTCGGTCTCGGCGGCCTCCCCGATCAAGCCGAGCCCGTCGCGAAGCCACTGCACCGCCGCGCCGGTGACGAACACGGCCGCCTCGAGCGCGTAGTCCACCTCGCCGTCGAGCCCCCAGGCGATCGTGGTCAGCAGGCCCTCGCCGGGCTCAGGGGCGTCGGTCCCCGTGTTGAGGAGCACGAAGCTGCCGGTGCCGTAGGTGTTCTTCGCCATCCCCGGTTCCCGGCACGCCTGCCCGAACAGAGCCGCCTGCTGGTCGCCCGCGATCCCCGCCACCGGGATCTCCCCGCCGAACTCCTCCGTGGTGCCGTACGGGTGCGCGGAGGGAAGCGGCTCAGGCAGCGCGCCCGGATCGATCCCGAGCAGCTCGCACAGGTCCGGGTCCCAGCGCAGCTCGCGGATGTCGAACAGCATCGTCCGGGAGGCGTTCGAGAGGTCGGTGGCGTGGCGGCCCGTGAGCTTGAACACGAGCCAGGAGTCGATCGTCCCGAAGACGGCATCGCGGGCCGCGTCTACGTTCCGGAGCAACCACTCGATCTTGGTCGCCGAGAAGTAGGGATCGATGACGAGGCCCGTGCGCTCACGCACCAGGGCCTCGTGGCCCGCCTCGCGGAGCTCGTCGCAGCGTCCCGCCGTGCGCCGGTCCTGCCAGACGAGCGCGTTGTGCACCGGCTCGCCGGTGGACGGGTCCCACGCCACCACGGTCTCGCGCTGATTCGTGATCCCGATCGCGTCGACGCTCGCCGCGTCGGCGCGGGCGTCGGCAAGTGCGTGCGAAGCGACCCGTCGCGAGACGGCCCAGATCTCGTTCGCGTCGTGCTCCACCCAGCCCGGCCGCGGGAAGTGCTGCTCGAACTCGCTGTAGGCGCGCCCCCGGATCCACCCCTCGCGATCGAAGACGAGGCAGGTCGTGCCGGTGGTTCCCTGGTCGATGGCCAGGATCACGGCTGGTCGAGCCCAATCCACGTCTGCCCGGTGGTGAACCTGGCCGAGCAGATCAAGGACGCAGGGAGCGAAGCGTGGCATGGCCACGCGAGGGAGCGAGGACGCAGATATGCGACGGTCAGGTGCGCCATCCGGGTGCGCCGGGGTTGGGCTCGCCCAGCCATGCGCGGCAAGGCTATTTGCCCCGACCGCGCGAGAGATACACGCGGACGAAGTCGCGCAGCTGCCGCGCTCGGTGGGCGAAGCCTCCGACCGTGCGCCCGGTCGCCCTGTGCTCGAGGTCGAGCTCCAGCTCGCGCACCCGCGCGCCCGCGCGCACCGCGTCGATAGTGATCCCAACCTCCATCCCGAACCCGGGCGCGAACGGGTGGACGGCGCGAAGGACCGCCGCGGTCATCGCTCGCTGGCCCGAGATCGGCGCCCCGGCCTCGTAGCCGCAGCGGCGCCGGATTGCCCAGCGCCCGAAGGCGAGGGCGACCCCGAATCCCCCGCCGACTCGGTTGCGGAAGGCCGCGATCGCGAGGTCGCACTCCCCCGCTTCGACCGACTCGACCAGCGCCCGCAGCTGCCCCGCGGACTCGCCCAGGTCGGCGTCGCAGAGCAGGAACGTCGGGGGGTCGCGCTCGTCCGCCCGATCGAGAACCGCGTCCACTGCCCCGCTCACGTTGTTGCCCTTGCCCCGCGAGTGCTCGCCGCTGACCACGCGCGCGCCCCGGGCGCGAGCGGCGTCGGCGGTGCCGTCGGTCGACGCATCGTCCGCGACGACGAGCTCGGCGCCTGGGAACACTTCGCCGACCGCCTCCAGGGTCGTGCCGACCCGCTCGGCCTCGTTTCGCGCCGCGAGGATCACCACGGGAGCGCGTCCGCGGGCGGTGGGTGCGGTCGGCACGGCCGGGTATTCTGCCGCGCCACATGCCGGCGGAGATCGCAGCGCACATCACCGGCACCGTGTGGAAGATCGAGGTGGCGGTCGGCGACGAGGTCGACGACGGCGACACCGTGCTGATCCTCGAGTCGATGAAGATGGAGATGCCGGTCGAGGCCGAGGACCCGGGCACGGTCAAGGAGATCCGCTGCGAGGAGGGCCAGTCGGTGCAGGAGGGCGACGTTCTCGTCGTGTTGGAGTGAGCGAGCAGCTCGCGGGCGGCAAGCTCGTCCTGGACGAGCCGGCCGAGGCGGTGGCCCGGCTCACGCTCAACAACGCCGAGAAGCGCAACCCGCTCGACCACGAGGTCCTCGACGCGCTCGCCGAGACGCTGCCGCGGCTCGATCGCGGGATCGAGATCCGCTGCGTGGTGATCACGGGCTCAGGTGGCGCGTTCTCGGCCGGTTACGACATCGGCGCCATCCCGGAGGAGTCATTCGCCGAGGACGCCGAGGCGCTGGTCGCCCACCCCTTCCATGCGGCGATGGAGGCCGTCAGCGCCCACCCCTATCCCATCGTCGCCGCGCTCAACGGCCACGCCCTCGGCGGTGGCCTCGAGCTGGCGGTGCGCTGCGACCTGCGCGTCTGCGCCGCAGGGGCGAAGCTGGGCATGCCGCCGGCGAAGCTGGGGCTGATCTACGGGCACACCGGTCTCGAGCGATTCATCGACGTGATCGGCGTGGCGCGGACGCGCGAGCTCTTCCTCACCGGCCGGAACGTCGCCGCGCCGGACGCGGAGCGGATCGGCCTCGTCAACTACGTCGTCCCCCACGAGACGGTGGAGCGGGAATCCCTCGCGCTGGCGAGCGAGATCGCCGCCAACGCGCCCCTGGCGACGAAGGGCAACAAGCGCGCCATTGAGACGCTGGCGCGGTTCCCGCGGCTTACCCCCGAGCAGGAGCGCGAGCTGGTCGAGCTGCGGCGCTCCTGCTTTGCCTCCGAGGACTTCCGCGAGGGCGTGCGTGCCTTCGCCGAGAAGCGCGCCCCGGTCTGGCGCGGCCGCTAGGGCCAGCTCCGGCCCGGCCTCGCCGCCGACGTCGGGGCGTCTACGTCGAGATCCGCTCACCTGTGGGGCCTCCTCCACTCACCCGCCCCGGCCGTCGCCCACGTCACGGTCCCTGCCCGGAACCTGGGCGGGAGGTCGGGCATCGCACTCCACCGAACGGACTCGTTCGATCGTGCCGACATCCGCAGGCTCGATGGAATCCCGGTAACCGCGCCAGCGCTGACGCTGCTCGACATCGCGGTGAGGCTGGGTGAGGAGCAGCTCGAAGCGGCCGTTGCGGATGCCGAGTCTCGGAAGCTTGTGCGCCATCCCCAGCTTTTCTCCGTACTTGCCCGGCATCCACGGCGCCGTGGCGTTGCCCGGCTGCGAGCCGTCCTCGACACGGGTCCAGCCCTCACGCGCTCCGTGGCGGAACGCAAGCTGCTCAGCCTGATCCGCTCGGGTGGCCTGCCGTGCCCGAAGACCAACGTGCAGGCCGATGGGTTCGAGCTCGACTTCCTCTCGCCTGAGGCGGGCTTGGTGGTCGAGGTCGACAGTTTCGCGCACCACTCAGACCGTCGCGCCTTCGAGCGCGACGGGGTGCGTGACGCCGTGCTGGCGGCCCGAGGACTGGTGGTCATCCGCGTCACGTGGCGTCAACTCGTAAGTGAGCCGGAGGCGGTGATCTCGCGCATCCGCGAGGTCCTCGCCCGTCGAGCGACGCGTTGACGGTGATATTCACCGTCAGCACGCCACTCGCCCTCGCGCGGGGGGCCTACGCCTAACCGCAGATCTTCGTCCGCTTCTTCAGCACGTTGTCGCGGCGGCCGTCGATCAGCTCGATCGTCGCCTTGATCTTCACCCTGCCCGTGCCCTCGAGCCGCGAGCGCGAGAGCTTGAACTTGAACGGCTTGTGGCCGTCGCGATCCCTCTTCCCGGCGCCGCGGAAGATCGCCTCCTCCACCAGGCCCTTCTCGCCGCCTCGTAGCCTCACGGTGAGCTTCGGCGGGCGGCAGTCCCCGCCGCGGACCTTGTCCGGCCGGAGCTTGAGCTTCACGTCCGGGCTTCGCCAGCATTCCCTGCCGGAGCAGTTGCGCAGCCGGTCGAGCAGCTTCGCGAGGCGCGCGCGCACTCTGTCGTACGCCGGGTCGGCGTGCACGCTCTGAAGCTCGTACGGGTCGTTGCGGAGGTCGTACATCTCGATCTCGCCGCTCCCGTGCTCGACGTACTTGTAGCGCTTGGTGCGCACCGCCTTGTAGCCGGCGGTGTCGTGAAGGAGCGCACGCCCGTACTGGCGGCTGGGGTGCCGCGCGATGCGCTGGACCGAGTGCCCGTCGATCTTCAGCCTGGGCTGCGCTCCGGTCGCCTTGAGGATCGTCGGCGCCGTGTCCGCGTTGATCATCAGGTCGCGGACGGTCTTCCCCTTCGGGATCCCCGGCCCGCGCATCTCATACGGCACTCGAATCGAGGGCTCATACACCCGGGTCTTCCCGCCGCGCACCCGATGCTCGCCATGGAAGAAGCCGTTGTCGGAGGTGTAGATGACAAGCGTGTTGCGAAGCTCGCCGCTCGCCCGCAGCGCGTCCATGATCTGGCCGACCCCCTCGTCGACGGAGAGCAGGGCCGCCCGCCGGCAGCGGTAGTTGCGGGTGATGGTCGCGATGTCGGAGGCGTCGAGGGGCGGCAGCTCCTGGATCGCCTCGGGCTTGTCGGAGACGTCCGCCTCGTTGAAGTTGGGGGGCTGCGGCAACGGCTCGGACTGGAACGCGGTCGCGTGGCGGGGAGCGGGCTTGGCCGTCCCCTGGCACTCGGTCTCCGGGGGCTGCGGGTTGGGGTTCGGCCCGCCGGCGTGGTCGGCCGTGTAGGCGACCTCCATGAAGAACGGCTTCCTCTGCGGCGCGCGCCGGTGGATCACGTCCACCGCCCGGGCGGTGAACACGTCCTGCTTGAAGTCCTCAGGCTCCTCCCCGTAGTCGATGAGGCTGCCGTTCTCGTTCATCACGTAGTCGTAGACGGATTGGATCGTCCCCGCCGTGGCCGCATACCACTCGCTCCAGCCCGGGGGGATGAACGTTGCGCCGGACTGCGAGCCGCCGTAGCCGTTCAGGAACTTGCCGATATGGATCGTCCGGTAGCCAGCGCGCCGGAGCCAGACGGCCAGCGTCTCGCTGTTGTCGAACGCCTGGAACCCTCCCTGGGGCTGGCTGTTGCCACGCACGCCGTGGTTGTGCGCGTACTGCCCGGTGAGCAGGGTCGCTCGCGAGGGACAGCACACCGACCAGTTGACGAAGCTGTTGGCGAAGGTCACGCCGTGGTCCCCGATCTCGGAGTTGACCTCGTCCATCACCTCCATCTCGGCTGCGGTCTGGTCGTCGCTGAGCACGACGACGACGTTCGGTCGCTGCTGCTTCTTCTTCTTCGCCACCGCATGCGGCGGGGCGCCGGCGCCGCGGCCGAGGAGGCCCGCGGCCAAGGCGGCGATGAGCGCGATCAGGGCCAACCTGCCAACCCGGGGGCGGCGGAGCGACGAGACCGCTGCCTTACTCACGGGTTCCCCCATCCACGCGCTCGAACACGCTAACCGTCGCGAAGTAGCGGCCAAGCGAGCTCGCCACCCGCTGCAGGGCTACTCGCAGCTCGCCCCGCCCGGCGGCGGCGCGTCGCGGCCGGGGATGCCCGCGCAGGTGCGCAGGTCCTCGAGCCGCTCCGAGAGCTCCATCCGCTCCGAGGCAGTGCCGCCGGGGTCGGTGAACGCCAGGTTGTCGAGCTCGAACGGGTCCGAATCGAGGTGGTAGAGCTCCTGCGCACCGGGCGAGGGCACGCACGCGTAGCCGGCGTCGGGGTCCGGGAGCTCGGTGTGATCGACGAACAGGCGGTCGCTGCTGCGAAGCCCCGCGTAGGCGCAGGTGTCGCCCACCGACGGGGCGGCGCCGCCATCCTTGTCGAACTCGACCGCGATCGCGCGATCGGCGGGCCATCCGGCGGCCGAGCCGAGCGCGAGGTTGACCAGCGAGCGTCCGTCGAGCGTCCGGCAGGCGTCGCCGCGACAGGGCTTCGCGCCGGCGAGGTCGAGGATCGTCGGGGCGAGATCGACGTTTGCGACCGGCTTGGCGACCAGGTGATCCTGACCCCCGGCGCCGGCGAGCTTCGGCGGCAGCAGCATCGCCAGCGGCACCCGCAGCGCCTCCTCGTAGGGCAGAACCTTGCCGCGCGACATCCGGTGCTCGCCTTGGAAGAACCCGTTGTCGGCGGTGACGATGACCGCGGTGTTGCGACGCTCGCCCGCCTTGCGCACCGCGCGGACGATCCTCCCCACCCCGCGATCGACCGCGCGCAGCGACGCGAGCGCGCAGCGGTACCTCTTCGTGATCGAGTTGATCTGCGCGCCGTCGAGCGGCGGGCGCTCACTCGCGAACGAAGGTTTGTCGGAGACGTCCGCTTCGTTGAAGCTCGGCGGCCGCGGAAGCTTCTGCTTTCGAAACAGCTTCTGGTCGCGCGGGTCGGGCACCGCGCTTCGCCGGCAGCGCCCGGAGCCGCCGCGGCCGCGGTGCGGGGCGAGGTGGTCGAGCTGCAGGTACAGGGGGGCCTTCTTGGGCAGGTAGCGCTTGACGACGCGGGTCGCGGTGCGGTTGAGAACGCGCGTCAGGTGGTCCTTGGACTCGTCCCCGTGGCGGACCGCGTGGCCGTTCACGCGCAGCCTGTAGTCGTAGTACTTGGGGGTGAGGAAGGTGTCCCACTCCCGCCACCCGGGCGCGACGGCGTTGCGGCCTTCGGTCTGCTCCCCGTAGTGGTGCAGCCACTTGCCGACATGGGCCGTCCGGTAGCCCGCCCTGCGTAGCCAGGTGGGCAGCGTGTTGTTGCGACCGGCCAGCGACGGCCAGCCCGGGTCGTTGGCGAGGATGCCGTTGTTGTGGCCGTACTGGCCCGTGAGCATGGTCGCGCGCGCGGGGCAGCACAGCGGGGTGGTGACGATCGCGTCGCTGAAGGTCGTCCCCGGCTTCACCACCCGGCGAAACGTCCGCGGCATCACCGCGGGCGTGAACGACGCCAGCGTCTGATCGTCGGTGACGACGAGGATGATGTTGGGCCTGCCGCCCGCCGCGGCGGCCGTCGCCCTGTCGCCCACGAGAACGGCGACCGATCCCAGCGCGAGAGCGCACCCGAGCGCGCCGACGGAAACGAGTGCGGTCGACCGGCGCCTCACTGGCAGTAGTGACCGCTCTTCGGCACCGGGTCGCGCCCCGCGATGCCGGCGCAGTCGCGGAGCCGGTTGAGCAGGGCCTCGAGCTCGGCCCGGCGAGCGATGACCTGCGGCAGGGACGAGTCGCTGATCACCGGCGAGGTCAGGTTGCGAAGCTCGAAGGGGTCGGCTGCCACCGGCCCGTAGACCGGATCCGGCGTCAGCAGGTACTGCTCCGTCTCGTTGGTCTTCTCGCACAGGCCCTCCGCCGGATCGCTGACCACCGACTTGTGGGCGACGTAGAGGTCAATGGGGGTTTTGACCCCGTCGAAGGCGCAGGTGGAACCGCGGGTCGTCCTCTCGCGATCCAGGTCGTACTCCAGCGGCA
This sequence comes from Actinomycetota bacterium, assembly GCA_046728935.1. Classification (GTDB taxonomy): domain Bacteria; phylum Actinomycetota; class Thermoleophilia; order Solirubrobacterales; family 70-9; genus DATAFO01. The sequence goes on along the minus strand of JBKPFS010000150.1, from coordinate 24,748 downwards.
GGGCCCGGTCGGAAGGGAACTTCGAGAACTTCCCTCGCACCAGCGGCAGGAGCGAGCGGCCGTCCATGGTCCGGCAGCGCTTGTGCGAGCTGCAGGGCTTCGCATGTGCGAGGTCGAGAATCGTCGGCGCGAGATCGATGTTGGCCACGGGCAGGGTGATCGTCGTCTGCGGCGTTCCCAGCTTCTCCGGCCAGCGCGCCACCAGCGGCACCCTGATCCCCTCCTCGTACGCCTGCTGCTTCTCCTTCGGGAGCCGATGCTGGCCGTAGAAGTAGCCGTTGTCGGAGACGAACATGACGGCCGTCTTGCCGAGCTCGCCGTGCGCGGAGATCGCGTCGGTGATCTCCTCGATGCCCCGATCCACGGAGCGCAGCGACGCGAGGGCGCAGCGGTAGCGCCTCTCGGTGCGCGAGAACTCATCCGCCGAGATCGGAGCCAGGCGGCGGACGAAGGTCGGCTTGTCGTCGACGTCCGCCTCGTTGAAGCTCGGCGGCTGCGGCAAAGGTGCGTCGGCGAACAGGTCGGCATCGGCCGGATCGGGCCGAGCCGAGTCCTCGCAGGCGGTACCCGGCGCACCGCCTTCGGTGTGCGGGGCGTAGTAGTCGGTCTGGAGATAGAGCGGGCGGCGCCGGGGGACGTACTTGTTCACCATCTTCACCGCCTTGCGGGTGACGACCCGGCCGAGGTAATCGTCCGGGTCCGAGCCCTTGTGAACGACCCGCCCGTTGGTTGAGAAGGCGTAGTCGTAGTAGCGCGGGACGAGCACGGTGTGCCACTGCCGCCAGCCCGGCGCCACTTCGTCTCGGTGCTTGATGAAGCCGTCGTAGCCGTTCAGGTACTTGCCGACGTGGGCCGTCACGTAGCCCTTTCGCGTCAGCCACACCGGGAGCGTGTTGCGCTTACGCTTCAGCGCCTTGTAGCCGAGGCGGTTCGAGAGCACGCCGTGGTTGTGCGCGTACTGGCCGGTGAGCATGGACGCCCGCGAGGGACAGCAGACGGGCGAGGTCGCGATCGCATCGGTGAAGGTCGTTCCGTCGTCGGCGATGAAGTCGGTCAGGAACGGCATCGTGTCGGCGCGGAACTGCTCGAACGTCTGGTCGTCGCTGACGACGAGGACGATGTTCGGGAGCCTGCGGAGCCTGCCGTGCTTGCCCTTCTTCGGGCCGTGCTTGGGCGCCGCCTCGGCGCGGGGAGCGGACCCCCGATGGAGCGCCGGCGAGGCGAGCGTGACGAGCCCGAGCAGCATCGCGACCCCGATCACGGCCGCAACGCGCGCCCGCGCCTTCGATCTTCCCCTTGGCATCTGGCCCCTCAACATTCCCAGAGCGGAGGAGTTTCGCCGCTAGAGGTGACAGCTCTCCCCGGCGCAGTCCTCAAGGCGGTGCAGCGTCCGCGCGAGCTCGTCCGCGACGCCTGCGTAGTTCGGATCGTCGTCGCGGCTTCGGAGCTCGTACGGGTCGCGCTTCAGGTCGTAGAGCTCGCGCTCGCCCGTGCGGTACTCGGCGTACAGATAGCGCTCCGTTCGCACGGCCTCGTAGTCCAACGACTCGATCAGGATCGGCCGGTGGCGGTCGAGCGAGGGGTCACGGAGCGCCGGCAGCAGCGAGCCGCCGTCTTGGGGCAGCCGGGGCCTCGCGCCGGCGAGGTCGAGGAAGGTGGCGGGGAGGTCGGCGTTGACCACCAAGTCTCGCGAGCGCCTGCCGGCCGGCACCCCCGGACCCCGCACCAGCAGCGGCACCTTGATCGACTCCTCGTAGAGCTGTCCCTTGCCGCCCTTGATCCGGTGCTCGCCCTGGATGAAGCCGTTGTCCGAGGTGAAGACGACGTATGTGTTGTCGAGCTCGCCGGTCTCGCGGAGCTCGCGGACGATCTTGGCCACCCCCTCGTCCACGGAGCGAAGCGACTCGAGCCGGCACTGGTACTTGTCGGTCTTCTTCTCGAGCTTGTGCCCCGTCACCTTCGGCAGCTGTCGGACCGCTCGCGGCTTGTCGGAGACGTCGTCCTCGTTGAACGCCGGGCCGCGCGGGAGCTCGGTGCCGGCGAAGTGTCCGAAGTCACGCGGCGCGGGAAAGGGGCCCTTGCCGTCGCAGTGCTCGGCCTCGTTGAAGCCCTTGCCGACGTGGGGCGCGAGGTAGCCGACGGTGAGCCAGAACGGGCGCTTGGCGTTCCGCTGGCGCTTCAGATAGCGCACTGCCTTGCGCGTGAGCACGTCGGCGACGTAGTCGTGCGGGCTCTCCCCAAACTGATGGACAGCCCCGTTTTCGTTCAGCCGGAACTTGAAGTACCGGGTCACCGGGGCCACCATCGCCATCCAGGTGGTCCATCCCGGCGGGATGAACTCCGGGTCGTCCTCCCCGTAGCCGTTCAGGTACTTGCCGATGTAGGCCGTGCTGTAGCCGGCGCGCGCCATCCACATCGGCACCGTGTTCGAGGTGTCGAGCCGGCCGAAGCCGCCCTTCGGCGGCCGGTTGTCGAGCACCCCGTGGTTGTGCGCGTACTGCCCTGTCTGGTACGTGGCCCGCGAAGGGCAGCAGAGCGGGTAATTGGTGACGCTCTCGGGAAAGCTGACCCCCCGGCGCCCGATCAGCCGCCGCGTGCGCGGCATCACCCGCATGTCCGAACCCTCCTGGTCGTCGGTCATGACGACGACGATGTTCGGGCGCTTGTCGTGGACGCGCGGCGGCGGGCGCTTGACGCCGAGCGCCGCCAGGCGCTCGGCCCGGCTCGGCTTCTCCGGCTTCGTCGCCTCTTCGTCGCCGTCACCGAGCGCGACCGCCAGGACCGCCCCGACCGCGACGACGGCAACGGCGGCAGCGATCGCTGCGATGCGAGGGGTCGACCAGGCCATAGGGGAGCCGACGGCTTCCGCCGGCGAGCGCGCGATTGTAACCGTGCCTGCTTAAGCTTCCGCGCGCATGAGCCCGCACGCGCAGCTCGCAAAGGCGGACCCCGTGATGGCCAAGCTCGTGGACGAGCACGGGGAGATGAGCGTCGAGCGCAGGCTCCGCGAGCGGCGCATCGCCAGCGACCCGTGGACGGTGCTGATCAGTGCCGTAGTGGGGCAGCAGCTCTCGACCAAGGCCGCGGCGACGATCCGCGGCCGGTTGATGGAGCCCTACGCGGGACGCGCGCCGACCCCGAAGGAGCTGCTGGTGGCTGACGAGAAGGACCTGCGTGCGGCGGGCCTCTCCGGCCGCAAGGTGGAGTACCTGCGCGACCTCGCCCGTCACGTCGAGGACGGGGAGCTCGAGCTCGATCGGCTGGCGGCGATGTCCGACGAGGAGGTGATCGAGGAGATCACAGGCGTGCGCGGCTTCGGCCGCTGGACCGCTGAGATGTTCCTGATGTTCCACCTCGGCCGCCCCGACGTGCTTCCCGTGGGCGATCTCGGAATCCGGCGCGCAGCCCAGGTCGCCTACGGGCTCGACGAGCTCCCGGATGCCGACGCGCTCGAGCGGATGGCCGAGCCCTGGCGCCCGCACCGCACGCTCGCCTGCCTCTATCTCTGGGAATCGCTCGGGAACGTGCCTGCGTAAGGCGTCCGAAGCCCGGCCTAGATTCCGCGGCGATGCCCTCGCTGATCTCGTTCGACCAGGCGCTGTGGCTTGGGGAGCTGACCGATCACGACGAGATCGGCGAGTTGGTCGAGCGGGCCTGGGCTGTGCGCAAGGAGCGCTTCGGCGACTCGACCGACATGTGCTCGCTCGTGAACGCGAAGTCGGGCGGTTGCGCCGAGGACTGCGGCTTCTGCGCCCAGTCGCGCTACGCCGAGGCCGACACGCCGATGCACGCGATGATGGAGCCGGAGCAGATCCTCGAGCACGCCAAGGCGGCCGAGGCGGCCGGCGCGCACCGCTTCTGCATGGTCACCCAGGGCCAGGGGCTGTCGAAGCGCGATTTCGAGCGGATCGAGGCCGGGGCGCGCCTGGTCGCCGAGCACACCAACCTGAAGCGCTGCGTCTCGATCGGCCACATGTCTCCGGAGCGGGCGCGGCGACTCGCCGAGGCCGGGGTGCAGCGCGTCCACCACAACGTCGAGACCGCCCGCTCGTACTACGACGAGGTGACAACGACCGTCCGCTACGAAGGCCGGATCCGCACCATCGACGCGGCACGCGAGGCGGGGCTGGAGACCTGCGTCGGGGGAATCCTCAACCTCGGCGAGTTGCCGCGCCAGCGCGTGGAGATGGCCTTCGAGCTCGCCGAGATCAACCCGACCTCGGTCCCGATCAACCTCCTCAACCCGCGGGCGGGGACCAAGTTCGGCGACCGCGAACTGATGGACCCGTGGGAGGTCGTCAAGTGGGTGGCGATCTTCCGCCTCATCCTCCCCGACGCCCTCTTCCGCCTCTGCGGCGGGCGGGTCGAGAACCTCGACGAGCTCCAGCCCTTGGCGGTCAAGGCGGGGCTGAACGGCGTGATGATGGGCAACTTCCTGACCACGCTCGGCGCCGAGCCCGCGGAGGACCGGGCGATGTTCGAGGAGCTGGGCCTGAACGTTGCCCGCCAGGCCGACAACGGTGCCAATCCCCGCCCCGACAACCGCTCGGGATGGCTCGAGGGCTCCACGCCCGCGACGCCGGTCGACGAGCTGATCGACAGCCAGGCGGAGGCGAACTTCTGGGATCCGTCGACACAGCTGCGCGTGGTGAAGAAGAACAAACACCCGGCGCCGTACCCGAATAAACGCCCGGCGCCGTATCCGGAAGGACCTAGCGAGGGAGGGGCCGATACGTCCGGCACCGGGGTGGGCGACGGGTCCGAGCAACCAGCAGGTTGGGGGGATTGACGTGGATCCGGCGGAGCGGCTGGAGGAGCTTCGAAGCGCTGGCCTCGAGCGCCGCCTGCGCCTGATCGAGGGACCGCAGGGGCCGCGCGTGGTGCTGGACGGCTCGGAGGTGCTGCTGCTGTGCTCGAACAACTACCTCGGGCTGGCCGACCACCCGCGGGTGCGCCAGGCGGCAGCCGACGCCGCGGAGCGCTGGGGGGCTGGAGCCGGGGCGTCGCGGCTGATCTCCGGCAACATGGCGCTCCACCGCAAGCTCGAGCGTCATCTGGCGGAGTTCAAGGGCTCGGAGGCGGCGCTCCTCTTCGGGTCGGGGTATCTCGCCAACACCGGCACCGTCGCCGCGCTCGCCGGTCGGGGAGACGTGGTCTTCTCCGACCAGCTCAACCACGCCAGCCTCATCGACGGGTGCCGGCTCTCACGCGCGGAGACCTTTGTCTACCGGCACCGCGAGCTCGACCACCTGGAGTGGGGCCTTCGCCGCGCCTCCGGGCGCACGGCGCTGATCGTGAGCGACAGCGTCTTCTCGATGGACGGAGACGTCGCCCCCCTCCCGGAGCTGGTCGAGCTGGCGCGGCGAAACCGCTGCATGCTGTGCGTCGACGAGGCGCACGCGACCGGGGCGCTCGGGCCGGGGGGACGCGGCGCAGTGGCCGAGGCGGGGCTCACGGACGAGGTCGACGTGATCGTCGGCACGCTTGGAAAGTCGCTCGGCAGCTACGGCGCGTACGTCTGCACGCGGGCGGAGATCGTCGAGCTCCTGGTCAACACCGCGCGACCTTTCATCTTCTCCACCGCGCTGCCTCCCCCCGTGGTCGGCGCGGCGCTCGCCGCGCTCTCGCTCCTCGTCGCCCGCCCCGGCCTGGTCGAGCAGCTGCGCCGCAACGCGCAGGTCCTCCGCGACGCGCTCGCCGACGGGGGCCTCGAGACGGGGCCGTCGCGCACTCAGATCGTGCCGGTGATCGCCGGCGACGCCCAGCGCGCGCTCGAGCTGTGCGAGCGCGCCCTTGAGCACGGCGTGTTCGCCCAGGCCATCCGCCCGCCCACCGTGCCCGCTGGGACCTCCCGGTTGCGCCTCACCACGATGGCCAACCACCGCGCCGACGAGCTGCGGGCCGCCGCGCGAGTGATCACCGACGCGGCCCGCGAGGTGGGCATCGCGGTCGGGGCGCACGAGCGCGAGGCCGAGATCATCGGCCTGCCACGCGCCGCCTGAGCGTCCGCGCCCCCGCGTGGACGGCTACTTCGTCACCGGGACCGGCACCGAGGTCGGCAAGACGGTCGTCGCCTCCGCGATCGCCCGCACCGCGGCCCAGCGGGGGAACCGGGTCGCGGTCTTCAAGCCTGCCGTGACGGGCCTGGACGACAACGAGCGCCAAGGCACGGAGCCGGACCACGTCCGCCTGCGACGAGCCGCAGGCTCGTCGCAGGATCTACTGGAGATCGCGCCCTATCGCTACGGCCCGCCGGTCTCCCCGCACCTCGGCGCCGAACTCGCCGGCGAGGCGATCAGCCCGGGGCGGCTGCGCGCCGCGGCGCGATCGGCCGGCGCGGGCTCCAACCTGCTGGTGGTCGAGGGGGTTGGGGGATTGCTGGTCCCGCTCACCCTCGGCTACCTGGTGCGCGACTTCGCCCGCGACCTCGCACTACCGCTGCTGGTCGCCGCGCCACCGGGGCTCGGGACGATCAACCACACCCTCCTGACCGTGGAGGCGGCCCGGGCGGTGGGGCTCGAGGTGGCGGCCGTCGTGCTCACCCCATGGCCGGCCGAGCCGAGCGTCGTCGAGAGCTCGAACCGCGAGGCGATCGGGCGCCTCGGCGCGGTCCAGGTGAAGACGCTGCCTCCGCTCGACCTCACCGAGCCCGGCACGTGGCCGCGGCTTGATCTCGCCTAGCTGACGGACTCGGCCGTCTGCGCCGCGACCGCCGGCTCGGCAGCCCCATGCTCCCGCAATTCGACGCTCGGCGCCGCGGGCTCTCGGCCCGAACGTCCGCGGATCGTCGCCACGGCGATCAGCGCGCCGGCCAGGGCGACGAACGCGGAGACCTCCATCGCGCTCGCCAGCGCGTTCACGAACTCGGCGCGGGCCGCCTCGCCGCCTGTCGCCAGTGCCGCCGGGTCGAACGACCCAAGCTGTCCCTGGAAGATCGCCCCGGTGGCGGCGACGCCCACCGCGCCGCCGATCATGCGGCTCATCTGGAGGATTCCGGACGCGATCCCGGCCTTGTGGTGGGAGACCGCGTTCATCGCCGCCGTCGACATGGGCGACATCACCAGCGCGATGCCGATCCCCATCAGGATGAACGGGAGCAGGATGTCCGAGTAGGTGGTGGACGGGTCGATGCGCGAGAACAGATACATGGACACAGTCAGGATCGAGAGCCCGGTCGCCATCGGCCACATCGCGCCGATGCGGTCGGTGAGCCGCCCGGCGAGCGGTGCGACCACAGCGATCACAATCGTCGTGGGCAGGAAGCGCACGCCGGCTCCGAGAGCCGAGTAGCCGAGCACGTCCTGCATGTAGATCGCCATGAAGAAGAAGGAGCCGAGCATCGCGAAGGTGACCACGAACGCGATCGCGTTGGCGCCGAGGAAGTTGCGCTCGCCGAAGAACTCGAACTCGACCATCGGCGCCCGGCCGCGCAGCTCCACGGCGACGAAGACGGCCAGCATCAGCGCGCCGCCGACGAGGAGGGAGACGATGCGCGGCGAGCCCCAGCCCCAGGAGTTGCCCTCAATCAGGGCAAGCACGATCGCCGTGAGCGCGGCGGTGAGCGTGGCGACGCCGGCGTAATCGATCACGCGCTCGATCGTGCGGTCGCGCGACTCGCGGACGGCGAACAGGGCCGCGACGACCGCGATCACCGCGACCGGCAGGTTGATGAAGAAGATCGCGCGCCAGGAGACGTGCTCGACGAGGAAGCCGCCAACCAGCGGGCCGATCGAGAGCGCCAGCGCCGAGACCCCGGCCCAGGTGCCGATCGCGCGGCCGCGCTCGGCGGGCGGGAACGCGTGGGTGATGATCGAGAGCGTCGCCGGCATCATCAGTGCGGCGCCGACGCCCTGGACGACGCGGCTCGCGATCAGCATCTCGGGGGAGGCAGCCAGGCCCGCCGTCGCCGAGGTGATCGCGAAGATCAGGACACCGGCCATGAACATCAAGCGCCGCCCGAAGATGTCGCCGAGGCGGCCGCCCGTGACCAGCAGTACACCGAAGGTGAGCGTGTAGCCGTTGATCGTCCACTCGAGCTCGCCGATGCTGGTGCCGAGGTCGCGCTGAATCGACGGGAGCGCGACGTTGACGACGGTGTTGTCGAGCATGACCATGAAGAGGGCGAAGCACATCGCGCCGAGGGTCCACCACTTGGCGTTCTCCTCCGTGATCAGATGGCGGTAGCGGGTCATCGGCGAGCCTCCTTGCGGTACTGGCGATAGACCTCGGCGATCTCCTCGCGCTCGAGCAGCAGGTCGAGCGCGCTTTCGAGCTTCGTCCGCTCGGCGGCGGACAGCGAGGCAGCGAATCTGCCGAGCCCCTCGAGGCGAGCGGTGAGGATGCGGTGGGAGAGGCTGTGGCCCGCGTCGGTGAGCGCGAGCCGTCGAACGCGCCGATCCTGGTCGTCCTCGGTGCGAGTGAGGAGCTTGCGCTTCACAAGGCCGTCGACGGCGCGGCTCGCCGAGGCGAGCGAGAGCCCGAGCGACTCGGAGAGGTACTTCACGGTCGGAGGCTCGTCGTGCTCCCCGGCGAGGGTCACCAGAACCTTCATCTGGATGAAGCTGATCCCGCTCTCATCGAGCGCCTGGACCACCGCTCCACCGTCGGAGCTGAGGCAGCGCAGCATCACCGCGCCGAGCCGCAGCCCGAGCTCCCTGTCGGCGGCCGTGACCCGCACCTCACTCTTCGCCGGTTTCTCGACGGTCGTTGGTTCCACTGACGAAATGATTGCACATTCACAACTATTTCGCAAGTGGAAGCGATGTGTACGTGCGTCACAGACCGGCGCGGGCGCCGCGCAAATTGGGTCGAACCCGCCTGGCGCTTTTCCCTCCGGTCGCGGTTCTATGGTCGGCTCGGATGTCAGGTTCCACCGCCGATCGGGATCACCGCTACCTCTGGCATCCGTTCACGCAGCAGCAGGGGTGGTGCGAGGAGGAGCCGCTCGTGATCGAGCGGGCGGAGGGCACCGACCTCATCGACGCCGAGGGGCGGAGCTATATCGACGGCGTGGGGTCGCTGTGGTGCAACGTCCACGGCCATCGCCATCCGCTGATCGACGAGGCTCTTCGCAACCAGCTCGACCGGGTCGCCCACACCACCCTGCTCGGGCTTACGCATGAGCCCGCCGCCCGGCTCGCCGAGCGGCTGGTGGGGCTCGCGCCGCCTGGACTCGAGCGCGTCTTCTTCTCGGACTCCGGCTCGGCCGCGACGGAGATCGCGCTCAAGATGGCGTTCCAGTACTGGCAGCAGCGCGGCGGTCAGCATCGCCGGCGAACGTCGTTCGTCTCGCTGCGGGGCGCGTACCACGGCGACACGATCGGAGCCGTCTCAGTGGGCGGCATCGACCTGTTCCACGGCGCGTACGGGCCGCTTCTGTTCCGCGCCCACCGGGTCGAGCCCGGCGACGATGAGCAGCTCGAGTTCGTGCTCGACCTCCATCAAGAGGAGATCGCGGCCGTGATCGTCGAGCCGCTGGTCCAGGGGGCGGCGGGAATCAGCGTCCAGCCGCCCGGTTACCTGCGCCGCGTGCGCGAGCTGACCGACCGGTAAGGGATGTTCCTGATCTGCGACGAGGTGGCGACCGGCTTCGGTCGCACGGGAACGATGTTCGCCTGCGAGCAGGAGCGCGTTGCGCCGGACTTCCTCTGCCTCGGGAAGGGGCTCACTGGCGGCTACCTCCCGCTGGCGGCGACGCTCACCACCGCGCGCGTCTACGAGGGCTTCCTCGGCGCGCCCGAAGATGGGCGGACGTTCTTCCACGGCCACACGTTCACCGGCAACCCGCTGGCCTGCGCCGCGGCCCTGGCGAGCCTGGACGCGTTCGAGCGCGACGCCACCCTGGTGCGCCTCCAGCCGAAGATCCGCCTGCTCGGCGAGCTCCTCGCCGAGGTCGGCGCGATGCCGGGGGTCGCCGAGGTCCGGGGGCGCGGCCTCATGGTCGGGATCGACCTGGGCGAGCACGACCCGTCGCTTCGCCTCGGCCACCGCGTGGTGCTCGAGGCGCGCCGGCGCGGGGCGATCGTCCGCCCGCTTGGCGACGTGATCGTGCTGATGCCGCCGCTCGCGATCTCGAAGGCCGATCTCCGGCGGTTGGTGGAGATCGTCGCCGCGTCCATCCGGGCGGCCCACGCCTCCGCGTACCCCGAGCGCGCCGAGCAGCCCACGGTCGAACTCCGCGCTGCGGCGTAAGCCTCCCGGCGACGGCGCCGACTCCAGCCGCGTGTGGCTGGGTAGGGAAACACGGCGAGCCGTAAGCGACGAGGCCGGGAGTTGACATGACATACATGTCGAATCGCGGGTTCGAGCCGATACTGCATGTGATGGATTCGGAGCTCGCGCGTAGTACGGGCGTGGAGGAGACGCTCGTGGCACCGGCGGCCCAGGCGCCGAGCGAGGCGGAGGCCGCATTCGTCGAGCTCTATCGCTCGAGCCGCAACGACGTCTTCGCCTACGTCGCAGGGCTCGTGCGGGATCGCTCGGCCGCCGAGGACGTGACGGCGCAGGCGTTCGAACGCGCCTACCGCAGGCGCAAGAGCTTCAATCCCAAGCGCGGCACGCGCCGCGCCTGGCTCTTCGGCATCGCCCGAAACGCGGCGCTCGACGAGCTGCGGCGGCGTCGGCGCCACACCGAGCTGGTCGCCGAGCCCGCGGACGACGCCGCCGTTCCGGCCGACGAGGCCGCCGAGGTGTCCCTGCGGCGCGCGGCGCTCCGCCAGGCGATGGGCGAGCTGTCGGCGCGCGAGCGCGAGCTGGTGGCGCTGAAGTTCTTCGCGGCGCTCACCAACGCCGAGATCGCCGTCGTCATCGGGACCACCGAGACCAACGCGGGCACGCGGCTTCATCGCGTGCTCGAGAAGCTGAGGAGTGCATGCGATGAGGCTTGACGAGCTCGAGCGCGAGCTACGCGCGGAGCGCCCGAAGATCGACCCCGAGTTCTCCCGCAAGCTCGACGAGTGGGCCGCCGCCGGCTTCCCGCCCGGCGGCGAACTCGGGGCGCGTAGGGCAGGCAGGGGACGGGCGAGCCGCGACCGGTTGTCGCGCGACGCTGGCGACGCGCGCTCAAGGCCACGCTGGCGGCCGATCACGGTCCTTGCGCCCGCCGGTGGTCTCGCCGCCGTCATCGCCCTCGTCGTGGGCATCGGCTCGCTGCAGACGGAATCGCCGGACGAGGCCGGTGGACCGACGGCCTTGAGCGAGGATGCCGGCGGGGAAGCCAAGGCGAACGAGGCCGCCCCAGCTCCCAACGCCGCTGCCGGTGGCGCCGCGGAAGCCCAGGCCCTTGAGAAGTTCAACGCAAACGGCGTGCGGCGGTCCATCGAACCGGCGGCGTCCGGCGCCGGGCGCCCCCACGGCAAGATCGCCCAGGACGTCGATCTCGCGCTGGCCACCGCGCCCGAGGACTTCCGCGACGCGGCCGACGGGGTGCTGGACGTGGTCGACGATCACGGCGGCTTCGTCCTGAAGTCGGACGTTTCGGGCGGGGATCCCAGCGTCGAGGACGCGAAGCCGGGACGGGCGAACTTCGACATCCGGGTTCCGGCGGGTGAGCTCCAGGCAGCGGTCGCTGGACTCTCCGACCTGGGCCACGTGGTCTCGCGGACCGACGGGACGAAGGACATCACGACCCGGTTCACCGACGCGAAGCGCCGAATCGCCGCCTATACGGCGGCGCGGGACCGGCTACTTCGCAAGCTCGAGGACGCCACGACCGAGGCGGAGCGCGAGGCGATCAAGGCGCAGCTGCGGATCGTTGAGGCGGAGCTCGACGCAGCGCAGGAGGACCTGGGTGCCGCGCAACAGCGGGTCCGGCTGGTTCCGGTGAGCATCACGATCACCGCGGACGAGAGCGTCGCTGGCGGTGGCGGTGGCGACTGGGGCGTCGGCGATGCCCTCCACGACGCGGGGCGCGTGCTCACCGTCGCCGCCGGAGTGCTGCTGATCGGCGCCGCCGCTGTCCTGCCGCTCGCGATCCTCGTCGCTCTCGGCTGGATGGTCGCCGATCGGATGCGCCAGCGCCAGCGCGAGCGGGCACTCGACGCCGCGTAGCGCATCCCCGGGCTTCGAGCTGACGCGCCGAAGCCCGGGACCTCTGACGGTGCTAGCGGCGTATGTTGGGGTGAGTGGGATGACTCGGGCGGTCGCACTCTCCGTGGTGCTCGCGACGTGGCTCGCGGGCCTCGTCGCGTCCGCGATCGCAAAGCTCCCGCCGGGCTCGAGCTTCGAGGTGTGCGGCGGCGCTGGCTGCCGGACAACGGTCGCCGAAGCGGTGCCGGAGCTTCAGATAAAGCTGATCGAGCCGACGATGGAGGTCGGGATGCTCGACGCTCCCAGCGTCGCCTCCGAGTGGACGGTCGTCGACCTGACCTGGGGATCCGCAGATGAGGATGTCGATGTAACCCGGCGCTTTCCAGTCGTCTTCGCTCCCGACGCGGGCTACATCGCCGTCAGCGCACCTCAAGGTCAGCTGGCCTGGGTGCGCTTGCGATCGAGCCAGGCTCGCGCGTATACGCAGCTGACCCGCGGAACCGAGCCTCTCTCGTCATTGCAGCTCGCTGAACTGGATGGCGAGACGGTCGCGGATGCCCAAACGGGAGCCGAACCGCCAACCGTCGCCGAGAGTCCGAGCGATGACGGGATGCCCGGATGGCTGATCGCGACCGTGGCCGCGTTGGTGGTTACCGCGGTCGCCGTCGTCTCAGCCCGCCGCTACTCCTCGTAGGGCTCGAAGTCGGCCTTGCGGGCGCCGCAGACGGGGCAGAACCAGTCGTCGGGGATCTCGTCGAACGGGGTCCCGGGCGGGATGCCCCCGTCGGGGTCGCCATCGTCGGGGTCGTAGATGAAGCCGCACGACGTGCAGACCCAGAGCTGCTTTGTCTGGGTTTCGGTGCTCACGGGCCGCAGGTTATCGTCCTGCCGGTGAGCGAATCCCCGCCGGGCGAACGCGCCGCCGAGCCGCCTGCCAGCCCCGCGGAGCCCCGCCCCGCAGCGACGATCGTCCTCCTGCGCCGGGGTGGGAAGCACCAGCGGCGGGCGGTCGAGGTGCTGATGGTGAAGCGCAGCGACTCCGCTGCATTCATGCCTGGCGTGTGGGTGTTCCCGGGCGGAACGATCGAGCCGGGCGAGGGCGCGGCCCAATGCGCCGCGCGGGAGCTCGAGGAGGAGACCGGGATCGCGCTCGGCGACGGCGCCGAGATTCTGGCCTGGTCGCGTTGGATCACGCCGGAGGTTGTCCCGGTCCGCTTCGACACCCACTTCTTCGTCGCCCTCGCGCCTCCCCACTCCCCGCCGCGCCCGGACGGCGTCGAGGTCTCCGATGCGGCCTGGTTCGCGCCGGGGGCCGCCCTCGACGCGAGCCGCGAGGACGAGATCAGGCTCGTCTTCCCGACCATCAAGAACCTGGAGACGCTGCTTCCCTTCGCCGGCGCGGACGAGGTGCTCGAGGCGGCGCGCGACCGGGTCATCGAGCCGATCCTCCCGCGCGTCGTCGGAACCCGCGAGGATCACCGCATCCTCCTGCCAGGCGAGCCCGGCTACGAGTAGCCTCACGCCCGTTTCGGGCGCGCCCGACGCGGCTATGTTTCCGGCGTGACCAGCAGCCTTCCCCCAGAGGTGCGGGAGTGCTTCGAGCGGATGATCACCTGCGAGTACGTCACGCTCGACTCCCGACAGCAGCCGATCGTGTGGCCCGTGACCCCGTTTTACACGCAGGGCGCGCCGACGATCGACGTCACCACGGGGCTCGGCTATCCGAAGAAGGCAGACGACGCCCGCCGCAACCCGCACGTCGCGCTGCTCTTCTCGGATCACACCGGCTCGGGGATCTCGAGCAACGTCCGCGTGCTGGTCCAGGGAACCGCCGAGATCGACGACCGCGACCTCGATGCGAACAAGGAGCGCTACTGGCGCGAGTCGTGGGAGAAGCTGCCCGGCATCCGCGACATGCACCCGCCGAAGCTGATGCGGAACCTCTACGGCTGGTACTACACGCGGATCTACGTCAAGGTCAGGCCGGAGCGGGTGTTCGTCTGGCCGGACGGCGACCCGAACCGGTCGCCACAGATCCTCGACTCCCACAAGGAGGAGGTGCGCTCCGGCCACGTCGAGGAACCGCTCCAGCCTCACCCTCCCCGGGAGGGCGGGGCCTCCGCCTGGGACGAGCGGACCGAGGAGCTGGGCCGCCGGCACCGCACCGCGGTCCTCGCGTGGGTGGCACCGGACGGCTTCCCGCTCGCGGCCAGGCTGCCGGTGCAGCTCGACCCCGCTCGTCGCCGGATCGTGATCGAGTCCGAGGCGGCCGGCCTGCCGCTGGCCGAGGGTCGCGTCTGCCTAGTCGCCCACGCTCACGACGAGACCTTCTCCTGGCAGGAGAACTTCCAGCTTCGCGGCGACCTAGTGCGCGAGGATCGCTGGGAGCTCGTCCCCCACAAGCTGATCGGGGGCTTCGAGCTGCCCGACGAGAGCACGTTCGCGCGCTACCGACGCAACTTCACCAAGACGATCCGCTTCTACCGCACCGCCCGGCGCCGGATGCGGGACCGCGCGCCGCGCTAGGCGCGCAGCTCGCCGACGAAGCGAAACCCGACGGCGCGGATCTCGCCCGATTCGATCAGCCGCTCCTCCTCGGCGCGGTCGGTCTCTGTGAGGTCGCGGTACAGGTAGGGATGCCAGCTCAGGTGGCGCTCCGCGAAGCGTCGATCGAGCGCGGCGCGTATCTCCCCGAACCCGTGCAGGTCATGGTGCTCCGCCCGCCACCACTCGCGACAGGCTGCCAACGACGCGGTCGCCTCCGCGCCCACCGGCGCCGCGGCGTCATTGCCGAGCTTGCGCATGCGGCCCCGGTACCAGCCCGCGGTCTGCTCGTCGAAGCGGTCCCAGGCGAACTCGTTGACGACCAGCGGGCTCCCCGGGTGGAGCATGGAGGCGAGCCTCTCGATCGCTCCATCGAGGTCCTCGATGTGGTGGAGCGAGCGGCTGGCGACGGCCGCCTCGAATCCGCGCTCGTCCGAGAACTCCTCCAGGCGAACCCGGCGGAACATCGCCCCCTCCGGCGCCTCGGGGTCGATGGCGACCACCTCGTGGCCCGCCGCGGCCATCGCGCGCGCGAGGTCGCCGGCTCCGCAGCCCACCTCGAGCACCCGGCTCGGCGGCGGCGGCAGATGCTCGAGCACGAAGCGCTGGAGGCACGGGCTCGTCAGCCGCCTCCGCCGTCGGGGAACTGCTCGAGGCCGGCGTGCCAGGGTCCGGGCCGGTACGTGTGCAGCCCGCTCTCCTCCATCTCGCTCTGAACCCGCTTGAACAGCTGCCCGGCGTTGTCGAGCGCGGCCTCGTACTCGTCGGCGGTCCGCTCACGCAGGCGCCAGAGGAAGAACAGCTGGCCCTCCGTGATCCCGAAGTCGATCTCGTCCTCGATTCGAGCGACCCAGTCGAGGAAGCCGGGGCTGAACAGCTCGCGCAGCGCGACGGGGTCGTAATCGGCTGGAACCGTGGCGAGGAAGCGGCGGTTGAACTCGATGCTCTCGAACTCGACCTTCCGCCTCGAGGCGAGCTGCTCCACACGCTCGTGGGCCTCGACCGACTCGACGTTGAACAGCGGCACCACCCGGGCGAGATCGGGCATGTGGGCCTTGGCGAGCACCGATCGCGGCAACACGGTCTTGCGCGAGAACAGACCCCCCTCCTCGCGCTCGTCGGCATCGCACGACGCCCCCCAGAACCCCTCGGCCAGCTCGCCGGTGATCCTGTTCGTGCCGCCCGGACAGAGCGCGGCGGGCCCGCCCTTGGGGTTCAGCCCGCCGATTTCCTCGTAGCGGAGGCCGCGCTTCGCGGCCAGCCCCCGGACCGTCTCCGCCCAGCCCCCCGCGTCCTTGCCGTCGCCCATCCCGAGACCGGCCTCAGGCCTCGATCAGGTCGGAGCGTCCCTGGGCCTCGAGCTGCGCCTTGTAGCGAGGGAAGATCGGCTTCGTCAGCGGCACCAGCTTGAGGATCTTCGCCACCGGGCCCCGCGCCTTGATCTCGCCGCGCGCGAGGGCCACCGTCACGTTGACCTGGCCGAGCCAGAAGCGGTGGGCCGTGTCGGCCGCCATCGCCATCGTCACCTCCGGCTCCATCTCCGAGTCGCCGAAGTCCACGTCGCCGGGTTGGCCCTCCTGGAGGCGCAACGTGATCGCCGATTTGGGCTCGGTGAACTCGTAGCGGACGATGGTGTTCGCCTTGCGGAACTTCGGGCCCAGCTCGTCATCCTCCGCCAGGTCCTTGAACAGCTTTCCCATCGTCGCGTAGACCTCATCGGCGTCGTTGAAGTAGGCCAACCTCTCCTCCTTCGGCTCGCGACCGCGCGTGGTCGCGTCGAGAATCCTATGCGCCGCGTGCCGGCGACCGCCGCGCGAATCGGCGCCGCTCACTCGCAAGGCGGCTTCGCCTCGTCTCTCAGGTGTCCGCGGATTCCGGCGCAGTCGCGCAGTCGCGCCAGGCGCGCGGCCAGACGCCGCTCGATCCGCTGGATGCGGGGATCGCTGGAGCCTGCCAGGTTGCGCAGCTCGGCGGGGTCGCGGCGCAGGTCGTAAAGCTCGGTGTCGTCGACCGGCTCGCAGTCGCCCCCGGGCGGCGCGGCGGTCGCGTCCTCGACGTAGAAGAAGCCCGGGACGCGAACGCCCGCGTACTGGCAGACGCGCGCATACGGCTCCTCATTCCCCGGCAGGTCGAGCTCGACCACGAGCGCCCGGCGGCGCGGCCAGGGCGCGGCGCGGCGGCGAAGCAGCGGCAGCAGCGAGCGGCCGTCGAGCAGGCGGCAGCGGTCCTCGGCGACACACGGCTCGCCCCCCGCGAGGTCGAGGATCGTCGGCGCCAGGTCGATGTTCGCGGTCGGCACCCGCACCGTCCTGAGGCGCCGGGCCGCCGGCACGCTCGACGGCAGGCGTACGAGCAGCGGCACGTGGATCGCCTCCTCGTATGGGAAGTGCTTCTCGTTCGGGATCCGGTGCTCGCCGTAGAAGTAGCCGTTGTCGGACGTGAAGATGATCGCGGTCCTATCGAACTCGCCCGTCGCGCGAAGCGCCTCGAAGACCGTCGCGACACCGCGGTCGACGGCGCGCAGCGAGGCCACGGCGCAGCGGTAGTGATCGGTGATCCGCCGGCGGTCCCGACGCTGAAGCTCCGGTAGCTCGCGGATGTAGGAGGGCTTGTCGGCGACGTCGGCCTCGTCGACGGACGGGCCGTGCGGCGGGTGCGTGCTCGCGAAGCGCTCCAGGTCGCGCGCCCTCTGCGGGAACGCGGCCCCGTCGCACAGCGTTCCCGGCGCCGGGCCGCTGTGGGGCGCGAAGTAGTCGAGCTGGAAGTAGAAGGCCTCCTCGTCGCGCGCGTATCCGCGGATCAGCTCGACCGCACGACGGGTGAGCACGCTGGCGACGTAGTCGGTGCTGTCGTGGCCGAACGAGACCGCCTCGCCGTCGTCGGAGATCTCGTAGTCGAAGTACGCCTGCGGCTCGATCTGCGTGTACCAGTCGTCCCAGCCCGCGGCGACGTCGGCGGGGCCGTCGAGCAGCTTCGCGAAGCCGTTCAGGTACTTGCCCACGTGCGCGGTTCGGTAGCCGGCGCGCTGAAGCCAGGCCGGGAGCACGTTGTCCGGCTCCGAGAGAGTGACCGCGGTATTGGCGAGGACGCCGTCGTTGTGCCCGTACTGCCCCGTGATCATCGTCGCGCGCGAGGGGCAGCAGAGCGGGCTGGTGACGATGTAGTCGGCGAACTCGGTGCCGCGGTCGCGGAGCAGCGCCAGCGTGCGGGGCATCGTGCGTCGGTCGAGCTGCGCCAGCGTCTGATCGTCGGTCGTGATCAGCACGATGTTCGGCCCGCGCGCCTCGGGCCGTGGCGTGGTTTCAGCACCGTCGCCCCCCGAATCGCATCCCGAAGCCGCGACAATCGCCGCGATCAGTACGAGGGCGATGGCGCGCCGTCCCAAGCGCGCCCGACCCTACCTGCCTGCTTCTACGGATCCGTGAACAGCTGCGGGAAGCGCTCGCCGCCGAAGCCGCCGAAGGGGCTGTTGGGGAACGCGCCCTCGACGAAGCAGGGCGCGAAGTGCTCGTCCGGCGGGTTGCCGTTGTTCACGCCCGCGACCGTCTGGCCGGGCAGGATCTCGTCCTCGTCGGGGTCGTTGGGCGGATTCGCGTCGCCCGCGCCCGGGACGTAGTCGGTGTTCTTGCAGTCGAAGTTCGGGAAGATCCCGTTCTGGGCCGACGCGAAGCCGTTCAGCACGCCCGGCGCGAGGTAGGCGTTGCCGCGGTTCGTCGGCACGCGGTTCGGGTGGACCGAGAACGTCTCGATGCCAAGGTAGCCGAGCTGCCGGAGCATGTGGCGCGGCGCCGGGTCGCTGGGAGAGCCGATCGCGGTGCCGGCGAGCGCGGCGCTGGGGCCGACGAGGAAGTCCGTGACCGTCGCCTTCTGGAACTCCAGGTAACGAATGACCGGGTTGAGGTTCGCGAGGAACGGATCCAGCTCATCGAGCACCGGGGCGAGGCCGTCGAGGAACCGCTCGAGCGCGGGCAGGCCCCTCTTGCTCGCCTTCTGGAACTTGCCGAGCTTGACGAAGAGCCTCTGCAGGTCGGGCGAGAGGCGGCGCACCGAGTGCAGCGTCGGGCTGATGTCCCGCGCGACGGGGATCAGGTCCCGGACCAGCGGGTGAGCGTTGGCGCGGAACTCGTCGAGCCGCTCGAAGGTGAGCCTCGACTCGCGCTCGAACGTCGGCAAGATCTGGAAGCTCTCCCGCAGCGCCCTCTCCTCCCGCGCCAGCGCCTCGAAGGTGTTCTCGGACCCCACGATCGTGCCCGCCAGCTGGTTGTCCTGTGCCGAGAGCGCTTCGAAGACCGTGCCGGTGTCTCGGACGAGGCCTTTCAGCGCCTGCTTCTGGCGATTTAGGATCTCGATCACGTCCGAGGCGTCGGTGATGAACGGGCCGAGGTTGCCGATCGCGTCGTTCAGGTCGAGGCCCCGCCCCTCGATCGCCGTCGCCGCGTTCGCCTGCCACTCCTGGAAGGCGGCGCGGGTCTCCTGGTCGAGCGCGTTGAAGATCTCATCGATCTGCGTGGCCTCCTGCGTCCGGCCGACGCCGAGCGTCGCACCCTCGGGAATCGCCTCAGCGTTCTCGGCCGCGGCGTCGGAGACGTTCGCGGCGGCGCCGAGCGAGATCGGCGCGGCGTCCTCGCCGGGCTCCGTCCCCGAGGTGAGCTCGACGTAGGTCTCCCCGAGGAGCGTCTTCTGGCGGAGGATTGCCCTAGCGTCGTCTGAGATCGGCGCGAACTGCGGCTCGATCTCGATCACCGCCTCGGTCGTGTCCTTGCCGTTGACGCGCGCCTCCGGCGGCGCGAGCTCGATCGTCTTCACCTTGCCGACGGAGACGCCGCCGATGCGAACGTCGGACTCCAGGGCGAGCTGCGTGGCCTCCGGGAAGTACGCGGTGATCCGGTAGCTCTTGGGCTTCAGCGGAATCGGTCCCCCGAAGGCGATCCACAGGAACAGGATCAGACCGAAGCACGAGAGCGCGAAGCCCGCCGCGACGAGGATGCGTCCGATGGAGGGAGCGTGCGTCTGCATCTAGCCTCGTCCTCCGGTCGATGTGATCCAGCCGCTCATGGCGCCGGGCACCCCAGAGCGTTCAGGATCGGCGTCGTGTAGCCGGTGACGACCTGGCGCAGCTGCTTCACGATCGGGTTGACGTCGAACACGATGTTGGCGATCTGGTCGCAGCCGGCCGTGATGTAGATGCGGCGGTAGTGGCCGTTGCCGTCGGCGGCCTGGAAGACGCTGTTGCCGTTGTGGCCGAGCCACGCGGCCCAGTAGAGGTAACCCTCGTCGCGCGGCGCGCCAGGATTCGGATCGGGGCCGTTCGCTCCCTCGGCGCCGTCCGGATTGAACGCGGCCATGTTGGCGAGCCGGTTGACCTTCTTGGCGATGACGGTGAGCCGCGGCGCCGCGCTGGAGTAGCGCTCGGCCGCCTTCTTCAGATCCGGGATCACCGGCCGCGCCTCGCGCACGAACGGCCGGATCTCCTTCTTCAGCACGGGCGTGGCGCTGCGCGCGAGCTTCGTCGTCGATGCGTTCAGCTCGTCGAGGCGGCGCGCGAACGGGCGGAGCTCGTCGAACGTGGGGCCGAGTAGCTTCGCGAAGGGCGCGGTTGCCTCGAGCGTCGCGCGCGCCTGCGAGAGCGTCCCGGGCAGCAGCTTGACCGCCCGCTGGACGCTCGGATCTTGCTCCGCGATCGCGCCGAGGGCAGCGTTCGAGGTCACCACCAGCTCGGCGATGTCGTCGTCGTTCTGGCCGATCCGGTTGGTGAGGATGTTGAGGTTGTGGATCAGGTTCGCGAGGTTCTCCTTGCGCGACGCGACGAGCCGGTTGAGCTTCGCCAGGTCGCGATTGATCGGCCCGATCGAGCCGAGGAGCTTGCCGAGCTCCTTGTCGCGCCCCTCTAGCCCCTTGCCGGCGCCGACCAGCAGCAGGCGCAGATATGCCTGGCTGTCGGAGTCCAGGGCGGCGAGGATCTCGTCGAGGTTGACGTCGGGCGCGGTGTTCGAGACCGCCACGGTGTCCCCCTCGTCGTACTCGCCGGCGGCGCGGGTGCCCGGGTCGAGCTCGAAGAACATGTCCTTGAGGCCCGTGGTGGGGCGCATCAGGATCGTCGCGTCGCGGTAGATGGGCAGGAAGTCGCGGTCGATCGCGAACGTGACCAACCCGACCCCGTTCTCGACCTCGACGTCGGAGACGTCGCCGACCCTCACCCCGGCAACGCGGATCGTCTGGCCCTGGCCGGGGACGACCGCCTGGGCGGTCTCGAACTCGGCCTTGAGCTCGAAGGGCTTCTCCTCGAGCACCGGAATCCGCAGGCGCTGCTCCTGGATGATCACGTAGGTGGTCACCAGCCCGATCACGAGCAGCACCGTGACGGCGATGAAGTCGCGAAGGCTCTTACGGATCTGCTCCCTCATCGCTCCCCGCCCTTTCCGAGCGGCCCTAGGACGTCCTCGAGCCGGCGCGCGAAGCGCCGCTTCGCGCTCGCCGGCGCGTCCTTCCCACCCGCCTCCTGGAGCCCCGAGACGGCCGAGTTCAGGTCCTCGACCAGCGCCTGCTCGCGCTGCGTCTGCGGCTCGAGCCCCGACACCGCGGCCGAGGCCGAGAGCGTCTGCTGCTGGTAGTTGCCAAGGTCGCCCACCGTGCCCTCGAGGTTCGGCTGCTCCTGCGTCTCGCAGGCGACGCGCGGGCGGAAGGGCGTCTTCGCCGAATCGGTGATCGCCGGCATCGCGCCGATCAGCGGGAAGTCGAGCACACCCACGGCGTCCTGCGTGCCACCCCCCGTGAGGTCGGGCACGGCGTTCGGGACGGTGACGGTGTTCGGGCCGCCGCCTGACTCGACGCGGATGTACCTGCCGTTTGCGTCGCCGGACCGGCTCTCCGAGGCGATGCCGCCGAACCCGTAGCCGGTCTCCTCGAAGACGCGGCCGACCGGGTCGTGCGGGTACTGGTTGAGCGGGTCGACGGGCTCCACCGTGTCGTTCGACCACGGGATGACGACCTCGTTGAAGCAGGAGGACAACGCCCGCGACTCCTCTAGGAAGGGGATCGTCTCCTTCGCGAGCCTGGCGAGCTTGGGGATCGTCGGGCGCAGGTCGTGGACGAGGCCGCGGAGCTCGCGCTTGGAGACGAGCTTGCGCACCTGGTGGATGAACGGCGTCGCCGCCCTGAGCATGGCCGGGGTGGAGCGAACGCCCGGGAGCGCGTCGCGCGCGAACGCCCGGAGCGCCGGGAAGGAGGCATTCAGGCTCCTGAACGCGGGATGCGCCGCCTCGAGCACGCCGGGAAGCTCCTCGACCGCGCGAGCGAGCGCGACGTCCTCGGCGGCGAACGAGCCCGAGACGATCCGGAAGTTCGTGACCAGATCCTGGAGCGCGAGCTCGTTGCGATCGAGCGCGCGCACCACGGAGTCGAGGCCGCGGATCACCCCCGCAAGGTCGCCCGGGTGGGTGCCGAGCAGCGCCTCGTTCGTCTGTGAGGTGAACTTGAAGGCGGGCGGCGAGGTCCGGTAGAGCTCCCGGAAGCCCTCCGCGCCGCCGTAGCGGATCAACGCGTTCCCGAACTGGTCGAGGAACGTCTGCAGGTCCTTGCGAACGTCGCCCTGGAGCGTCGTCAGGATCTGGTCGAGCTGGACCGAGTACGCGGTTTGGTTGACCGGCAACGTGTAGCCGTCGTCGACCTCGGGGGCGCTCGGCGAGCCCGGCTGCAGATCCACGAAGTAGTTGCCCTCCAGGAAGAGGCGCGGCCGCAGCTTCATCCGAGCGTCGGTGTGAAGCGGAAGCGCCGAGTCCTCGAGCTCCATCGTCAGCACCGCCGCCTCGGAGCCGCTCGCTGAGCCATCGGTCAGCGGCGCGCCGTCGCCGGCCTCGGCGGTGAGCTCGTCGCTCTCGGCCGAGGAAAGATGCTCGACCTCGGTCACCTTGCCGACGTTCACGCCCGCGATCCGCACCGGCGCCGACGGGCGCACGTTCTGGGCGCTTGCGAACACCGCCTGGACCTCGAACTTCTTGCCCCAGGGGAGCTGCTTTGAGAACGCGAAGTAGGCGGCGATCGCGAGCACGATCACCATCACGAGGCCAATCACCCAGTTCGGGAGCCGCTTGTGGTGGGCCGGCTTCACTTGATGTCCTTCCAGGTCTCGGGCTGGCGCGAGGCGATGCGGGTGTCGTGCAGCTCGCGCTCGTTGTCGTCGTTGAAGAACAGGGTGGTCACGCCGCGCGAGCCTGGCTCGTCGGACACGCCGTAGGCCGGGTTGCTCGGATCCTGGCCGGGGACGAGGCCCTGCCCGAGGTCATAGCCGGACTGCCCGCCCTGGCAGTCCTGAGCGCCCTTCTGGCCTGAGGGGCCGTAGGGGTGCACGTTCAGGATCGGCAGGTCGTACGGCTTGAAGACTCCATCGGGGGAGGAGAGCCCGTTCGCCTGCTTGCCGGAGTAGCCGGCGACGGAGGTCTCGACCGGGCCCGGAACCGTGAGCGGGACCTGAACCGGGCCGGCCGCGATGGCGATCGAGGTCTCCCCTGCCGGGAAGTTGGTCAGCATCTGGCGGAACGTGTAGCCGACCTGGTCGCGGTCGAAGCCGGCGGGGAGGAAGCCGAACCAGTAGTTCCAGTAGTTGCAGACCGTCTGCGCCGGGACCACGAAGCGCGCCAGCGGAGCGGCCATGTCGAAGGTCTCCCTCAGGCGCTGGAGGGTGACCTTCGTGCTCGGCTGGGTGAGGAGGTCGTCGAGCGCGCGGAACGCGTCGCGCAGGGCGAGGTTCGTCTGGGGCGAGCGCTCGAGCACGGGGGTGCCCACGTCGATCGCCTCGGTGAGGACCGGCAGCGTGATCCGCAGGTCGCGCACGCCGGGGCGGAGCTCGCGCGAGAGGATCGCGAAGTCGCGTAGGAACGGCCGCTGGTGCGGCAGGGTGCGGATCCCGCTCTCGAGCGTGGGCACGCCCTCGGAGATCGCCTCCTGTAGCTTCGAGACGTCGGAGGAGATCGCGGCGAAGGCGATGGCGCCCTCGGTGAACAGGTCCGCCTGCTGCTCGGCGACGGGTGCGACCTGCGCCGCCGCCTTACCGAGGGCCGGGAAGAAGCGACGGAACCGCGTGTCCGGGGCGCTCAGCAGCCGAGCCAGAGGCTTCAGCCCGCGGAACAGCGGCTCCAGGTGCTCGATCGCGTCGGAGAGCGAGGTCCCGCGGCCGGCGAACGCGTTGCCGTATCCGACCAGGTTCGTGCGCGCGTTGGTCCGCGTGCGCGTGTCGAAGGTGTCGGCGATGTCGTCGAACTCGGTCTGCTCCTGGAAGCAGCCGTTCTTCGCGGACTCGGGGATCTCGGTGGAGAACGCTTCGGGATCCGTCGGCAGGTCGCAGATGGCGCCGTCGTCGGTGCCGTCGAAGACATAGCCCTCGGGCGCCGGATCTCCGGTGCCCCTGACGATCTCCAGGTACTTGAGGCCGAACGAGGAGCGGTATCGGACCCGGAAGATCGAATCCTTGGGGAGCGACTCCGCACTCTTGTCGAGCTTCAGGTTGAGCCGGGCGGCGGCGCCCCCCGCGTCGGTTGCCGCCGCCTTCCCGACGCCGACCTGCGCGGTCTGGGTCGCGTTCTCGTCGGTGATCGGCTCGACCGTCTCGACCACGCCCACGCGATGGCCGCCGATGCGCACGTCGTTGTTGTTGGTGACCCGGGCGGCGTTTGGGATCTCGACCGAGACGCGGTAGACGGGCACGAACGGCAGGCCGGTGTTCGCGTTGTAGGCGAGAAACACCGCGACGATCACGATCAGCGTCGTGACCGCGCCGACCATCGTCGGCGAGGCGGCGAGCGACTGGATCGGCCCCCGGCCCCTCATCGCGCCGCCTCCGCGCTGGTGCAAACGCTTGTGAGCTCAGTCGCTCGCATCAGGGACCCAAGAGGAAGTCGAGGAGGTCGTCCGTCGCCTGGCCGACGCCGCCGACGGCGCCACCTCCGCCGCCGCCCCCGCCGGTGCCGCCGCCGCCGAGCGCGTCGAGCAGCCCGCCGCCGCCCTGGTGCTCCTCGCGCACGAAGTCGCGGAGCTGAGCAGCCTCGGTGGTCGCCTGTGCCTCGCCGCCGGCTCCGCCGCCGCCAGCGGCACGCTTTCGCGCGGGGGCGCTCGTGGTGGCGGGGCCCGGACAGAGCGTGTCCTCGGCGTGCTGCGGCTCGGTGCCGTTCGGGCACACCGAGTC
>JBKPFS010000149.1:0-19068 GCA_046728935.1 Actinomycetota bacterium | reverse complement strand
AACGACCGCGTGAAGATCCGCAACGGCGGCCGTGATCGGGTCAAGTGCGGCGGCGGCAAGGGCGACGAGGTTGTCGTCAAGCGGCGCGACCGCGACGACAGGATCGCCCGCAACTGCGAGAGGGTGATCGGGCGCGCATGACCATGAAACGCCCGGGGCCGCGCGAGGATGGCGCGTAGCGTCGCCATCCTCGCTGCCGCCGCTCTGGCGTTCGCCGGCTGCGGCTTCGGGCCCGGGGATCCCTCGCCGGGGACGGCGACCCTGATCGTGACGCGGGACTACGGATCCGAGGTTCTGGCCGAGGCGCGCGACGAGAACCCGCCCGCGTCCGAGACCGTGATCCGCTTCCTCGACCGCGAGGCCGAGATCACGACCCGCTACGGCGGCGGCTTCGTGCAGTCCATCGACGGGATCGAGGGGGAGCTCGTCGACGGGCGTAGCCGCGATTGGTTCTTCTACGTCAACGGGATCGAGTCCGAGATCGGATCCGCCGAGGCGCAGGTCCGCGGTGGCGACCGGATCTGGTGGGACTACCGCGACTGGACGGACGCGATGCGCGTGCCGGCGGTGGTCGGATCCTGGCCCGAGCCGTTCCTCCAGGCCGCCGCCGGCGCCGAGGCGCAGCCGGTCCGGGTGGAGTGCGCCGCCCCGCAAGCCACGTGCGATCGAGCGGTCGAGGGGCTCGACGACGAGGGGGTCGACGCCAGCGTTGGGGAGCCTGGGAGCGAGCCCGTGGAAGCCGCGCCGAGGATGCTGGTCGGGCCCTGGTCGGCGCTGCGCCGGGACCGCGCCCCCTCGCAGCTCGACGACGGGCCCGCGACGAGCGGCGTCTTCGCCCGCTTCGCGCCGAACGCGCGCGGCCCGGGTGTTCGGCTGGTGGCGCTCGACGAACGGGCAGAACCTGCGCGGGAGCTCGGCCCGGGCGCCGGACTCGTAGCCGCGCTTCGCGACGGCGACAGCCCGCCCACCTGGCTCGTCACCGGGACCGATCGAGCCGGGGTCGAGGCGGCGGTGCGGTTGCTGGACGCCGAGGACCTCCGCAACCGCTACGCGGTCGCGGTCGCCCAGGATGTCGAGATCGCTCTCCCCACGGAGTCGCGCGGATGAGGACCGGGCTCGCCTACTCGCCGCATCCGGGCCCGATCGGCGACGCGGGAGCGCTCGCCGCGACGGTCTACCTCCTCTCCTTCGCCGTGGTCGCCTTCGCCTTCTCGAGCCCGATCGTGCTGGCGGGCGCCGCGGCGGCGATCTCGGTCGCGGGCCTCGCCGCCGGGGCGCAGCGAGCCCTCGGCCTGGCTCTCCGCTGGGGCGCGGCGCTCGCCCTCCTTGTCGTCGCCGTCAACGCGATCGCCTCGCAGCGCGGTGACACGATCCTGGTCCGCGGTTGGGACCTGCCGGTCCTGGGTCAGGTCGACATCAGCGGCGAGGCGATCGCCGAAGGCGCCGTGCTCGCGCTGCGGATCGTGGTCGTGATGATGGTCTTCTTCGTGCACACCGCCCGGGTCGACCCCGACCGCGTGCTGCGCCTGGTTCGTCCGGTCGCCCCCCACTCCGCGATGACCGCCGCCCTGATCGCTCGCATGGTCCCGCTCGCGGTGGTCGACTACTCCCGCTTGGGCGAGGCGGCTCGGCTGCGCGGCCCCGGGTCCGAGCCGGTGGGCCGTGGCGCGCTTGCCCGCAGGCTGGTCGCCGGCTCACTCGACCGGGCGGTCGAGGTCGCCGCCACGCTTGAGCTGCGCGGCTACGCGCGGGGCGCTCCCAGGTCGCGTGGGTCCAGCACGCCATCCCGCCACGATGCTCGCCTGCTCGCCTGCGGCCTCGCGGTGGCCTTCGGCGGCATCGCCTGCCGGCTGGCGGGGGTGGGCGAGTTCGAGGCGTATCCGACGATCTCGATCGACACGGGCGCCGCGACGCTCGCCCTCGCGGCCAGCCTCCCGCTGCTCGCCGCCGTCCCCTTCATGCGCCATGGCTGAGCGCCTCGTCGAGATGGCGTCGTTCGCCTACCGGTACCCAGGCGCGACCCGCATGACGCTCTCGGACGTCGAGCTCGAGATCGCAGCGGGCGAGCTCGTGGTGCTCGCCGGTCGCTCGGGCTCGGGCAAGTCGACCCTGCTTAGAGCCCTGTGCGGACTGGTTCCCCACTACCACGGCGGCGAGGTTGCGGGCACTCTCTCCGTCTGCGGCCTTGACGTCCGCGAGCATGGGCCGGCCGAGCTCGGCGGGCACGTCGGCTTCGCCGGCCAGGACCCGGAGGCCCAGGTGGTCTCGACCACGGTGCGTGGCGAGCTCGAGCTTCCCCTCGAGCTGCGGGGCGAGGCCCAGACGACCCGTGCTCGGGCCGTCGAGGAGGCGGCGCTGGCGCTCGGCATCGCGCACCTCCTCGACCGCCCGACCGACACCCTCTCGGGCGGCGAGCTTCAGCGGGTGGCGCTTGCGGCGACGCTCGTGCTACGCCCGCGTCTGGTGCTGCTCGACGAGCCGACCTCGCAGCTCGACCCGGTCGCCGGAGACGAGCTGATCGGGCTGATCCGGCGACTCAACGAGGAGTGGGGGCTCGCGGTGATCCTCGCCGAGCATCGCCTCGAGCGCTGCCTCTCGGCCGCCGATCGCGTGGTGGCGATGGCCGCGGGCCGGGTCTCCTTCGACGGGGATCCCGCGGGCTTTCTCGCGTGGGTGCTCGAGTTCGACCCCCACCTCGCGACGCCGGCAGCCCGGCTCTTCGATCTCGCGGGCCTCCGTCCACCACCCACCTCGGTAAAGGAGGCCCGCATCCGCCTCGGGGAAGCGACGGCAGGGGCGGTCGCGTCAGGTCCGGGTACAAGCCGCAACGCGCGAAAGGGAAGCGCGGGGGCGCCTTCGTCCTTGGCCGCATTGCGTGTAGATGATCTCTGGGTCGAGCTCGACTCGGGCGAGGTCCTGCGCGATGTCCTTCGCGGCGTCACGTTGCGGATCGAGCCGGGGGAGAGGGTCGCGCTCATGGGCCGCAACGGTGCCGGCAAGACCACCCTGCTCCGAGCGGCGGCGGGCCTGGTTCAACCCGTCCGGGGCGGGATCGAGGCGCCCGGCGGCTGCGCGCTGGTCCCCCAGGCGCCGGGCGACCTGTTCGTCCGCGAACGCGTCGCCGAGGAGCTCCCGGGGCCCCAGGGAGAGTCCGCGCTCGCGCAGGTCGGCCTGGGCTGGGCCACGGATGCCGACCCGCGCGATCTCTCCGGCGGCGAGCGTCAGCGCCTGGCGCTCGCGATCGTGATGGCCGGCCGCGGCGAGGGCGGTATGCCGGGCGCGATCTGCCTCGATGAGCCCACCCGGGGGATGGACGCGAGCCGCAAGCACGCGCTCGCGGCGTGGATCGGGGAGCTTGCGGCCGCCGGCGCCGGGCTCGTCGTCGCCACGCACGACGTCGAGTTCGCGGCGCGGTTCGCACAGCGCGTCGTGCTCCTGGGCGACGGACGGGTGCTGGCCGACGGCCCGGCCGACGAGGTGCTCTCCGGAGGCTGGTACTTCGCCACCGAGGTCGCCCGCATCCTCGGGGCGGGCGGAGCGATCACCCCCGAGCAGGGCGCGGAGCTCCTCGCCGCCCGGGCCAGGGGCGAAGCCGCCGTGGAGGCGGAGGTGCGCCGGTGAGCTGGCAACTCGTCACCCTCTGCCTCCTCGGCTTGGTGATAGCCGCGGGCTACGGTTGGTACGAGCGCGCCCGACCGCCCGCCCGGCTGATCGCCCTGGTCGCCGCGCTCGCGGCGCTCGCGGTCGCCGGCCGGCTCGCCCTGGCCCCGATCCCGAACGTGGTCGCGACCACAGACGTCGCGCTGATCACGGGGTACGTGCTCGGGCCGGCGCCGGGTTTCGCCGTCGGGGCGCTCGCGGCGCCCGTGTCGAACATCTGGCTCGGGCAGGGACCGTGGACCGCGTGGCAGATGGCGGGATGGGGACTCGTCGGCCTC
The DNA here is from genome assembly GCA_046728935.1 of Actinomycetota bacterium. GTDB lineage: Bacteria > Actinomycetota > Thermoleophilia > Solirubrobacterales > 70-9 > DATAFO01. Next base: position 15,130 of record JBKPFS010000149.1, on the reverse strand, counting down.
TTCGGCGCCTGGCTCGCGATGGCAACCCGCCGTCGTCTGGGTCGCCTCGGCCTCGCCGCCGCCTGCGGGGTGGCGGGGCTCGCCTACGGCGCCCTGCTCGACCTCTCCGTGATGGTCACCTACGGTGGCGAGCAGTCGCTCGACCGGTACCTCGCCCTCTCGTCGCGGGGCGTCCCCTTCAACCTCGCCCACGCCGCCGGCAACGTCGCAATCGCGCTCGCCGCCGGCCCCGCCCTGGTGCGGATGATCGCCCGCTACCGCACGCGGCTCGAGTTCACCTGGCGGCCGGCGGGCGCCCTGCCCGCAATCCTGGTCCTCGCCCTCGCGTGCACGACGCTCGTCGCACCGCCGGGATCTGCGCGGGCCGCGGGGCCGGGCAAGGCGCGCGCGTGGCTAGTGCGGCAGCAGAACCCCGACGGCGGGTTCGGCGCCACTCCCGGATATCGGTCGAGCCCGGCGATGACCGGGTGGGCGGTCCTCGGCCTCGAGGCCGCCGGGCGCAACCCCGCCGACGTCCGCGCCGGCGGCCGGACACCCCTCTCCTTCCTGCGCTCGCGGGTCGAACGCCTGCGCTCCACGGGCGACCTCGAGCGAACGATCCTCGCCTTGGATGGGGCGGGCAGAAACCCTCACCGGTTCGCGGGTCGCGATCTCGTCGCCCAGCTGCGCTCGCGCCGGTCCGGCGATGGCTCGTTTTCGGGCCAGGTGAACCTGACCGCGTTCGGAATCCTCGCGCTTCGCGCCGCCGGGGCCTCGCAGGGGGAGCTGAGCGGCTCGGCGAGCTGGCTCGCCGGCGCGCAGAACGGCGACGGCGGCTGGGGGTTCACCCCCGGCGCACCCAGCGACCCCGACTCAACCGGGGCGGCGCTTCAGGGCCTCGCCGTCTCGGGCGGCGGGCCGGCGATGGCCGACGGCGTCGGCTATCTGCGCGGGGCGGAGCGAAGCGCCGGTGGCTGGGGGCTCGCGGAGACCGGGGTCACCAACACCCAGTCGACGGCGTGGGCGGTCCAGGGACTGGTCGCGGCGGGCGTCGATCCCAGCGCCGTTCGCAAGGGCGGAAAGAGCCCCATGGACTACCTGCGCGCCCGCCGGGCGGGTGACGGGCACTACGCGTATTCGGCGGCGAGCGACCAGACGCCGATCTGGGTCACGGGGCAGGCGCTGCTGGCGGTGCGACGAGCGGCGCTTCCGCTCCCGGCGGTCCCGCGGGCGGCGCGTGGGAAGGGGGTGAGCCGCCCCGCATCACGGAAGGCCCCGAGCTCGCAGGGAGAGGCCGCGACGCCGGGCTCGGCTGTCCCCGCCCCCGCGGGAGACGCCGACGGCGGCGGCGATCGCTCCGGTGGCGGCTCGACGGTGACCCAGCGGCGCAACGATGACGCCGGATCTGACCGCGGCAGGGCGACGGGCGTGCCGCCGCGAGAGCGGGGCGTCGGCTCGGGCGAGGCCGCGGACCCCGGCCCTCTCGTCGGCGCCCCCGCGGCCGTCCCCGCCGACCCCGGCGACCCGGACGAGCCGCGTACACCGCTGTTCGTGGTCGGAGCCTTCGCCGCGCTGGCCGCGGCCCTCGGCGCCGGCTTCCTCTGGTACCGCCGCCGCCTCTCCTAGCTAGGTTCTCTACATGGACGTTGAAACCGCGATCGCGACGCGGCGAACCCACAAGGCATACCGGCCGGAGCCGGTGCAGCGAGCGACGCTCGACGAGCTGTTCGAGCTTGCCCGGTGGGCGCCGAATCATCACCTCACCAACCCGTGGCGATTTCGGGTCCTCGGCCCCGAGGCGCTCAAGCGGCTGAAGGAGGCGGCGGGGCCCGAGGCCGCGTCGAAGCTCGACCGCGCTCCGACACTCGTCGTCTGCTCCGCCCGCCTGTCGGGCGATCCGATCCAGGACGAGGAGGACCTGCACGCGACGGCCTGCGCCGCCTACATCGTCCTGCTGGCGGCGCACGCGCGGGGGCTCGCCGGCTACTGGCGCACGCCCGAGGTGCTGCGCACGGATGCGGGGCGGAGGGCCGTAGGGCTCGGCGAGGACGAGCGCTTCGTCAGCCTCATCCATCTCGGCCACCCCATCCAGCAGCAGGCGGCGCCCGATCGCGAGCCGGCCGCGAGCGTCGTCACCCATCTCGACTGATCGCGGATGCTGTCGCGCGACAAAGCGCTCGAGGCGGTCACTGGCGAGCGGTTCGAGGTCGTCGTGATCGGCGGCGGGATCACCGGCGCCGGCACGGCCCTCGACGCGGCCTCGCGCGGCTACACCGTGGCCCTGGTCGAACGCGAGGACTACGCGATCGGCACGTCCAGTCGCTCCTCGAAGATGGTCCACGGCGGCCTTCGCTACCTGCAGAACTTCGACCTCGGGTTGGTCAGGGAGGCGCTGCTCGAGCGCCAGCTGATGGTCCAGCTGGCCCCGCACCTCGTCTACCCGACGCCGTTCCTGGTCCCGACGCTGGGCGAGGAGCGCCGCTCGAGGCGGATCGGCATCGGGCTCAACATGTACGACGTCATGGCCACCACGCGGGTGGGCATGACCCGCCGCGAGCGGGCCGAGCGGGAGGCCGGCGAGGACTACTGGGCCCCCGACCGCCACCGCACGATCGAGGCGGATGAGGTGGTCGAGCTGATCCCCGCCCTCGCTGCGCGCGACCCCCAGGGCGCCTACCTCTTCTACGACTGCCAGACCGACGACGCCCGCCTCGTGCTGACCATCCTCGGCGAGGCGGAGCGCTTCGGCGCCGTCTGCCTCAACGGCGCCGCGGTGACCGGACTGGTCGACCGCTCGGGCCGGGCCGACGGCGTGCTCTGCCGCGACGTCGAGAGCGGGGAGGAGTTCGAGATCGAGGCTGACAACGTCATCAACGCCACCGGGGTGTGGGCGGACCGGATCCGGCCGGAGGAGATCCTCACCGAGGAGGAGGTGCCTCGGATTGCCCCGAGCCGGGGCACCCACGTGACCCTGGCGAGCGAGGCGCTGCCGCTCGAGGCCGCCTGCATCGTGCCGGCTGGAGAGGAGCGGACCATCTTCGCCCTGCCCTGGTACGGGCGGGCCCTGATCGGCACCACGGACAACGACTACGACGGTGACATCTCCCGGGTCCAACCCTCCGGCGACGACATCGCCTATCTGCTCGAGGCCGTGAACGCCTTCTTCGGGCTCGAGCTGGGACCGGCGGATGTCACCGGCGCATACGCCGGCGTGCGGCCGCTGATCTCCACCGGCGACCCGCGCAAGTCGGTCGACATCTCGCGCAAGGCGGAGTTGTATGAGACCTCGTCCGGCCTGCTGACGATCACCGGCGGCAAGCTGACGACCTGGCGGCGAATGGCTAAGCAGGTCGTCGACCGCATGGTCGAGCGCGAGGGCAGGGTGGCCCCCTGCCGCACCGACGACATCCCCCTCGGGATGGCCGCCGGCGAGGGCGATCTCGAGCCCCCCGACGAGCTCTCCGCCTCCGATCTCCCCGACGGCTTCCGGGACCTGCTCGCGTTCCGCTACGGGCACGCGGCGCGCAACGTGCTGCAGCTGGCGGCCGAGCGGCCCGAGCTCGCCGCGCCGATCGTCCCGGGACAGCCGGACCTGCTCGCCGAGGCTGCGATCGCCGCGCGCCTCGAGCAGGCGCGCTCGGTCGCCGACATGCTCCTGCGCCGCACTCGCCTCGGGCTCCTGGCCGCGCCGCAGCTGCGAACCGCCGAGTCGGTGCTCCCGGTGGCAGACGCGATGGGGAAGGAGCTCGGCTGGGACGAGGCTCGCGCTCGCAAGGCCGCCGAGGACTGGGTCGGCGAGGCGGAGGCCGAGGGGATTGATCCGGCGAAGGCCTTAACCTAGCGCGGCGGTGAGGCTCTTCATCGACACCGGAAGCGTCGCCGAGGTGGAGGAGATCGCCGCCTGGGGAATCCTCGCCGGGGCGACCACCAACCCGTCGCTGCTCGCCAAGGAGGACGGCGATCCGGGGGAGATCATCCGCCGGATCTGCGACCTGGTCGGCGGGCCGGTCTCGGCCGAGGTCGTGTCAGAAGACCCCGAAGGGATGATCGCCGAGGGGCGGGCTCTGCGCGAGCTCCACGAGCACGTCACCGTCAAGGTGCCGTTCTGCGAGCACGGGCTGACAGCCACCCACGCACTCACGTCCGAGGGGATCCCGGTCAACATGACCCTCGTCTTCTCCGCGAATCAGGGGATGCTCGCGGCCAGCGCCGGGGCGACCTACGTCTCGTGCTTCATGGGCCGCCTCGACGACATCTCAGTCGACTCGGGCCAGGTGGTGGCCGAGATCGTCGAGTGCTTCCGCGCGGGCGGTGTCACCTCGGAGATCATCGCCGCCTCGATCCGTCATCCGGAGCATGTGATCACCGCGGCCCAGCTGGGCTGCGAGATTGCCACCGTCCCCGGCAAGGTCTTGAAGCAGATGCTCGCCCACCCGCTCACCGAGGCGGGCGCCGAGCGCTTCCGCAAGGACTGGGAGTCGCGGCCGGAGTTCGGGAAGTGGCTGCGCGAGCTAGCCGAGCGCCGCGCCGCCTCCTCGCACGGTTAGGAGTCGGGTCCGGGTCGCTACGGCCCCGGCGAGTAGCTCACCAGCTCCTCACGCTCGCTGCCAGGTACTCCTGCGAGTCCACCTGCTCGCCCGACTGTGGCAGGGAGGTATCGCCATCGCCTGCGCCGCCGCACGCGGCGACCAGGACGGCCACGGCGACCGTGGCCCCGCCGCTGATCGCAGCTCGGGCCCTCATCGCGAGTCAGCCTGAGGGCTGCCCATGACAGCAAGATGAAAACCTCACGATGAGCGCCTGAGGGCCGTGGCTATGCTCCGCTGCCGATGGCCGATCCGAGCCTGAACCAGCTTCATCTCGCCGACCTCCACGCCCGGGCCGCCGAGCAGGGGGTGGAGGACTATCGCAAGCTGCGCCGCGAGGAGTTGGTTGCTGCCCTCGAGCCGGACGAGATCCCGGCGGAGGGCACGGTCCTCGCTGCCTCGGAGGAGGTTGCGGTCGAGACCGACGCCGAGGGTGCGCTCTTAGAACGGGGCGACGAGCCGACGGTGGAGGTCGTCGGCATCCTGGAGCTCACCCGCCAGCGCTTCGGGTTCCTGCGCCTGACCGGCCTCCATCCGCACCCGGAGGACGTCTACATCTCCGCCTCCCAGGTGCGCCGCTGCGAGTTGCGGCCCGGCGACGAGGTCGCGGGCCCGGCGCGCGAGCCCAGAACCGGCGAGCGCCACCGCGCGCTCGTTCATGTCGATCGTGTCAACGGGGTGGAGCCGCTGGCCGAGGTGCGACCTCTCTTCGACGATCTGCCGCCGGTAGAGCCCGAGCGGCGGCTCCCGCTGGACGGGGATCCGGCCGACGTCCTCTGCCGCGCGATGGACCTGCTCGCTCCGCTGGCGCTTGGCCAGCGTGTGCTGGTGCGCGGCGCGAGCCGCTCGGGCCGTACGACCCTCCTGCGCGGGATCGCCGGCGCCGTTTCCGACGCGCGCCTGCACCTGATCGCGCTCCTGATCGACGAGCGACCGGAGGAGGCGACCGCCTGGCGCGAGGCGCAGCCAGCCGCCGAGCTCGCGATCGCGACCGCCGAGATGGCACCCCGCGACCAGGTCTACGTCGCCGAGCTCGCGCTCGAGCGTGCGCGTCGCCTCGCCGAGACCGGCGAGGACGTGGTGCTGATCTGCGACTCGCTGTCCAGCCTCGCCTTCGCCTCGGGCGACGTCGCGGAGGTCAAGCGGCTGTTCGGCTCGGGACGCAACCTGGCCGGGGGCGGGTCGCTGACCGTGGTCGCGACCACGCTCGCCGCCTCACGGGACGAGGGCGACGCCGAGCGCGCGGTGATCACCACCGAGAGCTCGCTCGTCACGCTCGATCCCGATCTCGCGGCCGCCGGCGTCTACCCGGCGATCAAGGCCGCCGAGTGCCGGGTCTCGGGCGAGGAGGGCCTGCGCGACGCGGCCGAGCTCGAGGCGATCCGTCGCCTGCGCTCGCTGCTGGCCGACCTCGATCCCCGCGAGGCCGCGGATCTGCTGCGCGAGCGGATCGAGGGCTCAGCCTCGAACGCCGCGCTGCTGTCTGCCCTGGGCTAGCGGCGGTAGGCCAGGCCGGCCCAGGAGGGCTCGCGCGAGAGCTCGATCGGCTCAGCGTCCCGGTCGGGCTGCACGTAGCCGAAGGTGTGGGTGTCGGGGTCGAACACGACATCGAGCTCGCCCTCCTTGACCCGCTGGTCGAGCCAGGCGCCGCGGAACACTAGACGCCGGATCCAGTGCACCAGGCTTCGATTCGCCGGTCCCACGAGCTCGGTCCAGTGCTCGTTGATGTGCTCGCCAAGCGAGGAGGTCGGCTCGCGGATCTCGCCGTTCACTGCCAGCTCGAGCAGATCCTGGAGCTCCTCAGTCTCCAGGCCCTGATCGACGAAGTCGAGCTTCACCGCCGCCTGCTCGACCCGCTGGGCGAAGTCGTCCTCGTTGAAGGAGAAGCGCAGCTCGCCGTACTCGAGGACGTAGTCGGAGCCCGACTCGTAATTGCCTCTGCGAGTTGCCTTCTCCACAGCTTCCGATCCGATCCTCACCCCGATCTTCTCACTCGGCGTCGGGGTTCGCCCCAGGGCCGCCATCCTTACCGATGCCGGGGAGGAGCGCACGCAAGGGTTCGTGCGTGGGAGCGCGGTTGCACCCCGGGGCGCTCCGCCCGACCGCGGGGTTGTGGAGGCCATGCGGGCAAGTCGCTCCCCGATCCGCTTCCGCGGCCTTCGACATCAGATCGTCGCGGGGCGAAGCCTCCCCGTCGCGACCTCCCGGCTGTCGCGGCTCCTCGGGCTGGCGCTGCTGGGGCCGGAGCGGGCGCCGCAGGGCCTCGTGATCCCCAGCTGCCGAAGCGTCCACACCTTCGGCATGCGTTTCCCGATCCACGTCGTCTTCCTCGATCGGGCCTCGGTGCCGGTCGCGGTGCGCGGGTCGCTGCCGCCGAATCGCATCGTCCGCGAGCCGCGCGCCGCCGCGGTGGTCGAGCTGCCGGTCACCCGGCGTGGGGGTGCGTGAGCCGGTAGACGCGGACGGGGTCGTGAACGGCCCGGGTCTCGACCGACCACCGGCGGCGTGCTTCGGAGAGGAACACGCCCGTCGCCGGCCGGCCGGGATCGGCGAGCCACGTCTCCGAGCCGAGACGGGGCAACAGCGCGAGCAGCGCGGCGACGCTGGCGCGCTCGTAGAGCACGTCGGCCGCGAGCACGAGGTCGAAGGGCCCGTGCCTTAGGAGCTCGTCGGGCTCCGCCCAGTCGACCGCCGCCGTCTCCACGCGAACCTCGTTGGCGGCGGCGTTCCGAGCGACGAGCCGGAGCGCCTCGGCGGACGCGTCCGTGGCGAGCACGGCGGCGCCCGCGCGCGCGGCGGCGATGCTGGGCAGAGCGAGCCCGCAGCCGAGCTCGATGACCCGCCGGTCCCGCAGGTCCACGCCGTCGACCTCGCGCGCGAGGGCGACCCCGCTGCGCCACAGCACGGACCAGTACGGCGCGAGCGGCGCCCATTCGACCGCGCCCGAGTCCGGCAGCTCGGCGGATTCCCGCGGCTGCAGCACGCGGAGCTCCCCGCCCGGCAGGGCGATCGACTGGCTCACGAGCCTCTCGCGCACGCTCCGACTCTACGCGCGGTCGCGCGGGCGAGCCGGGTTGCGCCGGGGGCGCGCGGGCGCCCGCCGAGGTTCTCGGTGGCGTGAGCGTCAAGTTCCCAAAGCTCCGTCTCCGGCGTCCGCCACGGCTCGCCGATGGAGGCGCGCGCTGATGCCGCCCGCGCCCGATCGGCGCGGCACGATCGTCGTCTGCGAGGACGACGCGCTCTTGCGGCCGACGCAGGTCTGGGAACAGGGGGTGGTAAGCGCGCTACTCCGACAGCCCGGCGGCTTCGAGCGCCTCCGCGTGGGTGAGGTAAGCCTTCATGCGAGCGACGCGGCCAGCTTCCAGGTCCCAGACCTGGCCGAGATTCAACTCGACCGGCACCCCGCTCCCCCTCCCGGTCCCCGACTGCCGCGTGAGCGCGACAACTCGGTCCTCACCGGCATCGATCCAGCGCTCGACTCGAATCGACCAGTCGTCGAATTGCTCGGTCCACGTGCGGATGAACTCGACGAAGCCCTCGCGGCCCCGCCAGACCGTCCTCCCGTCAAGCGGGGTCGGCACGATCCACTCGTAGTCGTCGGAGACGGCGCCTGTATCGAACCAGGCGCCCGGATCGCCACGCTCCATTCCCGCTTGGAACGCCTCGAAAAGACGCTGCGCCAGTTCCACGTTCTCTTCCGACATCGCTACTCCCGCACCGACAACACGCGCATCTCGACCTCGGCATGACTCTCTCGACCGCGCCCGCGAAGCAACTCGGTCACCACGAGGATCTCATCGTCGTCGTACAGCACCTCATCGAGCGTTACCTCGAACTCCTCCCATGCCGACCGAATGACCTCCACCCACTCCTGCATCGCCTCGGGGCCGCGGTAGACGCCTTCGACGCCTGGAAAGGCGCCCGTAGCACCCCATTCCACGTCTCGGGTCGCGAGGTCAAGCACTGGGGATATGTCGCCTCGATTAAAGGCCTCGTAGCTGCGCCTCAGATTCGCGATCGCCTCTTGCGACATCGCCCACGCAGGATCGCGCGGTGCTCAGTGGGCTGGCTTAGGTGGCGTCCCGCTCGCGCTCGGCCGCCTGCTCGTCGTGAAAGCCGGCGGCGCGGCCTTCGCGCTGAGCGCGTTCTTCAGCCTCGATCGCGTTGCGGTCGTGCGCCTCCGCCGCCTCTGCGTGCGACTCTGCGGCAGCCGCATGTTCCGAGGCGCGTTCGCGCTCTTCTCTCGCCTCGTCGTGCTTCTCGTGCGCCTTGGCGGCGTGCGCCTCGGCTTCCTGACGGTACCCGGCGACTTCGCTGCGAAGCCGCTCGCGCTGGCGTTCGCGCTCGCGACGGGCCTCAGCCGCTCGTCGCACGGCGAGCACGGCCAGGATCAGCAGACCGACCAGGATGGCGATGACGGCGATCGTTGACATGGCCCCTTCCTACCCCCTCGGGTCGCCCGGCACACCGGCGACGGCTCAGCGGGTTGCCACTCAATTGCCACCCTGGCTTGAAAATCGCACCACGCGAGCTGCTCTATGCGAACTCCTTGTTCAGCCGGCTACTGCGCCGGACTACAGTCGGAGGGAGGCGGGGGGGGCGGACCCGCGCGTGACCGAGGCCGACCGCGTGCGCGGGTTCGGCGAGGGCGCGGACGACTACGTGACTACGTGACCAAGCCCAAGGCGTAGTTGTTTGCCGCTTGAACAAGCGGAATCCGGAAGTTGGGGTACGTGCACCCCGGCTCCTGCGGGTGCAGGCAGCCCTCACCCCGCGCCCGGCGAACCCTGCGGGATCGTCGCGCCCACGATCACGAACCCGCAGCGCTTCGGTGCTATACACCGCCGCCCTGAGATGAGCGCGATCACCCACCTCTTCGCCGGTGTCCCGGTATCCGATCTCGACGCCAGCATCGATTGGTACACGCGGTTCTTCGGGCGACCCCCAGATATGCGCGTCGGGGAAGAGATTCTCTGGGAGATCGACGAGCGCTCCTGGCTCTTCATCGAGCCGAATGCGGCGCGGGCGGGCGCGGGCCGGATCACCCTCTCCGTCGCTGGGCTCGACGCGCTCCTCGAGCGTCTCGCTGGCCGGCGCATCGAGCACGAACCGATCGAGACCTACTCGAACGGCGTCCGCCACGTGAACGTTCCCGATCCGGATGGGAACGCGATCGCGTTCGCCGAGCCGCCCGACGCTGCGAGCGCGTCACCTCGATCGGCCGGGACCGGGGATTCGTCATAGACGACTGATCCCCAACCCCGCACGCCCGGACGACGTGCCCCCGGGCGCACACGGATTGGGGAATCACACCTGGGTGGGGAGCAGGAGTACCGTGAGTTACCTGCCCGCCGACCCCTCGACCGAAAGCCGACCGCCTCGAAAGGGGGACCGGTCCGGCTGGCGCGTAGACCCGGCGCCCGACGGGCGCGGAGCTCCGCCCGAGTCCAAGCCGCCGATGATCCCCCGGAGCAGGACGTTCATCGCGATCCTGGTCGGGCTGCTGGTCATCAACCTCGTGATCTCGTTCGTCACCGGTAGCCCCGAGGACCGCGAGCGGGTGCCGTACCAGCCGTTCTTCATCGACCAGGTCAAGGCCGGCAACGTCAGCGAGATCAGCTCGCAGGAGGAATCGATCGAGGGCGAGCTGAAGGCCGAGGCAACCTACGATCCCCCGGGCGACGCCGAGCCCGTGAAGGTCACGAGCTTCAAGACCGAGGTCCCCGCCTTCATCGAACCGGCTCAACTCACGCAGCTGCTCGCCCAGCAAAACGTGGTCATTAACGCCGAGCCGCCGGACACCGGGCGGTCGCTGTGGGCCTCGCTGCTGCTCGGCTTCCTACCGACGATCCTGCTGGTGGGCTTCTTCGTCTGGCTGGCACGCCGCCAGCTGGGCGCGGGCGGGGGCGGCATCCTCGGCGGCTTCGGCCGCTCCACGGCACGTCGCCTCAGGCCCGGTGATCAGGAGCGAGTCTCCTTCGACGACGTCGCCGGGATCGACGAGGCCGAGGACGAGCTCGTCGAGGTCGTCGACTTCCTCAAGAACCCGCAGCGCTACACGAAGCTCGGCGCCAAGGTCCCGCGCGGCGTCCTCCTCTACGGGCCGCCCGGCACCGGCAAGACGCTGCTGGCTCGCGCCGTCGCCGGGGAGGCCGATGCGGCCTTCTTCTCGATGTCGGCCTCGGAGTTCGTCGAGGCGATCGTCGGCGTCGGCGCCTCGCGGGTCCGCGACCTGTTCAAGCAGGCCAAGGAGGCCGCGCCCGCGATCGTCTTCATCGACGAGCTCGACGCGATCGGTCGCTCACGCTCGGGCAACGTCGGTGGGATCAGCGGAGGCCACGACGAGCGCGAGCAGACACTCAATCAGATCCTGACCGAGATGGACGGCTTCGAACCGGGGACGAACGTCATCGTCCTCGGGGCGACGAACCGTCCCGAGGTCCTCGACCAGGCCCTGCTTCGCCCGGGGCGCTTCGACCGCCGCATTGCCGTCCAGCCGCCCGATCGGAACGGCCGGGTTGAGATCCTGCGGATCCATACCCGATCGGTGCCGCTCGCGCCCGATGTCGACCTTGGCCGGATCGCCGCCTCCACGCCGGGGGCGACCGGCGCGGACATCGCGCTGCTGGTGAACGAGGCCGCCCTCTTCGCCGCGCGACGCGACCATGCCGCCGTCGAGCAGCGGGACTTCACCGACGCGATCGAGAAGATCATCCTCGGCGCCGAGCGCCAGGTGGTGATGACCGACGCCGACCGCGAGCGCACCGCCTACCACGAGTCCGGCCACGCGCTCGTGGGCATGCTCACCCCCGGCGCCGACCCGGTGCGCAAGATCTCGATCATCCCGCGCGGTCAGGCCCTCGGCGTCACCCTGTCGACGCCCGAGAGCGACCGCTTCAACTATTCCCGCGACGACCTGCTCGCGAAGATCAAAGTCGCGCTCGGCGGACGCGCGGCGGAGAAGGTCGTCTTCGCCGACCTGACCACCGGTGCGGAGTCGGACATCCAGAACCTGACCCAGATCGCCCGCGGGATGGTCGGCCGCTGGGGGATGAGCGATGCGATCGGCGCGGTCGCCGTCACCGACGGCCGCCAGGACGGCGTACTCCTGCCCGGCTCGGTACCGGCCTCGCCCCCAACCCAGCAGCTGGTCGACGAGGAGGTCCGGCGAATCGTCGACGGGGCCGAGCACGAGGTGATCGAGCTGTTGAAGCGCGAACGGGAGCGCCTCGAGGCGCTCGCCGGCGCGCTGCTCGAGCGCGAGACGCTCGACCAACCTGAGGCCTACGAGGTGGCCGGGGTCGAATTGCCCAAGCACGATGCGGGGGAAGAGGCCAGGGCTACGACGGCCCCGTAGCTTCAGATCGCTCTGCCGCCGCGGTGAGCTCGCCGGCCTCGGCATCGCCGGTGTTGACGGTGCCGCTCGCTCACGCTTCGGGCGCTCGGGGGCATGACGACCGGCGAGATCGCCCGCGCCTTCCTGGTCGCGAAGCCGACTATGGTCGTCCAACTCGGAAGTCTCGCGCCGCCGGTCTCGCACGCTCCCCTTCTTCCGGAAGCAGGGGTACTAGCGATCCGGAATCCGCCACGGGCCGCCGCAGCGCTCGGGCGGACCTCATGCCCTTACGCCCTCCGACAGGACGCCGGACCGCTGGCCCTCAGCGTCAGGACTGACGGGCGTCGAAACGAACGCTCCAAACTGGCCTGGCCTCCACGTGGGAGAGCTGCCACCCTTCTGGGGTTCGGACCGCCTCGAAGCGATAGGGCAACAGTTTGGCAACGCGCCTAGCGACCGGCGCGGGGGTGGTGAGCCTTGCCCCGCAGCCCGGCGCGCTTCGAGAACGCCCTACGTCTTCTTCTCGCAGTAGGCGTACGAGGTGAATGTCTCCGAGACGACGTCGAGGATGGTCACCAGCCATCTACGCCTCCCCTGCTTCCGCGAGGCGTGGACGAACGGTCCGCCCTTGAACACGAAGTTCTCCGTCTCGAATCCGCCGGAGACGACGCGTTGGCTGCGCTTGCACTTGGCTACGGCATCGACCTCCTCGATGCCGGATGCGGTCTCCGTCTGGCTCCGGGTCTTGAGCTTCTTGCCATCGTGGCAATTGACCTGGGCGCGCAGCGTCCCAGGATCGGTGCCGAAGGAGATTGCGATCACGATCCAGCTGCGCTTGCCCTGCTTGTGCGACGCGCGAACGAAGACGACCGTGTCGTCGTCCCCCTCCGCGACGAAGCCGCCCGAGACGGCCTTCGTCCCCGCTGGACACGTCGCGGTGAGGCTCGCGTCGGTGTCCGGATCGAGCTCAATCGTCTCGGAGACCGAGTCGACCTTCTGATCCCTGCAGTAGGCGTAGCTGATCAGCGCGACGGGGTCATCGGTGAAGTTGGTGCCGGCGGACGCCCACTTTCGGCCCCCCTCCCGCACCGACGCGTTCGGATGCAGGAGGAACGGGCTCGGTTCGGATGGGACAAATTCGAACCCGCCGCTGACGGCCTTCGTCCCCGGTTTGCAGGCAGCGGTCGCGGATGCCTGGCTGTCCGGGCCGATCGTCGTGCTCGCCGACTTCGTCTTCAGCTTCGCACCGGACGCCGCGCTAATTCCAATCACCACGGTCGCGGCGCCGAGGACACACGCCAAGACCACAAGCCTTTGCCGCATCCATGCCATTCCCGCTACTCCATTCGCCGAGCGGCTCTCGTCGTTTTCCTGCCCGACCTTCTCACCGGCAGTGCGCGCTGTCAACCCGTGGGCTGCTGCGACCTCGCCAACTCCGACAGCCCGGCGGCTTCGAGGGCGTCAGTCTCGTCGGGAAGTCGCGGCTAGCGACATTTCACGTTCACGCATTGGCGCGGATCGCCGTTGCCGCTGGCCCGGTTTCCGCCGCCGTCGATGACGCCTTCGACGGCCTTGATGCCGAGACCGTCGTTGCGCACGGCCCGGTTCTTGGTGAGCTTCGTCGAGGGGCTGCCGACGCCGATGCCAGCCCGGCGGGAGCCAACCACATAGTTGCGGCTGAGCAGGGTGCCGATTGGCAGGTGCTCAAGAACGTCAACGTCCCACTGGCGGCCGCCTCGCCCTCCCGGTAGGCTCGGCGTCGTAGCCCCGCCCGTCTCAACCCTGAGGTTCCGTGGCCGCCGACCCAACCACCCTTGAGGAAGTGCTCGTCACCGAGCGTGAGCGGTGGCAGGATGGGCCCCCGCACGAGCTCTTCAAGCGGCTGCGAGCGGAATGCCCGGTCCACTGGACGGCGCGGATCACGGAGTACCCCGAGGAGGCGGGGTTCTGGTCTGTCACGATGGCCGACGACGTCCACGAGGTCAGCCACGACTGGGCTACGTATTCGTCTGAGCTGGGCGGGGTGACCGCGCTGACCGATGCGATCATGCCGCTCGAACTGGTGCGGGCGATGTTCATCGGCATGGACCCGCCGAAGCACGACCGACTCAAGATGCTGTTTCAGCGCGGGTTTACGCCGAAGCGCATCGCCGAGCACGAGGACGCGATCCGGGCGATCACCGTCGGCGTCCTGGACCGGCTCGACGGCCAGGGGACGTGCGACCTGGTCACGGACATCGCCCAGCCGGTCGTCTCGCGCGTGATCGGCAGCTTCATGGGGATCCCCCCCGAGGACGACGAGATCTGGGCGCGGCTGATGAACACGACACTCGGCGCTGGCGACCCGGACCTCAACCCGGAGGGCGTCGAGTCCGTCATGCAGCGGGACGTGCCCGAGATCTTCGAGCGCTGCCGGCGGCTGATGGTCGAGCGCCGCGAGCGGCCCACCGACGACCTCACGAGCGTGCTGGTGCATGCCGAGATCGACGGCCAGCGGCTCGAGGAGCACGAGATCGTGATGGGGTTCTTCCTCCTCGTCGCCGCCGGCAACGACAGCACGAAGGCGACGTATTGCAGCGGCATGCGAGCGCTCATGGACCACCCCGACCAGCGCCAGCTCCTGCTCGACGACCCGTCGCTCATCCCGAGCGCGGTCGAGGAGTCGCTGCGCATGTTCCCCGCCTTCGCGCACTTCCGCCGCACCGCGACGCGCGACACCGAGCTGGGCGGGCAGCCGATCCGCGAGGGCGAGAAGGTCGTCATGTGGTACGTGTCATCCAACCGCGACGGATCCCGCTACGACGATCCGGACCGCTTCGACGTTACCCGCAATCCTGAGCATCAGGCCTTCGGCGCTGGCGGCCGGCACTTCTGTCTGGGCGCAGCACTGGCGCGCCTCGAGCTGCGGATCCTCTTCGAGGAAACGCTCGCGCGCTTCCCGGCGATGGAACCGGCGGGCTCGCCCGAGTACGCCGAGTCGCCCTTCATCAACCAGCTCAAGACGCTGCCGGTCCGACTGCGACGCTAGGCGCGTCGACACTGCCGCGGCATCGCCGCGCTCAGCATCACCTCCCGAACGATCGCCGCGTGACTGGCCCAGCGGAGGCTCTTTTGTCCGCGGAGCGTGCATCCTGCCGCCCGACGAGCAGCATGCCGACGTCCAGGAAGCGCCGCCCGACTTCGACGGTGGGGCTCGGGAGCCTGCGCCGCCCTAGACCGATCCCCACGC
>JBKPFS010000148.1:0-11201 GCA_046728935.1 Actinomycetota bacterium | reverse complement strand
CCTCCGAGCGCCGCGACCTCACGGCCCTCGCCACGTTCACGGTGGATCCCGCGACGGCCCGCGATTTCGACGACGCGGTCTCGGCGCAGCGGGACGGCGACGGCGTGCGCCTGTGGATCCACATCGCGGACGTCTCCGCCCACGTGCGTCCCGGCGCCGCCCTCGACCACGAGGCGCTGCTCCGGGCCACGAGCATCTACGTGCCCGGCGCGGTCGAGCCGATGCTCCCCTCCGAGCTCAGCGACGACGCCTGCAGCCTCAACCCCGGCGTCGAGCGGCTCGCCGTGACCGCCGAGCTCCTGGTCGCATCCACGGGCGAGCCTCGCTCGGCGCGCTTCTATCGCAGCCGGGTTCGCTCCGACGCGCGCCTCGACTACAACCAGCTCGACCGGATCTTCGCCGGACGGGACCGGCCGCCCGCCGAGATCGCGGAGCCGCTCGCGCTGGCGCGAACCGCGGCCGCGGCGCTCGCCAATTACCGCCCCGTCGCCTCGCTCGACGTGGAGTCGTTCGAGCCCGAGTTCGAATTCGACGATGCGGGCGACGTGATCCGGGCCCATTCGGTGCCCCAGACCGAGGCCCACAAGCTGATCGAGCACCTGATGATCGCCACCAACGAGCGGGTGGCGGAGCACTGCGAGGGGCGTCGGGTGCCGACGCTCTACCGGGTGCACGAGCAACCCGATCCGCAGCGGATCGCAAGCCTGTTCGAGCAGCTCGACGCACTCGACGTGCCCACGCCTCCGCTTGCGGAGCATCTCTCCCCGCGCGAGGCGGGGGAGCTCGCCGCGGAGGCGAGCCGTCTCGTGGCCCGGGAGGCGGAGCGGCGAAGGCACGGGCGCGAGGCGTATACATCGCTCGTGCTCCGCTCCCTGAAGCAGGCGTTCTACAGCGAGCGCAACCTCGGCCACGCGGGCCTGGGGAGCACCGCATACACCCACTTCACCTCGCCGATCCGCCGCTACCCGGACCTGATCGCTCACCGCGCGTTGCTGGCGACGATCGGGGCCGGAGAGTCCGAGCCCGACCCGGCGACCGTCCGCGAGGCCGGGTGGCGCTGCTCGGAGCGCGAGCGTGAGTCGATGGCGATCGAGCGTTCCGCCGACAAGGTCTGCTCGACGTTCCTGCTCGGTCGGGAGCTCTTCGAGTCCGGCTGGGAGCGCCAGTTCGAGGGCGAGGTGTCGGGTGTCATCGGCGCCGGCGCCTTCGTTCGCTTCGCGGGCGATTTGGCCGACGTCTACGAGGGCTTCCTGCCAGCCCGCAGGCTGCGCGGCGAGCGGTTCGACCTCAACGAGACCGAGACCGCGCTCGTCGGCAGGCGAAGCGCCCGCGCGCTGCGGCTCGGCGATCCTGTCTCGGTGACGGTGACTGACGTCGACTCGCCGCGCGGCCGCGTCGACCTCGCCTCGACCGCGGAGGCCACCGATGGCCAAGCCTAAGAAGCAGCGCAAGCCCGCGTCCGGCGACGTCGCCACCAACCGGCGTGCTCGGCACGAGTACGAGCTCCTGGATCGGTACGAGTGTGGCATCGAGCTGGTCGGGAGCGAAGTGAAGTCCCTGCGCGAGGGCAAGGCCCAGATCGGGGACGCCTACGCGGTGATCGAGGGCGGGGAGGTGTGGTTGCGCAACGCGCACATCCCGCCCTACGAGCCGGCGAGCACCGAGAACCATGATCCCGAGCGGCCTCGAAAGCTGCTCCTGCATCGATACGAGATCGGGCGCCTGATCGGTCGGTCGCAGCGCAAGGGACTGACGCTGATCCCGACCCGCATCTACTTCAAGGGGCCGCGGGCGAAGGTGGAGCTCGCGCTCGCGCGCGGCAAGGAGCAGCGCGACCGCAGGCGTGAGATCCGCGATCGGGATGTCCAGCGCGAGGTGGAGCGCGAGGTCAGCGACCGGCTTCGCGGGTGACCGCGCCACGCGGCGGGCGTGCGTGGGACGCCCAGCCCAGCGAGCCCTCATGCGGCGTGAAACGATAGGCGCGATGCGATCGTTCAGGCTCACGCGCGGCAAGGATGGGGAATCGAAGGACGCCTCCGAGGACGGCGAGGCCAAGGCGCCGGGGGGGTCCGAGGCGACGAGCGCCCCGACCGAGACGACCTCGCCGGAGGGCGCGTTCGCGAGCGGTGGTGGGCCGCCGTCGCTGCCCCCGCCCACGGAGGGGACCCGGACGAGTGTGCCTGGCGCGGACCCGGAGGTGACCGGGGAGCCGAAACTCTCGCGTCGCGAGCGGCGCCGCCGCGCCCGTGCCGAGCTCGAGCGCGCGAAGGAGGAGCAGCGGCTGTTGAAGCAGGACGCGAAGGCGCGAAAGCGGGCCCAGCGCGAGCACGGCAAGACAAGCCGCAAGGAGCGAACGCGGGCGCGGCCTGACGAGGCACCGGCCGCGGGAGCGGAGGAGTTGCCGCCGCCCACCCGCCGGGCGCGGCGCGAGGAGCGCCGTCGCCTGAAGGCCGAGGAGAAGGCAAAGGCCCGCGCCGAGCGTGAGATGGCAATCGAGGAGCGGCGTCGCGAGCGAGGGGAGCGAAGGCGAGCCAAGCAGGCACCACCCGACGCCAAGCGCGCCGCTCAAAACGCCCCGAAGCAGCCACCTGCCAAAGCCCAGCCGGAGCCGCTGGCGACGAGCGCCGCCGAGGAAGGATCGAAGGCGGAAGAGGTGGCGGCGGTCGCCGCCGGGGCGGCCGCGCTGGCGGGAGCCACGGCAGTCGGTGGCGCGGCAGCCGAGCGCACCGACGATGAGCGGTCGATTCGCGAGACGGCCGAGCGGCAGGCGCTCGCCCGACTGGAGGAGGCCGAGCGGGCCTCGGACCAGGAATCGGTCAAGGTCGAAGAGGCGCGGATCCAGGAGGAGGCCGAGCGGCGGATCCGCGAGGTGGAGGCTCGTCAGCGGGAGACCGAGCAACGCATGGAACAGGCGCGAGCGCGGGCGGCCGAGCGCGTCCGCGAGGCCGCTGAGGCGGAGGATCGCGCCGCCGAGAAGCGGCTCGACCTCGAGTCGCATCGCCAGCAGGAAGAGCGCGACGCGCTGCTCGAGGAGCTTCGCAAGGCGGAGCGCCTGCTCGAAGAGCGCCGGGCGCGCGAGGAGAGCCTTGGCCGCGACCTGGAGGAGACCGAGAGTCGACTCAGCGAGAGCCAGGCGCGCACCGCGCAGGCGCTCGAGCGAGCCGCGAAGCGCCTCGAGGAGGTCGAGACCACGGCCGCCGAGGCGGAGGAACGGGCGTCGCGCGCCGAACGTCTAGCGAGCATCAAGGAGGAGGAGATCAAGCGCGCTCAGCGCCTCAGGGAGACCCTGGACCGGATCGCCGAGGCCGAACGTCGAGCGAGTGAGGCCGAGGCACGCGCGCGAGAGGCGGTCGAGCGTGTGGGCCAGCCTCTCCCCGAGATCGAGGCTGCGGAGATCTTCGCGCCCCCGTCCCCCGAGGCGACGCCGCCCGAGGCCGATGAGGATCAGCCCGAGCCCAAGGCGGAGCCGCCGAGCGCTCCACTGCCTCCCCGCCCCGAGGAGCTCGAGCCGCCCGCGTGGGTCTCGTCGGTGCCGGAGGGCGAAGCCGAGCCGCTGCCCGCGCCGGCCGAGCCGCCCCCGGTCGAGCCGGAAGCGAGCACCTGGTCGCCACCATCTACGCCTGCGCCGGAGGCCCCTCCCCCGGAGGCCCCGCCCTCGGACGAGCCCGCGAAGGCCCCGCCCCCGGAGGCCCCACCCGAGGACGAGTCCCCGCAGCCCGCGGCCGTCGAGGCGACTGCCCCCGAGGTGGCTCCGTCCGAGCCCGCGGACGCGGCGTCCGAGGGAGCCTCGGCGTCCGACGAGGGCCTGCTCGACCTCAACCAGGTCGGCTACGAGCAGCTACGCGAGCTGAAGCTCTCGGTCACCCAGACCGGTCGCGTCCTCGCCTATCGCGAGCGCGCCGGCGGCTTCAAGTCGATCGACGAGCTCGACCGGATCCCCGGCTTTCCGCGCGGCCTCCTCGAGGAGCTCAAGTCCAAGGTCCGCATCTAACCCGCCCCGCGCGCCGCCGAGGCCGGTGAGAATCGCCGCCTGTTGGCGTGGGCCGGCGCCGATCCGCCTCCGAAGCGAGTCCGGGTGGGCCGGTCGCCCGGAGTCGCGGCGGTACCAGTCCGACACCACCACCACCACCCCCGCCAGCAGCGGCGCTAGAGCCCGTACGCCTCGAGCAGCTTCAGCCACACCTCGCTCCGGGTCGGGAACGACGGCACCGCGTGCCGGAGCCGCTCCAGCGGCACCTCGGCGACGACCGTGATCGTCGCCGCGTGGAGGAAGTCTGCTGTCTCGGGGCCGACGAAGGTCGCGCCCACGATCACCTTGCGTTGCTCGTCGACGACGATTCGCGTCGTCCCAGGCGCGTTGCGGCCGTGAAAGCTGGCGCCGGCGGTCGCGGAGGTCTCTACGTCGACAGCGCGAGCATCGACCCCCTCCTCCTCGGCCTTCGCGAGGGGGCGCCCCACTGCGGCGAGCTGGGGATCGGTGAACACCACCCGCGGCGCGCCCATCCCCTCGGCGATCGCCGACGAGGAGCGGCCGAGGATCACGTCGGCGGCGATGCGACCCTGGTACTTGCCCATGTGCGTGAGCAGGGCGCGGCCGTTGACGTCGCCGACTGCGTACAGCCACTCGCTCGCGCCGACGCGAAGCTCGTCGTCGACGTCCAGGTACCCCCCGGGCTCGACGCCGACGGTTTCCAGCCCGATGTCGGAGGTGCGCGGCCGCCGCCCGACAGCGACCAGGAGCTCGTCGCCCCGAAGCTCGTCGCCGCCCTCGAGCGACAACGTAAGCTGCCCCTCGGGACCCCGGCTCACGCCGGTGGCTTTCGAGCCGCAGCGGACCTCGACCCCGGAGGCCCGCAGCCCGTCGGCGAGCTGCTCGCTCGCAAACGGCTCCTCGGTGGGCAGGATCCGCTCCTCGGCCTCGACCAGCGCCACGCTCGACCCGAGCGAGCTCCACGCCTGCGCCATCTCGACGCCGACCCCCCCACCGCCGAGCACGAGCAGGCGGTCGGGGACCTCGGAGGCCGTCGTGGCCTCGCGGTTGGTCCATGGCCGCGACTCGGCCAGCCCCTCGATTGGCGGCATCGCGGCCGTGCTCCCCGTCGCCACGACGACCGCGCGCCGGGCGAGCAGGGTGTCGGCTCCAACCCGCAGCCGCCGCTCGCCGTCGAGCGCCGCACGCCCGCGGACGAGCGTGATCCCCTTCTCCTCCAGCCAGGGAAGCTGGCTCGAGTCGTCGAGATCGTGGATCACCTCGTCGCGCCGAGCCAGCGTGGCGGCGGCGTCGACTCCACCCTTGACGGCCTCCCGCGCCCCGCTGACCCTGCGAACCTCGGCCAGGGCCTCCGCCGGCCGCAGCAGCGCCTTGGAGGGCATGCACGCGTAGTAGGAGCACTCGCCGCCCACCAGGTGCTGCTCCACCACAGCCACGTCGAGGCCCCCGTCGGCGAGCCGGCCGGCGCAGACCTCGCCCGGCGCGCCGGCCCCGATCACGATCGCGTCGAACTCGCGCTCAGCCATCGCTCGCCACGATTCCTACCCGATCGGATCCCCTCCAGGCTCGCCGCCGGGTGTTCCTCGACCTCGACGGTCGGGTAGACCTTCCGGGGCATGGCCACGAGGAGCAAGCGCCTGGAGCGCTATCGGGAGCGTCGCCGGCTTGACCGGACGCCCGAGCCCGGCGCCTCCGACGCCACGTCAGACGGCGAGGGGAACCGCTTCGTGATCCAGGAGCATCACGCCCGCCGGCTCCATTGGGACTTCCGGCTCGAGCGCGACGGGGTGCTGGTTTCGTGGGCGCTTCCGCGCGGCGTCCCCGACGATCCCGGGCTGAACCGGCTCGCGGTTCACACCGAGGACCACCCGCTCGAGTACCTCGACTTCGAGGGGGAGATCCCGAAGGGGGAATACGGGGCGGGCACCGTGACGATCTGGGACCGGGGCACCTACCAGGCGGAGAAGTTCGAGCCGAAGAAGGTCGTCGTGCGACTCGACGGCGAGCGAGTGCAGGGTCGCTACGCCCTCTTTCAAACCAGGGGCGACGACTGGATGATTCATCGCATGGACCCGCCGGAGTCCGACCGCGAGCCGATGCCGGAGCACATCGAGCCGATGAAGGCGACGCTCGCGAAGCTGCCCTCCCAGGAGCAGACTTGGGCGTTCGAGATCAAGTGGGACGGCGTGCGGGCGATTGCGTACTGCGAGCCCGGCCACCTGCGGCTCGAGAGTCGCAACCTGCGCGAGATCACCGCGCAGTACCCCGAGGTTCGCGGTCTGCTCGAGGAGCTCGGGGCGCGCCGCGCGGTGCTCGACGGTGAGCTGGTCGCCTTCGACGACCAGGGCAGGCCGAGCTTCCAGCGGCTTCAGACTCGCATGCACGTCGCCTCCGAGAGCCAGGTGCGCCGGCGCATGCGGGACATCCCGGTCACCTACGTGATCTTCGACCTGCTCTACCTCGACCGGCACTCGCTGCTCGACGAGGGATACGAGGACCGCCGGGGCGCACTCGAGGCGCTCGGCCTCGAGGGGCAGAGCTGGCAGATCCCGGCCTATCACCGCGGCGATGGCTCGAAGCTGCTGGCGGCGAGTCGCGAGCGCGGCCTCGAGGGGATCATCGCCAAGCGGCTTGGGAGCCGCTATCTCCCGGGGCGGCGCAGCCGCGACTGGCTCAAGGTGAAGAACGTCCGTGGCCAGGAGGTCGTGATCGGGGGCTGGCTCCCCGGGAAGGGCAGGCGCGAGGGCGAGATCGGGGCGCTGCTGGTCGGCTACTACGAGGACGACGACGGCGAGCCTCGCCTGCGATACGCGGGCAAGGTCGGAACCGGGTTCGATGCCGCCGACCTGAAGCTACTTCGCAAGCGGCTCGAGCCGCTGCGCCGGGATGAGAGCCCGTTCGCCGGTCGCCAGCCGCAAAAGGGCGCCATCTTCGTCGAGCCGAAGCTGGTCGGCGAGGTGGAGTTCTCGGAGTGGACGAACGCCGGCACCCTCCGCCACCCCTCCTACAAGGGCCTTCGCGACGACAAGCCGGCCGCCGACGTGGTCCGCGAGGAGCCGGCATGAGGACGGCGGTGCTAGGCACCGGGATCATGGGCGCTGCGATCGCCCGCAACCTCGCTCGGGCAGGGATCTCCACGACGGCTTGGAACCGAACCCGCGAGCGGGCCGAGCCGCTCGCCGAGGACGGGATCCGGATCGCGGAGTCGGCCGCCGCGGCGGTGGAGGACGCCGAGGTGGCGGTCACGATGCTGCCCGACGCCGCCGCGGTCAGGGGGGTGGTGGCCGGTGAGGGCGGGGCGCTTGCGGCGATGCCGGATGGCGCGGTGTGGATGCAGACGAGCACCGTCGGCATCGCCGGCACCGAGGAGTTCATCCGGCTCGCGGCCGAGCGCGGGATCGAGTTCCTCGACGCGCCGGTGCTCGGCACCAAGCAGCCCGCGGAGGCGGGCGGACTGATCGTCCTCGTCTCGGGGAGCGATGCGGGCCGCGATCGCTGCGGGCCGATCCTCGACGCGATCGGGAGCCGAACCGAATGGCTGGGCGAGGGGGGCGCCGGGACGCGGATGAAGCTGGTCGTGAACAACTGGCTCCTCGCGCTGACCACTGGGCTGGCCGAGACGATCTCCCTGGCCGAGGCGCTCGGCATCGATCCCGCGGGGTTCCTCGACGTGATCGAGGGCGGGCCGGTCGGCGCACCCTACGCGCGGATCAAGGGCGAGATGATGGCCGCCGGCGAGTTCCCGCCGAGCTTCCCGCTCTATCTCGCCGCGAAGGACGCGCGGCTCGTGCTCAAGGCAGCGGACGAGCAGGGGCTGGAGCTCGAGTTGACCCGGGCGGTCGTGGCGCGGTTCGAGCAGGCGATGGAGCTCGAGGCGCGCGACGAGGACCTGGCCGCGGTCTACCGCGCCGTGATCGAGGCGCGGAGCGCAAAGCGCCGCTAGACGTCGCCGAAGTCGCGGTCGAGGAAGGTCTCGGCGACGCCGATGCCGAGCGCCGCGGCGAGGCCGATGTAGGTGATCCCGACCAGCGCCCGGGTGCGAGGGTCGATCGCGTGGTAGGCGCGTCCCTCGGGGCTGTTGCGCGCCTTCCAGCGCCGCCAGCTCTCCAAACCGCCGAAGATCAGCACGAGCAGGAAGATCGGGTTGGGGAAGAGAATCGTGAGCGCGATCAGCGCGGCGTAGCCGACGAACCACACCCAGGGGCTGAGCGCCGCCATCGCCCGGCCGCCGTCGAGCGGCAGCACCGGCAGCAGGTTGAGCAGATTGAGGAAGAAGCCGACGTAGGCGAGCGCCCGCCAGAAGTCCTCGCCGGTGGCGAGCCAGATCCCGAGCGGGACCAGCGTCGCGACGCTGCCAAGGATCGGCCCGGCGAGACCCACCCGGGCCTCCGCCGCTGCATCCTTGCCCATCGACTTGGCGGCGATCACCGCGCCGAGGAAGGGAATGAACATCGGCGCCGAGGCCTCGACGCCCTCGCGACGGAGCTGGATCACGTGCCCGAGCTCGTGGAGCAGGAGCAGCAGCACGAAGCCCAGCGCGAAGGTCCAGCCCCAGATCAACGAGTACGCCGCGATCGAGACCAGCATCGAGCCCGAGGTCGCGAACAGCTTCAGCTTCGGCAGGGCGACGAGCAGCACCTTCGCCTTCGCGCCGAGCTTGGCGAGGAGCAGCGCGGCCGCGACGAGGAGAGCGGTCAGCTTCCGAAGGCGCTCGCGCCAGGAGCCGCCACGACCCGACCCGGGATGGATCGGCTCGTAGCCGGGCTCGGCGGCCGGCGCTGGCGCCGGCTCGGGGAAGGGTCGTGTTGGGTGGTCTGCCATCTGAGACAAGTATGCCCGCACCCCTTATCGACGCCTAAGCGTGGCGAGAGAGTGGAGGCGGCCGGTTCTGCCCCGGCGTCCGCAGAGCTGCCCTGATGTCTTCTACGAGCGTACCCGCGGAGTCTGAGCTCGGCGTCCGGGTCGGTCGATCCGCGGGGTACGTTCCCGGCGCCAGAACCCTCCTTCAGATGTCCCCCTCGGTCGAGGGTGCTACCTCGGGGCGAGCCCGTTTCTGACACCGGAACCCCTCCCCACGGGCCGAGGGAGGACCGATGCTCACTGCTTAGGTTCTAGCTAAGCGGCGAGGGCGAACTCGTGGTCCGCAATTATGGTTTTCCGGGGTTATTTAGCGAGGCCAACCCGGATCCTCGACTCGCAACATCGGGACGATGACTCCACGTCGAATCTAATTCGCCCCCGTGCCCGATCAATGATAGCCGCGCCCATTGGTGGGTAGTCGAGTCCCGAACGGCTGAAATTGGAGGTGGATCCGATGGCCACACAGAAGCAGGTGCGAGCCGCGAAGCGCAACGTCCAGAAGGCGCGGCGAGCGGCGACACGGAAGCGCACGATCGCGCACCTACCGAAGCGCACGCGCAGCGAGCTCGGAAAGCAGGCGGCGCGAGGTCGCCAACGTGGCGGTAAGGCAGGGCGCCGGCTCGAGGACCGCAACCGCGAGCAGCTCTACGAGATCGCGAAGAAGGAGGACATCCCGGGTCGCTCGAAGATGGGCAAGTGGGACCTGATCAAGGCGATCCGCAAGGCGCGGTGACCCGAGGCGTCGAGGTCACCGCGTGATGCTCACGAGCTCGATCTGCTCGTGGTTACCGCTCACGGTCTGTTCCTTGACGTCGCCGACGCCGGCCACGTAGTACTTCCGCTCGGCGACGCCCGGGTCGAGCTTCGGCGCGGTCTCCTCGGTCAGGAGCGTCTCGTCGTATGAGCCGGCCGGCACCGTGACCGGGCCGCCGCTTCCCAGCACGCGAGCCTGATCGAGCGCGAAGCCGGGGTAGTACTCCTGGCGATATTCGTCTCCCCGCTGGGGATCGCCGGGCATGATGATCCCCGGCTCCGCCCCGTCGACGCCCGCCTCCCAGGAGTCGTCCTGCTTGACGAACTTGCCGTGCTCGAGCTCGCGCGAGTCCTCGCCCATGTACCAGACGTTTCCGTCCTGATCCTGCGCGTACCAGTCGAAGGTCCGCTCGATCGGCCTGCCGTGCGAGGAGACGATGTCGCGCACGACGGTGCAGGTGACCCCGAGGATCCCCTTCGTCTGATCGGTGACGGTCATGTCGTCGGTCTGGGGGGTCTTGCCGTCCTCGGCGACGCCCTTGTAGTGAAAACCCGTCCCGGGCTCGAGCGGGAACCACTGGTTGTCGATCTCGGAGGCGAAGTTCGCCGGCTCGATCTGGGGCGAGTAGGGACCGTGGACCGGCGCCAGCTCGGATGTGGATATCGCCGAGGCTGGCGGCGCCGTCGAGGTGGTCGACGACTCCTCGTCGCTCGACGAGCCGCAGCCGGCCGCGACCGGCGAGCACCACCACGAGGAGCCCTACGCGCATGCCCCGACTCAATACCCGGCGGGTGAAAGGAAGATGAAAGCTAGGCCTTCGACTTCGACTTCGCGTGCGCCAGCAGGTTCGCGGCCGCGTCGGGAACGTAGGTGTAGATGTCGCGCGGCGGGCGCACGTAGCCGGTGTCGTCCTGGCGCTTGGGGAGCTCGATCCGCTCCCATTCTCGGTACTCCCACGGGACCTCGCCGAGGAGGTGGGCGATGCAGTTGATGCGCGCGTTGCGCTTGATGTCGGACTCGACCACGTTCCAGCGCGCCTCGGGGATATCGGTGTGGACGAACATCTCGTCCTTGGCGCGCGAGTAGTCGACCCAGCGGTTTCGCGACTCGAGGTCCATCGGCGACAGCTTCCACTGGCGCATCGGGTCCGCGAGCCGGGACCGGAAGCGAGCCTCCTGCTCGGTGTCCCCCACCGAGAACCAGTACTTGCGCAACAGCACGCCGTCCTCGACGAGCATCCGTTCGAAGATCGGGCACTGGTGCAGGAAGCGGTGGTATTCGTCCGCGCTGCAGAAGCCCATGACCTTCTCGACGCCCGCCCGGTTGTACCAGGAGCGGTCGAACAGCACGATCTCGCCCGCCGCTGGCAGCTGGGAGATGTAGCGCTGGAAGTACCACTGCGTACGTTCACGCTCGGTCGGTGCGGGAAGCGCGACGATGCGGGCGACGCGAGGGTTGAGGTACTGAGTGACGCGTTTGATCGTGCTGCCCTTGCCCGCGGCGTCGCGACCCTCGAAGATCACGACGAGCTTCAGCCCCTCGGCCTTGACGTACTCCTGCATGATCACGAGCTCGCGCTGCAGGCGCTGAAGCTCC
>JBKPFS010000147.1:0-3515 GCA_046728935.1 Actinomycetota bacterium | reverse complement strand
TCTGGGAAGTTCGTCCCGGTTGAGGTCCAGCCACGCTT
The DNA here is from genome assembly GCA_046728935.1 of Actinomycetota bacterium. Taxonomy (GTDB): domain Bacteria; phylum Actinomycetota; class Thermoleophilia; order Solirubrobacterales; family 70-9; genus DATAFO01. Next base: position 3,477 of record JBKPFS010000147.1, on the reverse strand, counting down.
GCTCGAGCGCGATGACCCGAACGTCTGGACGTATGTGCCGTTGGCACCGGCGGAGTCGAACCCCGGCGCGTCGAAGCCGCCCGAGACGACGCGCGTGCCCTTCCCGCACTTCGCGGTCGCAGACTCGGTCGTGCCCGGCGCAACTGAGACCTCCGCCTTCTTCGTCTTCAGAGCGCCTCCGGCGACGCCGGCGAGCGCAAGCCCCGCCGTCGCGACGAGCACCGTGACCACGGGCTTCGCCGTTCGGTCCCACCTCACGTCCATGTCTCCTCCTTCGATCTCGCGGCCAGCGCGCCGCCAGGCCGATGGGGCAGCCTATCGTCCTAGACGCAGTACGCGAACGTCTCCCAGGTTGCGTGACGCCGGGGTCCGGATAGACGCCGCCATGTAGTCGGGGCCGGAGTCGCCCTTGCGACACGCTCGCTCGCCGCCGTTGACTCACTCGGGTCTGGATCGGTCACGGGGCACGGCCGAGCATCGCGGCATCTATCCAGCACCCAAGGAGGCGAAGATGCTCAAGGCGCTGTTCGACAGGATCCAAGCGACCCTCCGCCGCCGGGCGCGGACGGTCGTGGCGGCCCTCGAGGGCCAGCGCGGCCAGGGGACGGTCGAGTACGTCGGCCTGATCCTGCTCGTGTCGCTGCTCATGGTCGGCATGGTTGCCGCGATGAAGGGCTTCAACGGCAACCAGGGGACGGAGCTGGCCGAGGTGATCGTGTCGAAGATCAAGCAGGCCGTGAACGCGATCAGCTTCCGCTAGCTCGTCGGCGCCGGCCCGCAGGCTCGCCGCCCGCCACGTCCCCGCCGTCCCGGCGGCGGGGGTTGAGCGGGCGGCGTCCTAATCCCCCTGCCAGTCGAGCGGCCCGAGGGCGGCCTCCTGGTCCTCCACCTGCTCCTCGCCGATCTCCTCGGCGCACTCGAGCGCCCGCTCGTGTCGTTCGCGGCTGACCACGTAGCGCCCGAGCTGGAGCCCGGTCTGGTCGCTGATCGCGATCAGCGCGGTCTCGTTCTCCTTCCCGACGTTTGCGCGGAAGATCCGCACGAACACGGGCTCGAAGGAGGCCAGATCGTCCTCGACCCTGAACGCCAGCACGGCGTCCTGCTCTGAGGCGATCGCGTCCAGATCCTGGAGCTCGGTCATGGCCTCGTTTTCCGGCATTCGGCCCTCCTCTCTCGATCGGAGTTGACGCCCCGCCCGCGCGAGCCGCAGGTGCTCCTGGGCTCGGGCGCGGTTGCGAGCTCGAATTGCGGGGGGGATGCGGTTAGGCGCGCCTTGAGCACGTCGTCGAGAGCGGCGGTGAGGAGAAACGAGACCTCGTCTGCGCCTTGGTGCTCGTCGAGCTCCCAAAGCCAGGCGGGGGTAGTGGACTCGTCGACCGTCGGGCTGCGGTTCGGCTCGGCATCGCGGATCCCGGTGACGGCCGCGGCCGCGCGCGAGATCAGCGCCCGGCCGATCACGGCCCGGCCTCGATCCTCATTCCCCCTGCGCACATGCCCCCTTCCTTTCTTCCTTGAATGGCACCGTTCCCTGTGCGGCCCGAACGTAGCCCGGAGTTGACCGCACGTCCAGGCCTGGAGCCAAAATTACGACCCATCGGTGACCGGGTTTGGAGTAGGCGTCGGCTCGTGAGGCCCGCTCTGGAAGACTCCGCTCGTGCCGCGCAGCTACGACCGCTCCCCTAAAGACCCGCGGCCGGTCACGATCGAGCCCGGCTTCGTGCGCACCGCGACGGGGTCCGCGCTCTATGAGCAGGGGGAGACGCGCGTCATCTGCACCGCCTCGGCGACGGCCTCGGTGCCGAAGTGGCTGGACGGCTCGGGCCGCGGGTGGGTGACCGCCGAGTACGCGATGCTCCCCGCGTCCACCGGCGAGCGCAAGGAGCGCGACTCCAAGCGCGGACGCCTCGACGGGCGGTCGGTGGAGATCCAGCGGCTGATCGGGCGCTCGCTGCGGGCGGTCGTCGACCTCGAGGCGCTCGGCGAGCGCTCCGTCTACGTCGACTGCGACGTGCTCCAGGCCGACGGCGGGACGCGCTGCGCGGCGATCACCGGCGGGTTCGTTGCCCTGCGGCTCGCCGTCGCCAAGCTGATCGAGGCGGGGGAGCTCGCCCGCGACCCGCTCACCGGGTCGGTTGCCGCGGTGAGCTGCGGGGTGGTCGACGGTGAGCCGCTGTGCGACCTCGATTACGCGGAGGACTCTCGCGCGGAGGTCGACGCCAACATCGTGATCACCGGTGAGGGAGGGCTGGTCGAGGTCCAGCTGACGGCCGAGCGGACGCCCGTGTCCCGCGCCTCGCTCGACGAGCTGCTCGAGCTCGCCGAGCCCGCGATCGAGCACTTGCGCGAGGCCCAGCTGCTGGCCTGCGGCCATCTGCTTGGGGAATGAGCGCCGCCGCGCGGAGCGCGCTGCCGAACCTGATTGTCATCGGCGCGCACAAGTGCGGCACCAGCTCCCTCCACTACTACCTCGACCTCCATCCCGAGATCGAGATGTCGAGCCCGAAGGAGCTGCGCTTCTTCTACGACCGGCCGCTCGAGGGAACCTCGTCGCCCGTCGAGTGGTTTCAGCGCGGCAACTGGAGCCGCGGCGTCGAGTGGTACAGGTCGCACTTCTCCCCGCTGGCGCGGGTGCGCGGCGAATCGTCGCCCACCTACACGGCGCCTGTATTCCCCGACGCGGCCGAGCGGATGCACTCGGTGGTGCCCGACGTCCGACTCATCTACCTGGTGCGAAACCCGGTCGACCGGATGCTCTCGGACTGCGTCTTTCGCCGGGAGGCTGGGCTCGAACGCCGATCGCTGGTCGAGGCGGTGTGCGCGCCCGGCAGCCCTTACCTGGAGCGGAGCCGCTACTGCACCCGCTTACGGCCCTTCCTGGAGCGCTTCGGCCGGGGGCGGATCCTGGTGGTGGCCTCGGAGGACCTGCTGCGACGGCGGCGCCAGACGATGCGCGATGTGTTCGACTTCCTGGGCGTGGACGCCGGCTTCTGGTCCCCGCGAATGGAGCGCCTTCGCAACCGCAGCCGCAATCGTGGATTGGTGCGACGCCTGATGGGCGAGCTTCCGAAGTCGCGCGCCGGGGCGCGTCTGGTGCGATCGATCCCGCAGGAGCCCAAGTGGTGGCTGGAGCGACTCGCCTCGAAGAGCCGGATCGGCGGCTCCGGTCACGACCCGCTCCCGGCCGCGGCGCGAGCCCGTCTCAACGACCAGCTGCGCGAGGAAGTGGAGGCGCTGCGCGAGCTGAGCGGGCGGTTCGACTCCTGGGAGCTGTGACCCCGGAGTCGATGGCCGCGCCGTTACGCTGCCGCGCATGACGGGGAGCCCGAGCCCGGGGGCGTCAGAGCGGATCGGCGTCGGACTGATCGGTTGCGGCCACATGGCGCAGCTTCGGCACGTGCCGGCGCTGCGACGCCTTCGCGGCGCGAGGGTGGTCGCAGTCGCGGACGTCGACCCCGAGGCGCGCGGCCGGGTGGGCGA
>JBKPFS010000146.1:0-9115 GCA_046728935.1 Actinomycetota bacterium | reverse complement strand
GAGCTCGGGAGGAAGCGAGCCCACGGAGAGCACCCTGACCTCTCGTCGGCGCCGCCTAAGCCGAATTCGCATATTCAGGCTTCGACGAGGGTCTCGGGCGGGCCGTACGAGACCGAACCGGCGGTGCTGATCAGCCTGCCCTCGCTCACGGACCAGGTGTGTCCGTGCTCGTCGCCGTGGCGGATCGCGACGAACGAGAAGCGGTCGGCCGAGTACACGTTGATCCCCTCGGCGCGGACCCGGCTGAAGAGAGCGCTGTCGACGCCGGTGCGGACATCGTCGAAGCGCAGCCTCCGCAGGACATCGGCCTTCGCCGTGATCGTCGCGCCCTTGACGTGCTCCACGTAGGTGTGCTCGAGGTGGGGGAAACGCAGCATCGTCGCGCCGCTGGCGAGCGTGTGCGAGTAGTGGGCGCACTTGCCGACGATCGGAGCGTCGGCGTACCGGAACGCGTCGACGAGGTCCGTGAGGTAGTGCGGTCCGTAGAAGTCGTCGTCGTCCATCTTCGCGAGGAGTTCGCCGTCGGCCGCTTCGAGGGCGACGTTGAGACAGGCGCCGAGGCTCGCCGCGGCGTCCGCTTCGAGCACGGCCACGTCCTCGATCCCCGCGCGGCGCGCCCGCTCCGCGACCGTCTCGGGGTCGATCTCGATGCCGTGGAGGACGGCGACCAGCTGGAGCGGCCGATACGTCTGGCCTGCGACCTGCGCTATCGCATGGTCCAGCTGGCGCTCGCGATTCGTCGTCATCAGCACCGAAACCGCCGGGCGGCGGCGCTCGAACTCGATGCCTACCGCAGCGAGCACGGACTCGAGCCTGTGCGCATAGGTGTGGGCGGACAGGACCTCACGCATGGCGCGGTGCGCCCTGCGGTCGCGAAGCTCGGGGTCGCCGAGCAGCTCGGTCAACCGCGCCCGCGCCTCCTCGCGGGTGCGCGCCATCGGGACCAGCTCGCCGAACACCTCCTCGATCGCGCGTGAATGGCCCGAGAGCACGGGCGTCGAGCACGCCGAGATCTCGAACAGCCGCCGAGCGCACATGGTCGGCGACTCCGGGACCGAGTTCACGTTGAGGAAGAGCTTGTAGCGCTTGTAAGCAGCCAGCACGCGCTCGTAGGGCAGGGAGCCCGCCACGTGGCCGGCGTACCCCTCGGGGAAGTCGCGCCCGGGCACGTCCGGCAGGCGACTGAAGACGTGCAGCCCCGCCTCAAGCGCCGGCTCGAGGACCGTCTCCATCTGCTCCCGGCGGGCCGGGTGCTTGGAGGCAAAGTAGGAGCCCGCGAAGGCAACGTCGTACTCGCGTCCTCCCTCGACCGCGATCGGATTGTGGATGCGCGGCTGGGCGGCGAACTGCATCAGCCCGACCCGGTCGTGGCCGAGCGCCTCGCGGTAGCGGGGGATGCAGTCGCCGTCAACGGTGAAGACGTGGTCGAACAGCCTCGCGGTCTCCAGGAAGCGATCGAAGTTGGGCGGGTCCTCCTTGGCCCAGAAGACCGAGGGGATCCCCCGCTCGCGGCACCAGCCGACCAGATCCCGAAGCGGCTCGGTCGGCCCCTCCTCCCTCATCGCCCCCGCCCAGCGTCCGTCATTGCCCTGCCACGCCGACTCCACGAACAGCAGCCTCGGGGGATCGCGCTCGAGCGTCGGGCGCCAATCCAGCGGGCCGAACTCGAGCTGATTCCACTCGTAGCGGAGCGCCAGGGCGGAGAAGCGGTCGAGGATCACCGCGACGGTGAGGTCGGGACGACGGACCGGGCCCTCGGGCGGCTCGATGGCAGGGATCTCGACCCGGGGCCGGCGCCGCTTCGCCCGGGCCGCCCGGGCGTCGGCGGCGCCATCGCGCCGGGGCCTGAAGCGTGGGGCGAGCCTTGCCGCGGCCCGCCTGATCGGCCCGCGACCGGAGCGACGGCGCGTCTCGCGCAGCTTCTCGCGCAACCGCCGCGCCCGGCGCGCCTGGTAGCGGCGTCGGCGCCGCGCGCGGGCCAGCTCCCCCCGCTGGCGTCGGGCGAGGTCGTCCAGCCGTCGCGCCTCCACCTGCGCCTTCAGGAACCTGCTCTCCAGGAGGGGCTGGAGCTCGACGATCAGGCGCGTGCGAGCGGCGCCGTCCATCGGTCCCGGTCGAGCGATGACGCGGAAGTGCTCGTCGGCGAGCTCCAGCGAGGTCACCGTCAGGTGCGGGGAGAGGGTGTCGAGGAGCGAGCCGACGAGGAACGTCGATCGGTGATCGGGGTCGGCGTTGAGGCCGAAGCGAGCGGTGATCGCGATCGTGGCCTCGGGCGATGCCACGCGCGCAAGCTCGCCCACCACCGCCGCGGGCTCGCGGCTTCGCTCGAGCGCCTCTGCGACGAGCACGCTGTCGAACTCGCCGTCCGGAAGGTCGAGCTCCGCGGGCTCGGCGACGGTCACGGCCCGCAGCCCATTTTGAGCGCAGAGCGCGGCGACGCTCTCCGCGGGGGGCCCGAACGCCAGCACGTCGCCGCGGGCGTGGGAGCTGAGCCACTCAGCCAGCGCCCAGGCCTGCTTACGGAGCGCGTACTCCTCGAGCCTTCCCCGATACCCCGCGACCGGGTCTTCGCCACCCATGGCCGCAGGAAGGTACCGGCCGGGCTCAGGCAGCGGCCGCCGCGGCGGGGGCGCCCGTCTTGGTGAAGCTGAGCTCACCGTCCTCGGCGTCGACGCCGATCACGTCGCCCTCGGTGAACTCGCCCTCCAGCAACGCCAGCGCGAGCTTGTCGACCAGCTCACGCTGGATCACCCGCTTAAGTGGCCGCGCACCGTAGGTCGGGTCGTAGCCCAGGTTGCCCAGCAGGGTGCGGGCGTCGTCGGTGAGCTCGACCTCGATCCCCTTCTCGGCAATCCGGCCGGCGAGCTGGGCGACCTGGAGGTCGACGATCTGCGCGATGTCGTCGCGCCCCAGGCGGTGGAACACCACGGTCTCGTCGAGGCGGTTGAGGAACTCCGGCTTGAACGTCGTCGCGAGGATCTCCTCGATTCGCTCCCTGATCCGCTCGTCGATCGCTTCGGCCGCGATCTCCTGGGAGCCGACGTTCGAGGTCATGATCAGGATCGAGTGGGTGAAGTTCACGGTCCGGCCCTGCCCGTCGGTGAGCCGGCCGTCGTCCATGATCTGGAGGAGGACGTTGAAGACGTCGGGGTGGGCCTTCTCGATCTCGTCCAGGAGGATCACGGCGTAAGGGCGCCGGCGGACGGCCTCGGTGAGCTGGCCGCCCTCCTCGTAGCCGACGTAGCCGGGCGGGGCTCCGATCAGGCGCGCGACGGTGTGCTTCTCCATGTACTCGGACATGTCGATGCGCACCATCGCCTGCTCGGAGTCGAACATGAACTCCGCCAGGGCGCGCGCCAGCTCCGTCTTGCCCACGCCGGTCGGGCCGAGGAAGAGGAAGACTCCGATCGGCCGGTTGGGGTCAGAGAGGCCCGCGCGCGAGCGCCGCAGGGCGTGCGAAACCGCTTCAACGGCCTCGTCCTGTCCGACCACGCGCTCGTGGAGGCGCTCCTCCATGTGGATCAGCTTCTCGACCTCGCCCTCCATCAACCTCGAGACGGGGATCCCGGTCCAGCGCGAGACGACCTGGGCCACGTCCTCCTCGGTCACCTCCTCGGTGAGCTGGGAGCCGCCCTGGGCATGCAGCTCCGCGAGCCGCGCCTCTTGCTCGGCGAGCGTCTTCTCAAGCTCCGGGATCTCGCCGTAGCGGAGCTCGGCCGCGCGCTGCAGGTTGGCCTCTCGCTCGGCGCGCTCGGCCTCGCGATGGGTCTCCTCGAGGCGGGACTTGGCCTCCTTGATCGCCTCGATCGCGCCCTTCTCGGCCTGCCACCGGGCCTTCATCTCGCCCGAGCGCTCGCGGAGATCGGCGAGCTCCGACTCGATCGCCTCGAGGCGGGCCTTCGAGGCCTCGTCCTTCTCCTTGCGCAGAGCCTCACGCTCGATCTCCAGCTTCTGGATCCGCCGGTCGACCTCGTCGATCTCCGTCGGCGCGGACTCGATCTCCATCTTCAGCCTTGAGGCCGCCTCGTCGATGAGGTCGATCGCCTTGTCGGGGAGGAAGCGGTCGGCGATGTAGCGCTCGGACAGGGTCGCGGCGGCGACGATCGCCGGGTCGGAGATGCGCACGCCGTGGTGAACCTCGTAGCGCTCCTTCAGCCCCCGCAGGATCGCGATCGTGTCGCCGATGTCGGGCTCGCCGACCAGCACCGGCTGGAAGCGTCGCTCGAGCGCCGCGTCCTTCTCGATGTGCTTGCGGTACTCGTCCAGCGTGGTCGCGCCGACGGCACGCAGCTCGCCGCGGGCGAGCATCGGCTTCAGCAGGTTGGCGGCGTCCACCGCACCCTCCGCGGCGCCGGCGCCGACGATCGTGTGCAGCTCGTCGATGAACAACACGATCTGGCCCTCCGCCGACTGGATCTCCTTCAGCACCGCCTTCAGGCGCTCCTCGAACTCGCCCCGGTACTTGGACCCAGCGAGCAGCGAGCCGATGTCGAGGGCGATGACGCGCCGGTCGCGTAGGGACTCGGGCACGTCGCCGTCGACGATCCGCTGCGCGAGCCCCTCGACGATCGCGGTCTTGCCGACCCCCGGATCGCCGATCAGAACCGGGTTGTTCTTGGTCCGGCGAGAGAGCACCTGGATCACCCGGCGAATCTCCTCGTCCCGGCCGATCACCGGGTCGAGCTTGCCCTGCTCGGCTTCGCCTGTGAGGTCGCGTCCGAACTTCTCCAGCGCCTGCATCGTGTCCTCGGGATTCGGCGAGGTGACGCGATGGGGCCCGCGAACCTCCGCGATCGCCTTCATCAGCGAGTCGCGCTCGGGAAGCAGATCGGCGACGCCCGAGGACTTGTCGGCGAGTGCCAGCAGGATGTGCTCGACCGAGATGTACTCGTCGCCGAGCGCACCGCTCTCCTTCTCGGCCCGCTGAAGCGCCCGGACCAGGTCCTGGGCGGGGCGAACGTCTGGCTCGTCCTCGCCGCTCACGACGGGGAGGTCCGCGACCGCCGCGCGCGCACGCTGGGCGATGGCGGCGACGTCCGCGGCGAGCTTGCGCAGGACCGCCGGGGCGAGGCCCTCCTCCTGTTCGAGCACGGCGAGCAGGAGGTGGACCGGAGCCACCTCAGGGTTGCGCCGCTCGGCGGCGAGGCGCTGCGCGGCCGCCACCGCCTCCTGCGACTTGATCGTGAATCGGTCTGGCTGCATTGGAATTGAAGTCTATCTGGGCCTTACGAGTTCTGTCAACAAATCTAAGTGATTTCGACTTAGATCGTTACCGCGGCGGAGGGGGTTGATCGACGGCCTGCTTCCCGGTTTCGTGCCCGGCCGCAGGCCAGGGCGATCATCTCAGAGGGCTGATGAGGTTATCCACGCACGCGGATGACGCCGCATGCCGTCGCTGGATCGGCACCCACGGCCTCGCAGGTAGCGGTGCTACCTGCTTCGGCCGCGTGCACCGCCCCGCTCGGCCTGCGGCGCCCCCGCGCACGCGCCCAACCCCCATCAACCCTCTACAGTCGCGCGCCGTGGGAACCACCGATCGGATCGCTGACACCTACCGGGGCAAGCGCGGCACGCCCAAGGCCCAGGAGCGCGAGCGCACCCGGATCGACTGGCTGGTTTCCACCGCCCGAGGTGAGGTCCTCGACATGGTCTGCGGGAGCGGCATAGTCGCGACCCTTTGCGCCCGCCGAGGTCTGCGCACGGTCGCCGTCGACGCCGACGAGACGCGGATCGGCGAGGCACTCGCGGACCGGGCCCGGAAGCCGCCACAGGTCCGTGCGCTGCTCGAGTATCGGGTCGGCGACCCCGCGAACCTCGAGCTGGCCGACGACTCGTTCGACACCGTGATCCTGGCCCGCACGGCCGAGCACCTCGAGGACTTCGACGCGTTCCTCGCCGAGGCGGCCCGCGTTACCCGGCCCGGCGGCGTGATCGCGCTTACGGTTCCCTTCGGCCTCGAGGCAGGGGGATCGCAGGCCCTCAGGTTGTACCCCGCCTCTCTTGTCGACGCGCTCGCCCGGCACGTGACCGTGGAGTCGCTCGATCTGGAGGACGGTCTCTTCCGAGTCATCGCGACCCCGGGCGCCATGTCGGAGGAGGCAAAGCGGCGAGCGATCCTCGATCTCCAGCCCTCGGTCGAGGCGATTCTCGACGACACCCAGCAGGAGCTGGCCCTTGTTCGCGAGCGAAGACGGAGGCTGGCGCATGCCGTCAGGCGCCTCGACCGCTCCTCGAGGCGCGCACGGTGGCGGCTCGGTGTGATCCGGACAACCCGCTGGTGGCGCCTCGGCAAGAGGCTGTACGTGTTGATCCCGCGGCGAATCCGCGTCGGCACACGCCGCCGGCTGCCCCCGAGGGAGCTCGGTGGCGGATGGCGCGAGCGCGATGACCTCAAACCGCTCACCGTCCACGCGGAACTGAGCGCGGGCGCCGACCACCGTCTGGAGGTGGAGATTCCCTCCTTCGAGTTGCCCGAGGGGCCGGTCGCACGGCCCGACCTGACCGTCGCCGTGATCCTCGACCACTTCTCGGCCACTGCCCTGCGGTACGAGTGGAACCAGGTCCAGATCGGTCCCGATGATTGGCGCGAGGCCCTCGACCGGGAGCGCCCCGAGCTGCTCTTCGTCGAGTCGGCGTGGAGGGGCAACGACGGGCGCTGGTTCGACCTGCTCAAGGGCCGCAGCAGAGCGAAGCGCGAGCCGCTGATCGACCTCCTCGATTCGTGTCGGGAGCGCGGGATCCCGACAGTGTTCTGGAACAAGGAGGATCCGCCGAACTTCCGCCACTTCGTCCACACGGCGGAGCTCTTCGATCACATCTTTACCGTCGACGGCGACTGCGTCCCGCGGTACGCGGAGGTGCTCGGTCGCGAGGACGTCAGGGTGCTGCCGTTCGGGGCCCAGCCTCGAATCCACAACCCGATCTCGGTGGCGGGCGGACGGCGCCACGACGTCGCCTTCGCCGGCACGTACTTCCCCCGCAAGCACCCCGCTCGCCGCAGGCAGATGGAGACGATCCTGGCGCCGGCCCTTGACTTCGACCTTCACATCTTCAGCCGCATCGTCCAAGGGGAGGACGAGCGCTTCCAGTGGCCGCCGGAGTACGCGCCGCACGTCGCCGGATCACTGCCCTACGAGCGCATGCTGGCCGCCTACAAGGCGTACAAGGTATTCCTGAACGTCAACTCCGTCACCACCTCGCCGACCATGTGCGCCCGGCGGGTGTTCGAGCTCTCCGCCTGCTCGACCGCGGTGCTCTCCGGGTACTCGCGGGCGATCGAAGCGGTGTTCGGCGACCTGATCTCCGTCGCCCGCACGCCCGAGGAGACGCGAGCGAAGCTCGAGTCGCTGCTCGACGATCCCGAGGAGCGGCAGCGCCGCGCGCACGAGGCGATGCGCGAGGTGCTCGGCAAGCACACCTACGGGCATCGCGTGGACGAGGTGTTGCGCGTCACCAGGGTCGCCCCGCCAACGGGAGCCAGGCGGATCTCCGTCCTGCTCGCTCCCGGCGATGAGCCACCGGAGCGGGCGGTGGAGCAGATCTGCCGCCAGGCGTGGCGTCCGCTCCACGCGGTGGTCGTGCTCCAGGGGCCCGAGGATGCGGATGCCGTCACGCGCAGGCTTGCCGCCGCTGGCATCGACGCCGCGACCGTGCTCAGCGATCCCGCCGGGAGCCTCGGCGCGGCGCTCAACGCCGCGCTGGCGGCCGCGAACGGAGACCTGATCGCGCTCTTCGACCCCTCCGCCGAGTACGGCGAGCACTACGTCGGCGACCTCGCCCACGCCTTCTCCTATTCCGATGCCGGCGTCGTTGGCAAGGGGGCGCACTACGCCGCCACTCAGGGCGGACCCCCCGAGCTTCGCCGCGCCGATGCGGAGCACGTCTACACCGAGGAGCTCGAGCCCGAGACGCTGATGGTTCGGGGCGATGTCCTTCGCCGCCGGCGCTTCGACCCCGAGGCGGAAGTCCCGGCGGCGGACCTCGTGCGCCGCGCCGCGGCCGCGGGCGTTCGCGCCTACGCGGCGGATCGCCACTCGTTCGTGGCCCTGCCGGCCGGCTCCCGGGCCCGCGCCTGAAGGCCGTCATGAGGGGCCACACCGCCGCGCGCTCTACCCCCGTGCGGCGGGTCGAGCCATCGAGACGCGTCCAGCTGGGCGTGGTGGTGATCGCGGTGGCCCTGTGCGCCGGGCCGATCGCTCTCGGCCCCGAGCTGGCCGAGGTCCCCGCGCCCGACCCTCCCGGTGGCGCCACCGCGACCCAGCGCGTGAGCGAGGGCGGCGGCTCGGCGCGGGACCATGAAGGGCGGCCCTCGGCCGCCCCGCGCAGGGTGCCGACGGCGGCCGCGCTCCGCGACGCCTCCGCCTACGCCCAGCGGCGGAGCGGGTCGGTCTCGTACGCGGTCGTCGACACCGACGGCCGGCTGCGCGGGCACGCGGAGGATCGGGGGTTCGTCTCGGCGAGCGTGATCAAGGCGATGCTTCTCGTCGCGGAGGTGCGCCGCCTCGAGCGCGAGGGCGCGCCGCTCGACTCAGGGACTCGCGGGTTGCTGCGGGCGATGATCACCTACAGCGACAACGATGCGGCCGATGCGATCTACGCGCGAGTCGGCGACGAGGCGCTCTTCGACGTGGCGCGCGACATCGGCATGAGCAACTTCACGGTGGCGGGCTACTGGGGGAACGCACGGGTGACCGCGGCCGACATGGCGCTCCTGTTCTCCGCGATCGAGCGCCTGCTCGACGGCCCCCATCGCGAATTCGCCCTCGGGTTGCTCGGCTCGGTGATCGAGGAGCAGAGCTGGGGCATCCCGGCGGTCGCGCGACCCGCCTGGGCAGTTCGCTTCAAGGGCGGCTGGCGCTCGACCGACGCCGGCCAGCTCGTCCACCAGGCCGCCCAGCTCCGGCGCGGCGAGCGCGAGCTCTCGATCGCGGTGCTGACCGACGGCCAGCCGACCCACGAGTACGGGGTGACGACGGTCGAGGGGATCACCCGGCGGCTGCTCAGCCGGTAGGGGGTGTCTCATAACGTTGGCCAGGTAATGAGAGGCCCGGGCGTCGCCAGGCAAGGACGCAGGGAGCACGAATGGCAGCGCCATTCGGGCGACTGAGGACGCAGC
>JBKPFS010000145.1:0-21642 GCA_046728935.1 Actinomycetota bacterium | reverse complement strand
ATGTACGGCCCGGCGAACCCGTCGAAGAACTCCCGGCTATCGGGGTAGAACAGGGAGCCGTCGTCGTTGAACGAGCGATCCTGGATCGCCAGCGGAATCTCGTGGTAGCTCGTGCCCTGTCCGTCGCCGAGCGCCGGCGCTGGTCCGGGAAGGTGGCTCCCGTGAATGTCGCTGGGCCCTCCGCGGAGGAGGTAGAACCCCGCCGGCCCCGCGTACACGTTCAGGCGAGTCATGCCGAGCGTGTGGTCGTGGTACCAGAGTGTCGTCGCGCGCTGCTCGTTGGGGTATTGGAACACCGCCGTCCCGGGCGCCCATTGCCCCCCGAGTGGCGAGGACCGCATGAACGCGTCGTAGAAGGTGCCCGTCGTCGCGAAGCCGTTGGGGATGTTGTCCGCCGCTGGCAGGAACCACGCCTCCGGATAGCCGTCGCTCTCTTGCTGGACCCCCTCGCTGCCGTGCAGGTGGGTCACGAAGGGAACCGGTCCGGCGTAGGGCTCGGGCGTGCTCGAGAAGTTCGGGCGCTGGTCCCGGCCGGCGTTGCCGCCCGGCGGGTTCGCCCAATGAAGGGTCGGATCGACGGGCAGCAGGTGGGGGAGGAAGTCCCCGGTGGCCGGGTCCTTCAGATCGTTAATCCACCTCACCCGGACGGCCCGTCGCCACCTGGCCTCGATCGTGAACGCGGGGTAGTTGAAGCTGGTCGGGTGGTTGGCCGAGCCGAAGCTCCAGACGGTGGTCTCCGGAAGCGAGCTCGGCAGGATCCGCTGGCCGAACTGCCTCACGGCGATCTCGTAGAAGTCCACGTTCTTTCCCCCCCGCCGGAGGACCGCCGTGCGCGGCATTGCCGGCGGGATGACGAGGGGCAGCTCGTACTTCGGGATCTCGGTCCCGGGGAGGGTCGGGGAGCTCACCGGCGCCGCGATCGCGCTGCGGCTACCGATCTCCCACGGCACGAACAGCGCCGCCCCAGCGACCGTCCCGTATGTCAACAGCTGGCGCCGGGTCAGATCCATGTCCTCCTCCTCCGCTCGTCCTGGTCCTCTTTTCCTGCGCTGCTGGCGACGAAGCCGGCGACCTCCTGCGCCTGCTGTCCGTCAAGGATCCCGGCCGGCATCGTCCCGCTGCCGAGGCCGCCGTTCGCGATCGCGTCGAGCACCTGCTTCGCGTCGGGTTTCACTTCGTCTAAGTTCGGCCCCATGGTTCCCGTCGTGCCGGCCAGCGCTGCCGTGAGCCCGAACGACCCGAGGGCGGTCTCACGTGCTCGCGCCGGCGGCCCCGCAGCGTCTGCACGAGGTTGTAGGCGAAGACGATCTGTCCGAGGGCCATCATCACGACGAATGGCACCGTGAGCTGGGTCAGCCCGTCAACCAGGCGCTCACGCCAGCAACGTACTTGATGACGATGCGACCGGAGCTCGCCTAGACGCGTGGCCGCCGCCCGCCGCCCGCACCGACCGGAGCCCGCCGTCGCCCCGGCCGTCCCACTCGGCCCCTCGCGTACTCGCGAAACTGGCGCTCGAACTCAGGCCACCACGGCGGCTCGGGGTCGGGAGGCGGCGGTTCGCCGCCCTCGCCCCCAACGGAGCGCAGCAGCAGGAACGCGATCAGGGTGAGACCCCAGGCGATGCCGAGCATGACGTAGACGGCAGCGCTCGGGGCGGCCGCCGGCCAGGAATGGGTGAGGCCGATGACCGCGGCGTCGGCGAGTAAGGCCACGGCGGCGAAGATCGAGCCGGCCATCTCACCGACATGATCCCGCTTCCTGGCCAGGCGTCAAACTAATTCTCATGATCGAGAGGCTGGTCGAACAGGTCGAGGGGCGGCTCGCGGAGCTCGAGCGGCAGATGTCCGATCCGGAGGTGATCGCGGACCGGGATCGCTACGCCGAGGTCGGGCGCGAGTACCGCGAGCTCGAGCCCGCGGGCGAGCTCGTGCGGCAGTGGCGCACCCTGCGTGACGACCTCGAGGGCGCTCGCGAGCTGTTGGCCGAGGACGGCGACGACCCGGAGCTGCGAAGGCTCGTCGCCGAGGCGCCCGAGCGCCTGCGGGAGCTCGAGGACGAGATCCGCCTGGCGATGGTCGAACGCGACCCCAACGACTCGAAGAACGTGATCGTCGAGATCCGCGCGGGTGCCGGCGGCGACGAGGCGGCCCTGTTCGCGGGCGACCTCTACAAGATGCTCACGCGCTACGCGGAGGAGCGGGGCTTCACGACCGCTCCGCTGTCGCAATCGCCCGCCGAGGTCGGCGGGTTCAAGGAGGTGACCTTCGAGATCAAGGGCGAGGGCGCCTACTCGGTGTTCAAGTACGAGGGCGGGACCCATCGCGTGCAGCGGGTCCCGAAGACCGAGTCGCAGGGCCGCATCCACACCTCGACCGCGACCGTCGCCGTGCTGCCCGAGGCCGAGGAGGTCGAGGTCGACATCGATCCAAGCGAGCTTCAGATCGACACCTATCGGTCGACGGGCCCCGGCGGGCAATCCGTCAACACCACGGACTCCGCGGTACGGATCACCCACAAGCCGACCGCGATCGTGGTCTCGATGCAGGACGAGAAGTCCCAGCTACAGAACCGCGAGAAGGCGATGCGGGTGCTCCGCGCCCGCATCTACGAGCGCGCGCTGGCGGAGCAGCGGGCGGAGATCGCGGCCGACCGCCGTGCCCAGGTTGGGACGGGCGAGCGCTCGGAGAAGATCCGCACCTACAACTTCCCCCAGGGACGGGTCACCGACCACCGGATCAAGCTCACCACCCACAACCTCGACCAGGTTCTCGGGGGTGACCTGCGCGAGTTCACCGACGCCCTCGCGGCCGAGGAGAAGCGGGCCCGGCTGGAGGCCCAGACGGCGCAAGCCGGGTCCTGAGCGTGACCCCGGCGCTCGCAGCCGGCACGGTGCGCGAGGCGCTCTCCGCGTCCGTCGATGCCCTCGCCGCGGCCGGTGTGGAAACACCTCGGCTCGATGCCGAGCTGCTCCTGGCCGAGGCGACCGGCAGCGATCGCACCGCGCTCGCGGTCCACGCCGACGATCCGGTCCATCCAGCCGCGGCGCGCCGCTTCGGGGCAATGGTGCGTCGACGGGTGCGCCGCGAGCCAGTGGCGTACATCCTCGGGCGCAAGGGTTTTCGCCGGTTGGAGCTCGCCGTCGACGGTCGGGCCCTGATCCCACGTCCGGAGACCGAGCTGCTGGTCGAGGTCGCGGTCGAGCTCGCGCCCGGGACCGTACTCGACGTGGGCACGGGCTCGGGCGCCGTGGCCCTTGCCATAGCTCACGAGCTGCCCGATGCGGTCGTGACCGGCACCGACAACTCGCCTGGTGCCCTCGAGCTCGCTCGGGAGAACGCCAAGCGCCTCGAGCTGGACGATCGCGTGCGCTTCGAGGCGGGGAGCCTCCCGGGCGGCGAGTTCGACCTCCTGCTCGCCAACCTCCCCTACGTGGCGGAGGGCGAGTGGGCGGGATTGCCCCCGGAGATCGCGCGCTATGAGCCCCGCAACGCGCTCGTTGGGGGGCCGACCGGACTGGAGGCGATCGGGGCGCTCCTCGAGGCGCTTGCGAGCGGGGACACGGAGGCGGATGCGGTCGCGCTCGAGGTGGGCGCGGGGCAGGCCGCTGCGGTCGCCGAGCTCGTGCCCTCGGTCGGCTACATGCGGATCGAGACGCGTCGCGACCTCGCCGGCATCGATCGCGTCGTGATCGGCCGCCGTTGAGGCGTCGTTCTCGGATAGCGAGAGGAAGGCGCCACTGACGCGGACCGTCTCCATCGCTCGGGATGGTTCCCCCGCGGCGCGTTCCGCGCTCGAGCGCTGCGTGGGCGACGGCGGCGTCGCGATCTTTCCCGCCGACGGCCTCTACGGGCTCGCCTGCGAACCGCTCAACGCCGCCGCGGTGGAGCGGATCCAGGCGCTCAAGCGACGCGACGCACGAAAGCCATCGGCGGTGCTCTTCTTCTCCCCCCTGGCGATGCGCGAGCTGGTCTCGACCCTCGGGCCGCGGACGCGCGACGCGCTCGGCGCGCTGCTCCCCGGCCCGGTGACGCTCGTCGTCCACAACCCAGAGCGCCTCTTCGCGAACGCGTGCCGTGAGGATCCCGAGCGGCTGGGCGTGCGCCTGATCGAGGGTCCGCTCGCCGGCGCGCGGTCCGCAATCTTTCAAACGAGTGCCAACCCGAGCGGCTCGCCGGCCCCGAGCAGGTTCGAGGAGATCGCCGACGAGATCGTCGCCGGGGCCGATCTCGCGATCGACGGCGGCGAGCTCCCCGGCACGCCGTCGACGGTCGTCGACCTGACCGCGATCGAGTCCCGCGGGGAATGGTCGATCCTCCGGGAGGGCGGGATGCCGGCGGACGAGATCGAGCGGCGCCTGCGCTCAGCCGGTGTCGCCGCGGGCGGCTGACAGTGCCTGATCGAGGTCCGTGAAGAGCTCGAGCCGGATCGCCTGACCGTCGCGAAGCTTCCAGACCTGGACCCCGTGCTGCTCCGCCTCGATCCCGCTGGCGCGACCGCGCGCGCGAAGCGTGAACTCGACCACCACCTTGTCGCCCACCCGGTGGAAGGACCCCGGCTCAAAGGTGATCTTGTCCATCGCCTCGTAGAACGATTCGAAGTACCGACGGATGCCCTCCGGCCCACGGTACGTGTCCGGCTCGGCGGCGAGCTCGGCCGTGGTCGTGACCTCGAAGTCGGTGTGGATGAAGGGCAGCAGCGCCTCGTACCCGTCCTCCTCGAGCCTTTCGAACGCGCGCCTGACGATCTCCACGTTATCCGTGGGCACGCGGTATATCTTCGCTCGCAATGCGGATCGCGGTCGCCTCGGACCACGCCGGCTTCGCGCTCAAGGAGCCCGTGCGACCCATGCTCGAGGCCGCCGGACACGAGGTTGTGGACGTCGGCACCAATTCGGACCAGTCGACCGACTACCCGCGCTACGCCGCCGAGGCGGCGCGCCTGGTCGCCGACGGCGAGGCAGATCGGGCGGTGCTCGCCTGTGGCTCGGGGGTGGGCGTATCGATCGTCGCCAACAAGATCGACGGGGTGCGGGCGGTAAACGCCCACGACCCGGACGAGGCGGAGACAGGCCGCCGCCACAACGACGCAAACGTGCTCGCCCTCGCTGGCAGGCGGCTGGAGGAGGGCGATGCGGAGCTGATCATCGAGCGCTTCCTGGCGACCGAGTTCGAGGGTGGCCGGCAGGGGCGCCGCGTGGACCAGATCAGCGCGGTGGAGCGCGGCGAACGGCCCTGAAGCCACCCAAGACGAAGTACGCGCACACAGGCGACGCCTCGATCGCCTACCAGGTCGTCGGCGAGGGGCCGATCGACGTGGTTCTCGTCCTCGGGTTCGCCACCCACCTGGAGCTCCAGTGGGAGGCGCCGCCGTTCGCCCGTTTCTTCGAGCGGATCGGCTCGTTCTCACGCCTGATCATCTTCGACAAGCGGGGAACCGGGCTGTCGGACCCCGTCACCGAGGTGCCGACGCTCGAGCAGCGCATCGACGACGTCCGAGCCGTAATGGATGCCGCCGGGTCGGAGGAGGCGGCCCTATTCGGCATCTCCGAGGGTGGGCCCATGAGCATCCTGTTCGCGGCTGGGCATCCAGACCGCGCGAAGGCGCTCGTGCTCCACGGCGCGATGGCGCGAACGACGGAGGCGCCCGATTACCCCTGGGCATCGCCCGCCGATGCCTTGCGCGAGTCGGCGGCCGAGTTCATCGCTCCCCATTGGGGACAGGACGCGCGGGGAATGCTCCAGCTGTTCGCCCCGAGCCTCGCGGACGACCCGCAGGCGGCGGAGTTCACGGCCCGCATGGAGCGCTCGGCCGCGAGCCCGGCGATGGTCCAGCAGATCTTCGAGATGTTCCTCGACATCGACGTGCGGGCAGTGCTCCCGACGATCCACGTCCCGACCCTGGTCCTCCACCGCCGCGGCGATCGGGTGGTCAACCGCCGCGCCGGCCAGTGGCTCGCGGAGCACATCCCCGGCGCGCGCTATGTCGAGCTTCCCGGGATCGACCATCTTCCGTGGGCGGGCGACACGGAGGCCGAGCTCGGGGAGATCGAGGAGTTCCTGACCGGCACCCGTTCTCTGCCCGAGCCCGACCGCGTGTTGGCGACCGTGATGTTCACGGACATCGTGGGGTCCACCGAGCGAGCCGCCGAGCTCGGGGATGCCCGTTGGCGGGATCTGCTGTTCCAGCACCAGTCGGCGGTGCGGGCCGAGCTCGGCCACTTCGGCGGCCGCGAGGTGAAGACGCTCGGCGACGGCTGCCTCGCGACCTTCGACGGGCCCGCCCGCGCGATCCGCTGCGGCAGCGCGATCCAGGAGGTGAGCGGGTCGCTCGGCCTGGAGGTGCGAGTTGGCCTCCACGCGGGCGAGGTCGAGCTGATAGGTGACGACGTGGGCGGCATCGCGGTCCACATCGCCGCTCGCATCGGCGACATCGCCGAGCCGAACGAGGTGCTCGTCTCGAGCACGGTCAGGGACCTCGTCGCGGGGTCCGGAATCGAGTTCGCCGACCGCGGCACGAAGCGGCTCAAGGGCGTCGACGACGAATGGCGACTGTTCGCGGCGAGCCCGTGAAGCGACTAGACACCGCGCTCCACCGCGGTTAGGGTCGCGCTGTGCCTAGGCCCTCGCCCAACGGACTCAGCTTGGCGGCGTTGGTCATCGCCGTCGCTGCGCTTGCGGTGGCGCTCTCGGGGGGCGCGATCGGCCTGCCCGGCAAGAAGGTCATCGACAAGAACGACCTGGCGAAGAACGTCGTTAAGTCGAAGCACGTGAAGAACGGACAGCTGAAGCTCGGCGATCTCTCGAAGGGCGCGAAGACTGCGCTCGACGATCCGCGCGCCTACGCGCTCGTCACCGGCCCCGGCGAGGTCGACGAGGACAACTCCCGGGGGATCTCCGACGATAATGTGATCGCGAACAACAGCGTGTTTTGCATCGAGGGGATCGGGTTCGAGCCGAAACACGTGCAGGTGACGCCGCAGTCAAACCCCGATGACGCGGTGCCGACGGCATTCCTCGATGACGAGACCGCCTGTAGCGGCGAGACGGCGATCCTCTTCAACGGAGACCTCGAGTACGACGAGGACTTCTTCGTGGCGCTGTACGACTAGCGCGCTTTAGACCGTGAGGCCGGGGACCGGGAAGCCGCTGGTGAACTCCCGGACCTCGGCGGCGATGCTGTCGAGTGCGTCGGTGTCCTCGCGCTTCGCGGCCTCGACCGCGGCGTCCATCCAGGCGGCGATCGGCTCCATGTGCTCGGCCGTCATGCTCCGGCTGGTCACCCCGGGCGTGCCGAGCCGGATCCCGGAGGGGTCGAAGGGCTTGCGCGTGTCGTAGGGCACCGTGTTGTAGTTGAGCTCGATCCCGGCTCGGTCGAGCGCCTGGGCGGAAGGCTTCCCGCCGATGTCCTTGTTGGTGAGGTCGACCAGGATCAGGTGGTTGTCGGTGCCGCCCGAGACGAGGTCGAAGCCGCGCTCGGTGAGGCCCTCCGCGAGCGCCTTCGCGTTCTCGACGATCTGGTGGGCGTAGGCGCGGAACTCGTCCGTCGCGGCCTCATGGAGGGCGACGGCGATCGCGGCGGTGGTGTGATTGTGGGGGCCGCCCTGGAGGCCCGGGAACACGGCCTTGTCGATGGCGGTGGCGTGCTCTTCGCGCGACATCAGCATCGCCCCTCGGGGTCCGCGCAACGTCTTGTGGGTGGTGGTCGAGATCACGTCGGCGTGTGGCGCCGGCGAGGGATGCGCCCCGGCGGCGACGAGCCCGGCGATGTGGGCAATGTCGGCACAGAGGATCGCGTCGACCTCCTTCGCGATCGCCGCGAACCCCTCGAAGTCGATCAGGCGCGGGATCGCGGTGCCGCCGCAGAAGATCAGCTTCGGCCGCTCCGCAAGCGCGAGCTCGCGGACCTGGTCGAGGTCAACCCGACCTGATTCGCGCCCGACGTCGTACTGGACCGGCCGGAACCACTTGCCCGTGATCGAGACGTTCCACCCGTGCGTGAGGTGGCCGCCCATCGGCAGCGCCATGCCCATCACGGTGTCGCCCGGCTCGAGGAAGGCGAGGTAGACGGCGAGATTGGCCGGTGACCCCGAGTACGGCTGCACATTGGCGTGCTCGACCTCGAACAGGGCCTTGGCGCGCTCGATCGCCAGGCTCTCGACCTGATCGATGACCTGCTGGCCCTCGTAGTAGCGCTTGCCGGGGTAGCCCTCCGAGTACTTGTTGGTGAGCAGCGTGCCCGTCGCCTCGATCACCGCGCGGGAGACGTAGTTCTCGCTCGGGATCAGGCGGATCTTCTCGGCCTGGCGCTCGGCCTCCGCCTCGACCAGCTGCGCGATCTCCGGGTCGATCTCGGCCAGCGGCGCGTTGAGTCTGGGAGCGGCTGTGGTGGCGGGATCGGCGATGCCAGAGAGCGTACCTCGCGCCGAGGCGGGCGCGGTCGTCCGCGTTGAGACCGCGGCGGCCCAGGCAGCTTGCGGGCTGGGTAGCCGAGGCCGGGCCGGCGCCTATTGAGCGCCCAAGAGGATCCGCACAGTGGCGGCCACGCCCCTGGGATCGTCGGAGAGCTGCCGCCAGGTAAAGCGCACAACCTCATAGCCCCACGTCTTGAGCTTCGCGTCCCGAGCCCGGTCGGCCTCGAACGCGGAGCGGCTTCGGTGGGCGTCCCATCCGTCGACCTCGACCACGAGGCGCCGAGGTCGCCACAGAAAGTCGACCACGTATGGGCCTATCCGGACGTTCACCTCGGGGCTCGGTAGGCGGTGGCGGCGGCAGATGGAGAGAAAGCGCGCCTCGAGCTCGGAGCGGCTGCGGTCGCGGTGGAACTGGTCGCCGATCGGCAGTCGCAGGTACTCCGCCTCGCGAACCGCGGCGGCGAACTCCTCCTGCGAGACGACGCGGCGCAGGTCCGAGAGCGTGCGGTCGGGCTTCGTGACCGGGATCGAGTGTCGAAGCGTGCACTGGCTGGGTAGGAGGGTCGCGGAGCGGTGGAGGCGGATCCCGCGCCTGCGCTTGCGACCGTCGTCGCCGGGGATCGTGACGTCGGTGAGGCTGGGTGGGGTGGCGATCATCCTCCAGAGCGCCGCGGCGCTTCGGTGGCTTAGAACGGCGCCTTCTCCACAAGCCTTGACGGCGGCGAACCACCTCCCCTCCCGGCTCAGGCCACCGTGCCCCACGGCGTAGACGCCGCGGTGGACGCGGAGCAGGCGGCCGGCGACGATCCGGCGAGAGATGCCGCTGGGCGTGACGCCGGCCGCGATCAGCTGGGTAGAGGTGATCACGCCGTGCTGGCGGGCAGCGATGCTGGCGACGATCCGCTCGGAGTTGGCGCCTTTTTGCCGCATACCGGCAATAAGGCGCCAGAAGCGCTGATCTCGCTCCCCTACCTAGCCTCTCCACGCCTGGGCACGCGAGCGGCCGGCGGCAGGCCGCCCACGCCGCGCGGCGCCCGTCGGACGACCGCGCGATCCATCAGGCTTCGCGGGTGCGCATCTGGGTCGACTGCACCGCGGCGCCGCACCCATTGGTGCTGCGGCCGATCATCGATGGCCTCACGGAGCGCGGACACGAGGTCGAGGTCACCGCTCGCGAGTACGGTCAGACGCTCGGGGTGCTCGACCGCCTCGGCATCGCCCACCAGGCGATCGGCCGCCACGCGGGGGCCGGCAGCGCTGCCAAGGCCGCGGGGCTGGCGCGACGGAGCACCGCCCTGGGTCGCTGGGCCCGCGGCCGCGGATTCGCTCTCGCCCTCGCGCACGGCTCCGTCGACCTTGCCGTCGTTGCCAGCGTCCTGCGCATCCCCTCCGTGCAGATGCAGGACTACGAGTTCGCCGGCCTGCAGCGGCGGATCAGCTGGCGGGCGGCGCGGCGGGTGATCGTCCCCGAGGCGATCCCGCTCGAGCGCCTCGAGCGCGCCGGGGCAAACGCCCGCAAGCTGTTCCGGTATCCCGGCCTCAAGGAGGACTACTACCTGGCCGACTTCGTGCCCGATCCGGCGGTCGTCGAGGCCGCGGGCCTGGACGCGGTCGGGATCCGCGCGGACCGCGGCGACGAGCAGATCCTAGCCGTGGTGCGGCCACCCCCGGAGACCTCCGCGTATCACGAGCGAAACCCGCTCTATGACCGCGTTCTCGACCGGCTCGCAGCCGACGAGGGCGTGGCGGCAATCGTGATTTCCCGGACCTCGGAGCAGGCGCAGGCGGTGCGCGAGCGCGACGATCCCTCCCTGCTCGCTGCGGATCGCGAGCTCGACGTGCAGAGCCTGATCGCTCTCTGCGATCTCGTCGTCGGCGCCGGGGGGACGATGAATCGCGAGGCCGTCGCGCTCGGCACCCCCGCCTACACGATCTTCAGCGGACGTATGGGCGCGGTCGACGCGGGGCTGATCGCCGAGCGGAGGCTGGCGATCCTCGACGACCCCGAGTCGCTCGCGCTGCGCAAGCGCTCCACCGAGCCGGGGCCGCGGCATCCGCGCGACCCCGCCCTGCTTGTCGAGGGCGTCTTGGGCGCCTTCAAATGACTGCCGCGATTCCTACGGGGCGGTCGGCATCCAGCCTGCCGCTCGGAATCGCGGGTTTCCGGTGAGATAGAGAATGCCTGCATGTTCGTAGACGGCCGACCGGAGACGATCTTTGCGCTGTATGCGTTCCTGGTTGCGGGCGTCCTCGCCTGGCTCCTGGTCCCGCTCGCCGAGCGGATCGCCTGGCGCATCGGCGCCGTCGACGAGCCCAACGAGCGCAGCCTCCACGACGTGCCCACGCCCAAGCTCGGCGGCCTGGCGATCTTCGTCGGGATCGCCACCGCCCTCGTCCTGTTCCTGCCCTGGGCCGAGCAGACCAAGGCCCTCCTGGTCGGCGCCGCGGTGATCACCGCCGTCGGCGTCGTCGACGACATCTTCGACCTCCCCGCCGGTGTGAAGCTGGTGGGGCAGGTGGTCGCCGCCGCGATCCCGGCACTCCATGGGGTCACCGTTGGCGTGATGACGCTGCCCTTCGTCGGCGGGGTCGAGCTGACCGATCACGTGTTCACGCTGCCGCTGCTCGGGGAGGAGGTTCAGACCGGCGAGCTGCTCACGACCATCGGCATCGTCGCAGTGATCAACGTCATCAACCTGATCGACGGGATCGACGGCCTCGCCGCCGGCGTCTGCGTCATCTCGGCGGCGACGATGGCCGTGATCGCGCTGTCGCTCGACCGCCCCGGCGCGGGGGTGCTCGCCGCGCTGACGGCCGGCGGCGCGCTCGGCTTCCTTCGCCACGGCTTCCCGCCGGCGTCGAGCTTCATGGGCGACACGGGGTCCAACCTGCTCGGCTACCTGCTCGGTGCGATCGCCGTCCAGGGGGCGCTGAAGACGAACGCGGTCGTCGCCCTCTTCTTCCCCCTGGCGGTGCTCGCGGTGCCGCTTCTCGACACCACCTTCGTGATCGCGAAGCGGATCAAGTACCGCCAGCCGATCTACAGGGCGGACCGCTGGCACTTCCACCACCGGATGACGAACATCGGCTTCTCCCAACGGCGCACCCTCGCCTACCTGTACGGGTGGGCGCTGGTAATGGCGGGCATGGCGCTCGCCCTGCGCTTTGTCCCCTACAGCGACGATCACGGCCACTTCGACCCTGCCTGGACCGCCGTGATCATCGGCTGCCTCCTCGTGGCGCTCGCGGCGAGCTTCTATCTCGTGGTCACCCTCGAGATCCTCAAGCTGCGAAGCGTCCGCCTGCGCCAGCTCGTCGGCGCGACCGGTCGTGAACCGCTGCCGACGGAGCTCGAGCAGGGGATTGCGCGCGAGCTGGAGACCGGGACCTTCGAGGCGGTCAATCCCGCGACGGGGCAGGTCGAGGAGATCGACCCCGAGACCGGCGAGTTCGAGGCCGTTCCGCCGCCCGGCTGACCGGGGTTGCCCCACCGCTTTTTCTGGCACTCATCCCGGTGTTAGGACGGGAATCGGGCAGGACCGCACCGTGGCACGGCGACGCCCGCCATTCCCCGGTGACCCGGGAAGCGGGTTCCTGAACGCCTCGGGCGGGGCGATCGGCGTGCTGAGCACCCTTCACGCCCTGCCGTTGGCGGGCACGAACGGGGTCGGGGACCTGAGCAAGGAGATCGCCTACATGAACTCCGCACCTCGCTCCACGCCCAGCTCGCGCCTGGGACCGAGCCCTTCAGGGCGAACCTCATCCAGGCGATCCTGGGCTCGTAGCCCCGGGCGTGCCGGGCCCGAGAGCCGCCCGGATTCGGATATAGTCGCCTCGCCGTCGCCGTTCCGGTTTCACGCGCAAGAAGCGGGGCGGTTATCCGTTTCCTTTGGCCCCGCCCGCTCTTGTCTGGCCACGACTTCAACGACTTCGATGAGCTCAGGCACCCCTCCCACGAGGGCGGATGCCGCGAGCGCCGGAGGCATGCTGCTCGGCGCGATGATCGCTCTGGCGGCCGCCGGGTACGGGGTCGGCTCGCTGCTGGGGCTCGAGGTTCCGCTCGGCCTCGTTGGGCTGTTCGCGGGCCTCGTCGTGGGGTTTGCACTTGTCTACGCTCGCTTTAGAAGGCTCTGATGTCCCGAGGGAGGCGCGAGCGCCGCTCGCGCTGCGCTACGCCGACCTCCTACTGCTCGCGCTCGCGCTGCCCGTGTTCGTCATCGCCGACCTGCCGCTGGTCGGATACGCCGTCGCCGCCGTCGCCTGGCTCGCGCAGCACGGGATCCTGCTCGCCGCCGAACGCCGCTCGACGGCCGCCCTGCGGCGGGGCGAGCGCCGCACCGCTCTGGGCACGATCGCCGGGGCGACGCTGGCGCGCGTGTGGCTGGTCACGCTCGCGATCCTGCTCGTCGGCCTCCTCGCCGACCGCGAGGACGGCCTCGCGGCGGCCGTGCTCAGCCTGGTGCTGGTCACGGCCCACCTCGGCGCTCGCGCTCTGGCCCGGATCCCGAATGACGGGAGGCCGCGATGAGCACCAAGAGGAAGGCCCTGCTCGGGATCGTGCTCTATCTCGGGATCACGATCCTGCTCCTCGTCGTGCTCGGGGACGAGGGGAAGAACGAGGAGTTCCAGCCCCAGAACGAGTTCAAGCTCGATCCCTGGATCGAGATCAAGATCGGCGGCGTCGATTTCTCGATCAACAAGGCGGTCTTCTATCTCTTGCTCGCGTCAGGGCTCACCATCGCCACGATGAGCTTCATCGCGCGACGGATGCAACGCGAGCCGAACCGTGTCCAGATGGCCGTCGAGCTCGCCTACGACCTCGTCCGCAACAACATCACCGGCGGCAACATTCCCGACGAGCGGCTCGCGACTCGCTGGTTCCCCTTCCTCGGCGGGCTCTTCTTCTTCATCTGGTTTTCGAACATGATCGGCTTCCTGCCCCTGCCGATCAACACGCAGGAGAAGGTGGATGTCTTCGGCCTCGAGGTGCCGTCGCTGGCGCTCTACGCGGCGACCGCCAACCTCTCGATCCCGCTCGTGCTGACGCTCGTCGTCTGGTTCTCGTACCACATCGAGGGCATCCGAGCGAAGGGATTCTTCCGCTACCTGGCGAGCTGGCTGCCCCCGGGCCTCGAGAACATGAATCCGCTCGGAAAGGCGTTCTTCTTCGGGATCGAGGCGATCTCGCACTTCGCCCGCCTGATCTCGCTCTCGGTGCGACTGTTCGCCAACATCCTCGCCGGCCACCTGCTGCTCCTGTTCATGGGCGGCGGCTTGGCGGTCCTGCTCGGAATCGCGGCCCTCGGCGTGCTCACCTTCCCCCTCGCGTTCGTGTTCTTCATCCTCGAGCTGGGGCTGATCGCGACCCTGCAGGCGTTCATCTTCTCGACCCTGACCGCTATCTACCTCGGCGGCGCGACCGCCGAGGCTCACTAAGCAAAGGAGTTACCCATGGCTGACCTGTTGATTCCGATCGCTCAGGCGGCGCAGGGCGTCACCGACACCGGCGTCACCGACGCCGGCAAGGCGATCGCCCTCGGCGTCGGCGCCGGGCTCGGCTCGATCGGCGCCGGGATCGGCATCGGGATCATCTTCGGCAAGGAGATCGAGTCCGTCGCCCGCCAGCCGGAGCTGAAGGACGAGCTCCAGCAGATCCGCTGGCTCGGCTTCGCCCTGACCGAGGCCGTCGCCTTCTACACGTTCATCTTCGGGCTGATCGCCTTCTTCCTCTAGGCCTTGGCGGCGCTCATCGACATAGGCGCCCTGCCCGTGGCCGCGGAGGACGGCGGCGGGAGCTTCCTCGTCTCCCCGGAGCTGGGGCTGATGATCTGGACGCTGGTCCTGTTCCTGTTCACGATGTGGGTGCTGTCGAGGACCGCCTTTCCGCGCATCGGTGAGGCGCTCGAGAAGCGCGCGAACGCGATCCGGGAGAGCATCGAGGCCGCCGAGCGCCAGCGCGAGGAGGCCGACAAGCTGCTCGCCGAGTACCGCCACCGCCTCACCGAGGCTCGCGAGCAGGCCGAGGACATCCTCGCCCGGGCGCGCAAGGCCGAGGAGGCCTTGAAGCGCGGGGCGGCGGAGGAGGGCAAGGCGAAGCGGGAGGAGCTCGTGGCCGCCGCGCGCAAGGACATCGAGATCGAGACCCGTCGCTCGCTGGAGCGGATCCGCAAGGAGGTCGCGGACCTCACCGTGCTCGCGACCGAGAAGGTGACCCGCAAGGCGCTCGATGCGGAGGACCAGAAGCGACTCGTCGAGGAGGCGCTCGCCGAGGTCGACTTCTCGGCCCTCACCGGCGCCGAGGCGGGCTCGAACGGAGGGTCGGAGAGCTAGTGGAGGAAATCGCACGCGTATACGCCGACGCGCTGTTCGAGGCGGCGAAGGATCGGGCCAATCTCGACGCCGTCCGCGAGCAGCTGGACCAGTTCGCCGACGTCGTGTCCGAGAACCGGGACCTCCAGATGTTCCTGTTCAGCCCCTACTTCTCGTCGGCGGAGAAGCGGAATGGGATCTCACGCGCGGTCTCGGGGGCGGAGCCCGAGCTGATCAACTTCCTCGAGCTGCTCGCCGAGAAGCACCGGATGCCCGCGATCTTCCGCATCCGGAGGCGATTCGACGAGCTCTGGGCGGAGGAGAACCGCCGGCTCGAGGTGACCGTGACCAGCGCGATCGAGCTCGACCCTAAGATTGTGGAGCGGGTGGGCAAGGAGATCGAGCGCCAGACGAAGCGCTCGGTCGACCTGCGCACGGAGGTCGATGACGGCATCCTCGGCGGTTTGAGGCTGCGGGTCGGCAACATGGTGCTCGACGCGAGCCTGCGCAACAAGCTGGAGAGACTGAGAAAGGAAGTCGCCCAGGCGGCTTAGAGATTCAAGTCAAGGAGACACTGACCGAAGTGGAAATCAAGCCGGACGAGATCGCCAAGATCCTGAGGCAGCGGATCGAGGGCCTCGAGACCGACACCGCCGACCTCTCGGAGGTCGGGACCGTGCTCTCGGTCGCCGACGGCATCGCCCGCGTGCACGGGCTCGACAACTGCATGGCGCTCGAGATGCTCGAGCTGCCGCACGACGTCACCGGGCTAGCGCTGAACCTCGAGCAGGACAACGTCGGCGCGGTGCTCTTCGGCGAGTGGGAGGAAGTGTTCGAGGGGGACACCGTCAAGCGCACGGGCCGCCTGCTCGAGATCCCGGTCGGCGAGGAGCTGCTCGGACGCCTCGTCGACCCGCTCGGGCGGCCGCTCGACGACAAGGGCGATGTCAACGCCTCCGAGACCCGGCCGGCCGAGTTCAAGGCGCCCGGCGTTGTCCAGCGCCAGCCCGTGAAGGACCCGGTGCAGTCGGGCCTCAAGGCGATCGACGGGATGATCCCGATCGGCCGCGGCCAGCGCGAGCTGATCATCGGCGATCGCCAGACGGGCAAGACCGCGATCGCGATCGACACGATCATCAACAACAAGGACAAGGACCTGATCTGCATCTACGTCGCGATCGGCCAGCGGATGTCGACGGTGGTCCAGGTGATGGAGACCCTCGACGAGAACGGGGCAATGGACAACACGATCATCGTCGCCGCCCCAGCTGACGAAGCGGCGCCGATCAAGTTCATGGCCCCCTACGCGGGGTGCGCGATGGGCGAGCACTTCCTCTACGACGGCAAGGACGCGCTCTGCATCTACGACGACCTCACCAAGCACGCCTTCGCCTACCGCCAGATGTCGCTGCTCCTGAGGCGCCCCCCCGGGCGTGAGGCGTACCCGGGCGACGTCTTCTACCTGCACTCGCGCCTGCTCGAGCGGGCGGTGAAGCTGAACGACGAGCTGGGCGGAGGCTCGCTCACGGCGTTGCCCGTGATCGAGACTCAGGCGAACGACGTCTCGGCCTACATCCCCACCAACGTGATCTCGATCACCGACGGGCAGATCTTCCTCGAGTCCGACTTGTTCTACAAGGGGATCCGGCCGGCGATCAACGTCGGCATCTCGGTCTCGCGGGTGGGCGGCGACGCCCAGACCAAGGCGATGAAGAAGGTCGCCGGCAAGCTGCGCCTGGACCTCTCGCAGTACCGCGACCTCGAGGCGTTCGCGCAGTTCGGATCCGAGCTCGACCCGGAGACCCAGCGCCAGCTCGCCCGAGGCGAGCGCCTGGTCGAGATGCTGAACCAGAACGAGCGCCAGCCACTCTCGGTCGCCGAGCAGGTTGCCTCGATTTACGCTGGCACCGGCGGCTACCTCGATCGAATCAAGACCGAGCGGGTGCCGGAGTTCCTCGCCGACCTCCTGGGGCGCCTGAAGGCCGAGAACGCCGACCTGACGGACCGGATCAACGACTCCGGCGAGCTCACGGACGAGGACGAGGAGTACCTGGGCGACGCGATCGCGGAGATGGTCGACGACTTCGGCCCCGACTTCGACGCCGAGGGCCAGCCCCTCGAGGCGGGCGAGTCGGATCGCATCCGCGCCGAGGAGGAGGGCGGGCGAGCCGGGCGCACCGCGGAGGAGGAGAAGGCCGAGCGGGAGGCGGAGGCCCAGGCCGAGGAGGCCGAGCGCGAGGTCGAGCAGGCCGAGCGTGAGACGGAGGAGGTGGGAGCGTAGCCACCCAGAAGGAGGTCAAGAACCGCATCGCGTCGGTCAAGAACATCCACAAGATCACGCGGGCGATGGAGATGGTCGCGGCGGCGCGCCTGCGGCGCGCGGAGCAGCGGATCGAGGCGATGCGCCCCTACGCGCAGGCGATCCGCAAGATGACCCGGCGGGTCGCCGAGGCGTCCGGCGGCGAGATGGGCCACGTGAAGCTGCTCCAGGACCGGGAGCAGAAGCGCCGGGTGGGGATCCTGCTGGTCACCGGCGACCGCGGCCTCGCCGGCTCGTTCAACACCAACATCATCCGCGAGGGAATCAGGCTTCGCCGCGAGTTCGAGTCCGAGGGCGCCGAGATCGCGTTCGCGGTGGTCGGCCGGCGCGGAAACTCCACCATGGGCTTCCGGGGCGAGAACGTCGCCAACTCCTATGTCGGCTTCACGGACCGGCCGGCGTTCACGAACGCGCGTGAGATCTCACGCGACCTGACCAGCGCCTACGCGGACGAGGAGCTCGACCGCGTCGACCTTGTCTACAACCGCTACGTCTCGCCGCTGACCCAGTACGTGCGCAGGCAGACGCTCCTGCCGCTTCAGGAGGCCGAGGTCTTCGGTGAGGGGCTGCCCGAGCCGGAGCAGCCCGCCGACGCGGAGCTGGCCGAGGCACACGAGCGCGCCTACTGGGACTACGAGCCGGACCCGGAGCTGTTGCTGCCGAAGCTGTTCGAGGAGTACGTCGACCTGTCCGTCTACAGGGCGCTGCTCGAGTCGGCGGCCTCCGAGCACGGCGCGCGGATGACCGCGATGCGGAGCGCGGCGGAGAATGCGCAGGAGATGATCGGGGACTTGACCCTGGAGATGAACCGGGTCCGTCAGGCGGAGATCACGCAGGAGATCCTCGAGGTGGTCAGTGGCGCGGAGGCGCTGGGCTAAGGAAGGAACGAATGGCTGACACGAACGGAAACGGCAAGGTCGGTCGGGTGGAGCAGGTCACGGGCGTCGTCGTCGACGCCGTGTTCGGCGACCACCTCCCCGAGATCTACCACGCGCTCGAGATCGAGCTGAAGGGCAGGGACGGCGAGGCCACGACCCTCGTTTGCGAGGTCCAGCAGCACCTCGGCGACGATCGCGTGCGCGCGGTCGCGATGGACGCCACGGACGGGCTCCAGCGCGGCCAGGAGGTCGTCGACACGGGCGGGCCGATCACCGTACCGGTCGGCCGGGAGACGCTCGGCCGCATCTTCAACCTGCTCGGCGAGCCGATCGACGAGAAGGAGGCGGTGGAGGGCGACGATCGCTGGCCGATCCACCGTCCGGCCCCGGAGGTCGAGGACCTGACGCCCAGCCAGGAGATCCTCGAGACGGGGATCAAGGTGGTCGACCTGCTGGCGCCGTACGCGAAGGGCGGCAAGGTCGGCCTCTTCGGGGGGGCCGGCGTCGGCAAGACGGTGATCATCATGGAGCTGATCAACAACATCGCTACCGAGCACGGCGGGCTCTCGGCCGTCGGCGGCGTCGGCGAGCGCACCCGCGAGGGGAACCAGCTCTACCTCGAGATGCAGGAGTCCGGCGTCATCGACAAGACGATGATGGTCTTCGGGCAGATGAACGAGCCGCCGGGCGCGCGGCTGCGGGTCGGACTGTCGGGGCTGACGATGGCGGAGTACTTCCGCGAGGCGGGCGGCCAGGACGTGCTGCTGTTCATCGACAACATCTTCCGCTTCGTTCAGGCCGGCTCGGAGGTCTCGGCGCTGCTCGGCCGGATGCCTTCGGCGGTCGGCTACCAGCCGACCCTCGAGACCGAGATGGGCGAGCTCCAGGAGCGGATCACCTCGACCAAGCAAGGCTCGGTGACCTCGATCCAGGCTGTCTACGTGCCAGCCGACGACCTCACCGACCCGGCGCCGGCATCGGTGTTCGCGCACCTGAACGCCACCACGGTGCTCTCGCGGGCGATCTCGGAGAAGGGGATCTACCCCGCGGTCGACCCGCTGGATTCGACCTCGACGATCCTCAAGCCGGACATCCTCGGCGAGGACCACTACAGGACCGCGACCGAGGTCCAGGAGGTGCTCCAGCGCTACAAGGAGCTCCAGGACATCATCGCCATCCTCGGCATCGACGAGCTCTCCGACGAGGACAAGGTCGCGGTCAACCGCGCCCGGAAGATCGAGCGCTTCCTCTCGCAGCCGTTCTTCGTCGCCTCGCAGTTCACGGGGCGCGAGGGCGAGTACGTCCCGGTGGCCGACACGGTGCGCAGCTTCCGGGAGGTTCTCGACGGCAAGCACGATGAGCTGCCCGAGGGCGCCTTCTACATGAAGGGCTCCATCGAACAGGTCACCGGGACCGAGGAGAAGGCTGAGAAGGACGAGGGCGTCGAGCGCGAGCGCGCTGAGGCCGAGGAGCGGGCCGAGGAGGAGGAGGAGGAGCGCGAGCACGAGGAGGCGCGGGAGCGCGAGCCGGAGGGTGCGGAGGCCTAGCGAGCAGCCGTGGCCGAGCACGACAAACTCGAGGCGCAGGTCCTGACGCCGGAGGGCGAGGTGTTCAGCGGCGAGCTGGTCCAGCTCTCCACCCGCACCTCCGTCGGCGAGGTCGGCATCCTCGCCCGCCACATCCCGATGGTCGCCCGGCTGGTGCCGGCCGAGCTGCGTCTGCACAAGTCCGAGTCCGAGGTCGAGCGCTACGCGCAGGGCGAGGGTTGGCTCGAGGTGTTCGCCAACCGGGCTAGGGTGCTGATCGCCGAGGCGATCCCGCCCGATCGCCTCGACGTCGGCGAGCTGCGCCAGCGGCTCGAGGACGCCGAGGCGCGGGTCGGCGAGGCCGAGGAGGGCTCGGCGGCGCGCGAGCAGGCGGAGCGCGATCGCGACCGCGCGGAGGCGTTCATCCAGATCGCCGAGAATTCGTAGGCGCTTTGGATGAACGGCTGCTCACAGAGAAGCTGATCGGCTACGACACCTCGTCGGCGGAGGGCATCAAGCTCTGCGCCGGGTTCATCAAGGGCTGGCTGGAGGCTCGCGACATCGAGGCGCGCCAGATCGGAATCCGCGACCTGCCCGTGACGATCGCCGCGGTCGGCCCCTCGGAGCCGCGGGCCACGGTGCTCCTGCACGGCCACGTCGACGTCGTCCCCGGGCTGCCGGAGCAGTTCGAACCGCGGCTGGTTGGTGAGCGCCTGTTCGGCCGCGGCGCCTACGACATGAAGGGGGCCCTGGCGGCGCTGCTGCTCGCGCTCACGGACCTTCGCCACCAGACCGAGATCCGGGTCTGCCTCGGGGTCGTGCCCGACGAGGAGTCGGAGGAGGCGGTGGACCGCGGCGGCGACCTGCTGGTCAAGGAGGGGTTCGGCGGCGACTTCGCGATTACCGGCGAGCCGACCGACATGCACGTGGGGATCGCCGCCAAGGGCGTGGTGGCGATGCGGATCAAGGTCGAGGGCCGGGCGGCGCACGGCGCGACCCCATGGCTGGGCGAGAACGCGATCCTGCGCGCGGTGGACGTATTCCGCGCCCTGCAGACGCTACCGTTTGCGTCTCAGAGCTCGGAGCTCTTCGATCGCCCGTCGATCAATCTCGGTCGCATCCTCGGCGGCGACGCCCTGAACAAGGTGCCCGACACTTGCTTCATCGACGTTGACGTGCGCTACCTGCCCGAACAGGAGCCCGACGCGATCCTGGACGAGGTGAGGACGATCCCGGGCGCCGAGATCGTCTCGAGCTTCCAGCGCCCGCCGGCGATGGTCGACCCGCAGTCGGTGTACGTGCGGGCGCTCTGCGCCGCCGCGGCGCCCCACACCGCCGGCGAGGTGACCAGCGTCGGGCGTGACGGCGCCTCCGACGCGGTTTCCTTCCTGCGGGCGGGGATTCCGGCGGTCGAGTTCGGCCCCATGGGCTCGGGACACCACGGCCCCGACGAGTGGGTCTCGGTGCCCTCGCTCGCGGGCTACCGGCGGGCGATCGTCGACTTCGTCGAGCGCCTGCCCTCCTACCTCGACGGCGGAGGTCAGGCGGCGTGAGCCCCGACGATGCCGGCCCCCGGCCGCCTGACGATGAGACCGTAGAGGCGCGCGAGGGTGAGGATGTGAGCGGCCGCCAAGATGACGCGATGGCGGCTGCGGACGAGTCGGGCGCGGCCGAGGCGGGTGCGGCAGAGGCGACCGGCGACGGCGACGCGGGGGAGGGCCCAGCCCCCGCGACCTGGGCCGGGCGCCAGCGGGCGACCGAGGCAGCGGACGACGACGCCGAGGCCGGGGATTCGGCCGGGGGTCTCACCGACGAGATCGAGCGAGTCGGGCGCGAGCTGAGCGCCGCGCTCGACGAGGGCGAGGACGTCGAGGAGGATGAGGGAGGCGACGACGCGGTCGGGGAGGACGACGAGGTCGCGGAGGAGCTCGAGCTCGAGGAGGCCGAGCCCGCGACGGATGCAGACGAGGCCGAGGACGACGCCGCGGAGAAGGAGCCCGCGGCCGATGCCGACGGGGACCAGCAGGTCCCCGAGACCGTCGCGGCCCAGACGGTGGAGGCGGACACGCTGGACCTGGCCGACCGCGAGCAGGCGCGCGAGGCGGCGCTGGCGGGCCTTCGCGCACGCGCCGCCGAGCACCAGGCGAAACTCGACACCGGGGCCCATGGCACCGCCGCGACGACCGCACCCCCGACGCC
>JBKPFS010000144.1:0-7999 GCA_046728935.1 Actinomycetota bacterium | reverse complement strand
CCCCTCGGCCGCCTCGGCCACCGCAGCACCCGCGGCGCGCGCCGCGGCGCAGCCCTCGGCGTCGAACGAGGCGGCTGCGATGCGACCGCTGTCGACGGTTAGGGAGACGCGGATCAGATCGCCACAGGGCGCGCCGCCTGCGGCGCCGCTGAAGGCGCCCGCCGGCGGCGCGCCGCGGCGCGACTCGGCGCTCAGGTAATGCTCGAGGAGGTCGCTTGTCATGCGACCTCAGAGCGTAGCCCGCGGAAGCGCAGCTACTTCGGGTAGTACGGGAGGTCGTCGCGGCCCTTGTAGAGGGCGTCGCGGACGGCCTGCTCGAGGCTCTGCGGCCCGCGGAAGCCGTAGCTCACGGTCGCCTCCGGGACCGAGCCCTGGCTCATCTTCTGCGGCCTGATCACGACCAGCGCCGGCACGCGCTCCACCTCGACGCCGGTGGTGATCCGCGAATAGCGCGCGATCTTGCGCGCGTTCGTGGTGAAGACGGCGCTGTTGCCGATCGTCCTCGCGCGCGCGACCATCGCCCGCAGCCGCTTGTCCTCGATCCCCGCCCGGCGGGTGACGAGCAGGACCACGGGGCGGTTGTCCGAGTAGGCCTTGACCACCGCAGCCGGGAGCCCGGGGCCGGCCTCGAACGAGCCCACGGGGGCCGCGGCGACGCCAGGGGCGGCGGCAACGCCTGCCGAGGAAGACGCGGTCGGGGCCGGCGTCGCGGCGGAGCTCTCCGACGCGGCCGAGGGGCTGTCGGCCGCCGACCCGTCGGTCGAGGTCGCCGGCGTCGCTGCGCTCGGGGACGCGGGCTCGGGTGCGCTCGAGCTCTCGTCGCTCTTCATCACCCGGGTCATGAACAGGAAGCCGACGGCGATCGCCAGCACCCCGATCAGGGCGATCTGCGCGACCGGGTTGCTGTTCAGGGCCTGCCTCATCGGCCGACCGCCTCGAGGCGCACCGGGAACGGCAAGAAGAAAGGCCCCAGCTTGCCGGTACCGCTCGGCCTGAGAACCTGAGTTACCAGGTGGGTGTCTACCGACCGGACCCGATGGGACCGACCGGAAACCGACTCCCAAGCCGAATGTGTTGGCTCACAATTGGAGCGGCTAGCGAACAAGCTCGAGCCTTTTCGAACGTTAGCAATCAAGTCTGTGACCGACGCGTAGGCACGGGTGCGTCTCAGCCTTGTAGTCGGCCGCCGGCCGCAAACGCTTGAGCGCGGCGACTACACCTGGCCCGGATCGGGCGGCGGCGAGGCGAGCCGGTCGGAAATCCTGGGCCTCAGCGGGGCTTTCGCTCGCGCCGCAGCGCGAGCCCGAGCTCGCGAAGCTGCGTCTCGTCCACCGGCGCCGGCGCCCCGGTGAGCGGGTCGGCGCCCGAGGCCGCCTTGGGGAACGCGATCACGTCGCGGATCGACTCGGCGCCGAGCAGCCGCTGGACGATGCGGTCCAGCCCGTACGCGATCCCGCCGTGCGGCGGAGGGCCGTAGCGAAGCGCCTCGAGCAGGAAGCCGAAGCGCTCGTTCGCCTCCGCCTCGTCGATGCCGATCGCCTCGAACACCCGTCGCTGGAGCTCGGGGTCGGCGATCCGGATCGACCCGCCGCCCATCTCCTGGCCGTTCCAGACCAGGTCGTAGGCGAGCGCCCGCGCCTCGCCTGCGCGCTCGACCTCGAACTGGTCGGGAGCGGCCGGCGCGGTGAACGGGTGGTGGAGCGGGTCCCAGCGCGACTCGCCCTCGCTCCACTCGAACATCGGCCAGTCGACGATCCAGCAGAACTCCTCGGCTCCGGCGGGCACGAGGTCGAAGCGCTCGGCCATGTCGAGGCGCAGCTGGGCGAGCACCGAGTTCGCGATCGCGGGCTGGTCGGCGACGACGAGGAGCAGATCGCCCTCGACTGCGTTGAGCCGCTTGTTCACAGCCGCGAGCTCCTCCGCAGAGACGAACTTCGCCGTCGGCGAGCGCCAGCCCTCGCGCTCGCGAAACGCCCACACGAGGCCCTTCGCCCCCAGCTCCTGCGCGCGCTCGATCAACCCGTCGAGCGCGGAACGCGGCACGTCGCGCGCGCCGACGTTGAGACCCTTGACGATCCCGCCGCCGTCGATCGCGCCCCGGAAGACCTTGAACTCCGTGCCGGTGAGCAGGTCGGTGAGCTCGGTCAGCTCGAGCCCGAAGCGCAGATCCGGCCGATCGGTGCCGTAGCGATCGATCGCCTCGTCGTAGGGGATCCGCGACAAGGGCAGCTCCGGCGGCTGCCTGCCGACCCGTTCGATCACCGTCGCGAGCAGGCGCTCGTTCACGTCGAGGACGTCCTCGACCCCGACGAACGACATCTCGATGTCGAGCTGGGTGAAGTCGGGCTGGCGGTCGGCGCGCTGGTCCTCGTCGCGAAAGCAGCGCACGATCTGGAAGTAGCGCTCGAATCCGGCGACCATCAGCAGCTGCTTGAAGAGCTGCGGCGACTGGGGCAGGGCGAAGAAGGTGCCGGGCTCCCGTCGCCACGGGACGAGGAAGTCGCGCGCCCCCTCCGGCGTCGAGCGCGAGAGCATCGGCGTCTCGATCTCGATGAAGCCCTCGTCGCGAAGGAAGTCGCGGATCGCGCTCGCCACCCGATCGCGGAGCACGATCGCCTCGCGCATCCGGTCGCGACGCAGGTCGAGGTAGCGGTAGCGAAGCCGCATCTCCTCCCCCACCTCGCCCGTGAAGGCCTCGATCTCGAACGGCGGCGTCTCGGCGTCGGCGAGCAGCTCCGCCTCGCGGACCCTGACCTCGAACTCGCCCGTCGGCAGCTCCGGGTTGACGGTCTCGGGGCTGCGGCGGACGACGTTCCCGGCGACGCTCACCACGTCCTCGGCGCGCAGGCGATGGGCGAGGTCGTGTGCCTCGCGACTTAAGTCGGGGTCAAAGACGAGCTGCACGAGGCCGGTGCGGTCGCGAAGGTCGACGAAGGCGAGCCCGCCGTGGTCGCGGCGGCGGTGGACCCAGCCCGCCACTCGGACGGTGGAGTCGACCCGATCGTCGAGCACCTGCCCGCACCAGGCGTCGCGGTACTCGTTCGCGCGCAGCGCGGGGAAGCCGTCGCTCACCGGGCGAGCTCCTCGACCGCGCGGGCGAGGTCGAGCTCGCGCTGCTCGCCTGAGTCCATGTCGCGGACGGTGGCGCTTCCGTCCGCGTCGAGGATCACCGCCCGGCGCGCCCCAAGCCGGTCCGCCTGCCTCATCTGACCTTTGATCGCCCGCCCGGCGAGGTCGAGCTCGGCGCGAAGCCCCGCCTGGCGGAGCTCGCGGACGAGGGCGAAGGCGCGCTCGCGCTGGTCCTCCGAGGCGGCGACGAAGACGTCGGAGGCCCGCTCCCGCGCCGGCGGCTCGAGCGCCAGCAGGATCCGCTCGATCCCCGCCGCCCAGCCGCAGGCGGCAGTCGGCGCGCCGCCGAGAAGCTCGATCAGGCCGTCGTAGCGGCCGCCCCCGGCGACCTGCGACTGGGCGCCGAGCCGCTCGCAGTGGAATTCGAACACCGTCCGCGTGTAGTAGTCGAGCCCGCGCACCAGGGTCGCGTCGAGCTCGTAGGCGACCCCCGCCTGGTCGAGCGCGCGGCGGACGACGACGAGGTGCTCGGCGTCCTCGCCGTCGAGGCGCTCGAGCATCGTCGGCGCCTCCCTCATCACCGCCCGGGTGCCCTCGTCCTTGGCGTCGAAGGCGCGCAGCGGGTTCTCGTCGATCCGCTCGCGGACGTCGCGGGCGAGGTCCGCCTCGTGCTCGCGCAGGTACGCGCGGAGCTCGTCGCGGTAGGCGGCGCGGGCGTCGAGCGACCCCAGACTCCCGAGCCGGAGCTCGAGGCCCGGCACCTCGAGAGTCCGCAGCAGTTCGTCGAGCAGCACGATCAGCTCCGCGTCGACCAGCGGCGAGTCGGAGCCGATCGCCTCCGCGTCCAGCTGTGTGAACTGGCGAAAGCGGCCCGCCTGGGGTCGCTCGTGGCGAAACAGCGGCCCGTGCCACCATAGCTTCACCGGCTGGGGGAGGGTGTGCATGCCGTGCTCGATATAGGCGCGGCAGATCGACGCCGTCGCCTCGGGTCGCAGGGTGATGCTCCGCCCGC
This sequence comes from Actinomycetota bacterium, assembly GCA_046728935.1. Classification (GTDB taxonomy): domain Bacteria; phylum Actinomycetota; class Thermoleophilia; order Solirubrobacterales; family 70-9; genus DATAFO01. Next base: position 3,918 of record JBKPFS010000144.1, on the reverse strand, counting down.
CCTGGTCCTCAAACGTGAACATCTCCTTGCGCACGATGTCCGTCGCCTCGCCGACGCCGCGCGCGAACAGCCCTGTGTCCTCGAACACGGGCGTGTCGATGCGGCCGTAGCCCGCGCGCGCAAGCAGCTCGGCCGCCTGGGAGTAGATGCGGTCGCGGGCGGCCGCCTCGTCGGGCAGGACGTCGAACGTCCCGCGCGGGGCCTGGAACTCGGAGGGCATCGGCGAGCGACCTTACCTCGCCAGGCCGCCGGCTCGGAGGGCATCCGAGCGATCGAGATACATCTCCATCCGCACGGCCCGGCCGCCGCGGAGCGTCCAGTGGAATTCGTCGGTCGCGGTTTCGATGCCGCTCGCCCTCCCCAGCCCGCTCATGCGCCCAGTCACCATCCACCGCCACTCACCGCCGCGAAGGCCGGGGTCGAGGATCTCCTGCGGCTCCCAGCGGAACTCCTCGAAGGGCTCCGACCAGGCCATGAACTCGCCGGTGGCCTGCTCGACGCCGCGGTAGACCCCCGCGGTGGGGGCGTTCAGGGGCGGCCGCCACTCGATCTGCGGGTCGAGCACAGTCGTGTCCAGCTCGCCGGTGCGGTCAACCATCTCTTAGCCGGCCAGGAGCATCTCGCTGATCATGTGCGCCGCCCACGCCCTGGGCAGCGGAGGAGGATCCACCATCGAAGCCGGGCGGGGATGACCCGCGTGGCGAGCACGGCCAACCTGCCGCGGAGCCTCCGGATTCCCGGCCGCACGGCCCTCAGCGCGCGAGCTCGGCCAGGAACGGGTTCGTCGCGCGCTCCGCGCCGAGGGTGGTGATCCCCATGTGACCGGGGTAGACGGTGGTCTCCTCGGGGAAGCGCTCGACCAGGCTCCTCAGCGACTCCAGCAGGGTGCCCCAGTCGCCGCCCGGCAGGTCGGTGCGCCCGACCGACCCCTGAAAGAGCACGTCGCCGGGGAAGAGCGCCTGCTCGTCCGGAACGGAGTAGGTGACGTGGCCGGGACTGTGGCCTGGCGTGAACAGCACGTCGATCTCCATCCCGGCGAGCTCCAGCCGCTCGCCGCCGGAGACTGTCTCGTCGGCGTCGTAGCTCTCGTAGGGGCCGAACCCGGGCCAGGGGACGAAGCTCATGATGTCGGCGAGCACCGGCACCTCGATCTCGGGGCAGTAGACGGGCGCGCCGGTCGTCTTCGCGACCGGCGCGACGGCGCCGATGTGGTCGAAGTGGGTGTGGGTGACGAGAATCGCGTCGATGCCGATCCCCAGCTGCTCCACCGCGCCGAGGATGCGCTCGGGCTCCTCGCCCGGGTCGACGATCAGCCCGCGGTCCGACCCCGGAAGCCGGAGGACGTAGCAGTTCTCGGCCACCGGGCCGACGGTGAAGCAGCGGACGTCCATGGGCGATCGAGGGTACTGCTAGCGGGCGCGTCCCCGCTGCTTCTGGCGCCGGCGCCAGAAGAAGTGCTCGACGTAATAGCCGAGCGGCACGTAGATCGCCAGCATCAGGATTCCGAGCCCGAGCGCTCCCCCGAGCGGCTGGTCGAAGGCGAAGTAGATCAGGGCGAAGAAGATCGCCGCGCCGATCAGACCGCGGTTGAATGCCGTCCCCCAGCTCGGCGGGAGATCGCGCTTCTCCACCTGGCGGCGCCGGGCCTGGGCCTTCGCCTCCTCGCGCGTCCGGGGCCGCCGGCGCCCGCCGCTTCGGTCGATGCGCCCGGTCTGCGTGCCGCGGTGCTTTCGCCGCCGCCTGCGTCTGGTCTGCGCCATGCCGCGGGATGCTAAGGGAGGGCTAGGGACGGAGCGCGAGTCGGCGCTCGAGAACGTGCAGCGCCGGGTCGAAGTCGCGCAGCGGCACGTCATTGGGGAGCTCGCGAAGCGCCGCTTCCGGCACCAGGCCGACGACCTCGCCCGCCACCGGGCGGGCACCGTGGGCCGCGGCGAGGGCGCGAACCTGCTCGATCACCGTCCCTAGCGGCACCGCGCTCGGGTCGTGGATGTTCGTGGAGATCTGGGCGGTGCCGTCAAGATCGATGCCCACGGCCCGCACCCCGCCGAGCCCGCCGCCGCTCTCGCGAAGGTCGGCGGCCACCGCCCGGGCGACATCCACGTTGCCGGTGTCGAGCTCGATGTTGAAGGCGGCGAGCGGCGGGCGGGCGGTGACGAGGGTCGCGCCGGCACTCGGGTGCGGCTCGGAGGGCCCGAAGTCGGGCTGGACCTCGCCGGCACCCATGCGCCGCGCCAGCTCCACCAGCCCGCCCTGGCGGAAGAACGCGCGCTCGCGCCGCCGCGGGTCCGAGGCGAGCTCGCCGTACAGGAACACCGGCACCTCGAGGTCGCCGATGCCGATCGCGACCTCCAGCGCCTGCTCGCGGGCGCTCGATCGCTCGCGCTCGCCGAGCCAGACGACCGGGCAGACGTCGAGTGCCCCGATGCGGGGATGCGCGCCCTCGTGCTTTCGCATGTCGATGCGCTCGACGCACGCGCGCGCGCCGCTCAGCAGCGCCCCGGGGAGCGAGCCCGGCGGCGCCGAGAGGGTCAGCACGGTGCGGTTGTGGATCGCGTCCGAGTGCCGGTCGACCACCGCCGCCCCGCGGGCGAACTGCTCGGAGATCGCCGCGATCGCATCGTCGTCGGTGCCCTCGGAGAAGTTCGGGACGGCGAGCACGAAGGACTAGACGAGGAGCTCGCCGTCGCGCAGCAGGGTGCGCCCGTCCACGCTCAGCTCCGGGCGCATCACCACGCAGTCGATGTGGATCGGCACCTGCACCGTGCCGCCGATGCCCGCCGAGGCGCCGAAGGCAACGTGGACGGTGCCGAGGATCTTCTCGTCCTCGAGGAGGTTGTCGGTCAGCATCGCCTTCTCGTTGGTGCCGACGCCGAGCTCGGCGATGTATGTACCGCCCTCGCCTGCGGCGCGAAGCTCCCCGAGCAGCTGCTCGCCGAGCGCGCCGGTGGCGCCAACGAGGTGACCGCCTTCGACCGTCAGCTCGCTGGGCGGATCGGGGGTGCCGATGCCGCCGATCGTCCCGTCGACGACGAGCTTTCCCTCGGCGCTCGCGGGGGCGATGAAGCCCTCGCCGCATGGCAGGTTTCCGAACGCTCCCGGTGAGGTGAGCTCGCCGGAGTCGGAGATCGCCTCGCGACCCTCGAGCGAGAGGCGCAGGTCGGAGCCGTTCGGGCAGGTGATCCAGGCCTCCGAGCCGGCGGTGAGCGCCTCGGCGACCGCGTCGCTCCGGCGCCTGAGCTCCCCCATGTCCGCGCTCATCACCCTCGCGAGCATCTCCTCGGTGACCCCGGGGAGCGTCCCAATGCGCGCGCCGGCCTCGTTCGCGGCCTTTCGCGCGGAGGTGTGGGAGAGCGACTGGACGGTGGGGGCGAGCACGACGTGGGCCGCCAGCATCGCCCCCGCGACCGCAGCGGGCGGTTCCGCCCCGTGGGCTTCGCGCTCAGCCATCAGCATCAGGACGCCGTCGGCGCCCGCTCGGCCTGCCTCTCCGCGAAGGCGCTCGCCCATCCCGATCGTCGCGGGGTTGCAGACCACCAGCACCTCCTCACCCTCGCGCACGCCGAGGCAGTCGTGGATCACGGCGCTGGTGGCGCGATCGAGATCGTCGCTCACGTGGATGGGGATCCTTCCGCACTGCGGTCGCGCCCGGCCAGCCGCTCGCGCGGGAAGATCGAGTAGCTCTCGACCCGGTCCGGCGCCTCCCACCGAAATCCGATGAAGGTGGCGACTCCGTCGATGTCGTGAGGATGCGGCTCCGGCACGTCGCGAGCCTACTGAGCGCGGGCCGCGAGCCCCTCGACGCCGACCTGCGCACCCGACCACCGCCGCTACGATTGATCGCCCGCCGGAGTAGCTCAGTCGGTTAGAGCAGCGGAATCATAATCCGCGTGTCGGGGGTTCGAGTCCCTCCTCCGGCAT
>JBKPFS010000143.1:0-9800 GCA_046728935.1 Actinomycetota bacterium | reverse complement strand
CGGCCGAGCGCCGAGCACAGCTGCGACCCTGGCTCGAGCGATACAACTACCGTCGCAAGCACGGCTCCCTCGGCAAACGCCCGCCGGCAGCCCGCTTAAGCGAGCTGGTCGGGAACAACCTGGCTACGAACTACAGCTAGCTAGCGCAGGTGCCGGGTGGCAGGGGTCAGGCCAGTCGCGCCTCCAGCTCGACGTCGATCGCACCCAGCGCCCGTGAGACCGGGCAGTTCGCCTTCGCGTCGTCGGCGAGGCGCTGGAACTCGTCCTCATCGACCCCGGAGACGCTGACCTCGGTCTCGAGCCTGCTCCGGGTGATCGAGAACGCGCCGTCGTCCTTGTCGAGGCTTACCCGCGCGGTCGTCCGCACCGAGTCGGGAACGTGACCGGCCTGGGCGAGCGCGCCCGCGAAGGCCATCGAGAAGCAGCCGGCATGCGCCGCGGCGATCAGCTCCTCGGGGTTCGTCCCCACGCCTTCCTCGAACCGGGATCCGTACGAGTACGCGCCGGAGAAGGCGCCACCGCCGAACTCCATCTTCCCGTCGCCGCTCGGCAGGTCGCCACTCCATTCCGCCTGCGCTGTTCTGACCGGCATCACGTCTCCTTTCGCTCGTTGCCGTCTCGCCCGCGGCGCCTCGGCGCCGTCTGGCGCTTCCTTCGGATATGCCGAAAGAAGGCGCCATCTCCGCGGCAGATACCCGCGGCGCCCTCCTATGATCACCAAACCGGGCGCGTAGCTCAGTGGGAGAGCGCTCGCTTCACACGCGAGCTAGACGTCGCCGACGAAACGTCCGGAATCCCACTTGAAGAGCTGGTTTCTGGGCCCCCGCCGTCGGCTTGAGCGGTTCCCGGATGAGGCTCGATTACGCACGGTTGAACTCGGTTATGGCACCACAGCAGGTGCGGTGCCAATTGAATGGGCTGCAGTTGCCGCGATGCCCGCTGGCCGAATCGGCTCGGCCACAGACGGTTAGGTGACGACGGCGCCGAAGTTTTTCTTGGGGCCGAGATCGCCCAGGAACAGATCGAGGCTTTCAACCGACGAGACGCTGACGCGGTCGTCGCCCGTGCCATCCCGGACGGTGAATGAGAGAACTCGATGTTCTGGTCGGAGCCTGCCCGGATCTACCGCGGCAGAGCGGAGCTCCGCGAGTGGGTCAACCACGTCCTGGAGCCCGGGAGAGCCTCCACGTCGAGGCCGACGAGATCACCGAGACGCGTGATGGCCGGGTCTTCGCCCGCCTGTTCGTGACGGGACGCGGCAGGGCCAGCGGCGTGGACACCCAGATCCACGGCTGGACGGTCCTCTGGTTCGGTAACGGCATGATCACGCGACAGGTCTTTCTCGACCGGGATGAAGCCCTCGAAGCTGCCGGGCTGTCGGAGTAGGCCGCTCACGACTTCATGCCGCGCGCCGTCGCCCCCTCGGCGGTCTGTTGAGCGCGGTCGAGAGAACTTCGACCTTCCCCCCGGGGCGACGTGCGGCGCTCACGCAGGTGTCTGAGCGGCCAACATTGAGCGGGCGCGTCGAGCACCGACCGTATTGCCTTTTCGCTCGTAGAGCGCGGCCGCCTCGTGGACTGCGTTCGCCGTCGCCTCCGACTCACCGGCCATCCGCAGCACGTCAGCCCGCGACAGCAGCGCGTCTGCGTGATCAGTCAGCCAATCCGTGCGCGCCGCCAGGCGGACCGCCTCCGAGCTCAATCGCTTTGCCTCCGACATGTCGCCGCGCCGCGCGAGTAGCCGGGCGCGCGCGCCCCGCCAGAGGATCTGCGCCGAAAGGTCATCGGAGGCGGCCGCCTCCTCTGCCACCTCCGTGAACGCCCAAGCGTCGTCGAGACGCCCCTGCTCATAGATGATCTGGGCGAGCATCGCGGCGGTCGTCGCCAGCAGCGCCTTCTCGCCCATTTCCGCCAGCCGTTCGTACCCTTCGCGCAGCACGGCCTCCGCACCCGCAACGTCGCCGGAAGCGAAGGCTACGAAGGCTTCGTCGTGGGAGACAGCGGTATGCATCATCGTCACCCCGAGCTCGGCCATTGTCTCCTCTCGTTCAGCGAGCAGCCGGCGCGCGGTGGCAAACTCGCCCCGCATCGCCCGAAGCCCGGCGAGGTGATCCAGGACTAGGGCCTGGTCGCGACGATGACCGCTCAATTGTTGGCGGATGCTCTCGCAGCGGGCGATCCCATCGTCCACAGAAGCTGGTCCATGGACGGCCGAGGAGGCCAGCCAACTCAGCGCCTCCGACCAACCTCGCTCGTCGCCCGCCCGTTGGGCGTGTTCCACCGCACGCCGCCACGCGGCATCGGCGTCGCCTGAGCGCGCCTCGATCCAGTGCACGAGCGCTCGCAGCCGCCAGAGACGCCCCAACCCCAAATCGTCGCCCGCGTCCTCGAACGTTGCCAGCAGCGAGTCGAACCGCTCGCGCGCCTCGCGGGTGCCCGCTTCGGTGTCCACCTGAAGGCGGACGAACAGACGGGCGACCAGAGCGTGCGCCTCGGCCCTCGCGTCGCCGCGCGCCGCGCCCTCGGCGACGGCGCCGTCCAGCACCCGCTCCGCCTGCGGCAGGCGCCCCGCCTCGGTCAGCGCCGCGCCCAGCTCGGGCAGGAGAGCGCCGCGGACGCCGTCGTCGGCGGGCAGCAGCGCCGCCGCACGCTCGAATAGACCGATCGCAGCCGGCAGGTCGTCGCGGGCGACCGCGGCGCGTCCGGCGGCCCCGAGGTGACGGCCGCCCCTCACCGCCAGCGGTCGGTAGCTCTCCCGCGCAGCCGGCTCGAGCTCCAAATGGCAGCGGAAGGCCTGTTCGAGGTGATAGCCGGCGAGCTCCGCGTGGTCCCGGGAATCGAGGCGGGCCCGACGCTCCAGCCACCCCGCATGGCGCTCGTGAAGAACGGCGCGCACCTGCTTGGGAATCACGCCGTAAGTCGCGTCGCGGATCAGGATGTGGTTGAAGCGGAACGCCTGCTCGTCCTCGAAGTCGGGCCTGGCGGCGTGGATCAGCTCGCGGCGAATGAGCGCATCCAGGTTCGCGTCGAGCGCGTCTCGCTCCTCCCCTGACAGCAGTTCCGCGAGGGCGCCGCGGTGGAAGGTGCGTCCCTCGATCGCCGCCCGTTCGATGACCGCACGTTCTCCGGCACCGAGACGGTCGATGCGTGCCGTGAGCACCGCCTGGATCGTCGGCGGGATGCCGACGGCGTCCTCACGCATCTCCGCTCGCATCGCGACCATCTGTTGCAGGAAGAATGGATTGCCCTCGGCGGTGGCAAGCAGCTGCGCACGCTCCTCGGCGGCAAGGTCAGCGCCTCCTGCGGTCTGCTCGAGGAGCTCGCCCGACTCCGCTGACGAAAGCGGCTCGAGCGGCACGACGACATTGCGCTCGCCGCCCACCGTGGTCCAGGAGGAGCGCTCCTCCAAGAGCTCCGGTCGGGCGAGGCACACGAGTAGAAGCGGGACGTTGGCAGCGAGCGTCGCGAGGTGGTCGAGAAGGTCGAGGAGGATGGGCTCGGCCCACTGGATGTCCTCGATCACCACCAAGAGCGGGCGTTGGCGCGCGACGGCCTCCAGCAGCTTGCGCACCGCCCACCGAGTCTCCTCGGCGGTCACGGCCCCCGGCACGAAGCCGGCGGCACGCGCCACCCGGGCGGCGACCAACTCCGGCTCATCGTCCGTCCCGGCGCCGGCGGCGGCCGAGATGAGCGCTGTCTCGCTGGCGCCTCCCGCGAGCTGGTTCGCGATCTCGGCCACCGGCCAGTACGCGACCCCGTCGCCGTAGGGCAGGCAACGCCCGACCACCGTCGTAGCCTCGTCGCGCAAATTGACCTGAAGCGCGCGCACCAGGCGAGATTTGCCGATACCAGCCGGGCCGAGGACCGTGACCAAGCGAGGCTCTCGCGTTGCCACGACGTCGTCAAAGGTCTTGCTTAGGAGATGAAGCTCGGCCTCACGACCGACGAACGGCGCGATCGCGCGGTCCCGTGGCTCGGCGGCCTCGGAAGCGATCGCCACGAGGCGCCAGGCGGAGACCGGCGCTGCCTTGCCCTTCAGCGCGAGCGGATCCACCCGATCGAGGTGCGCGGCGGCGCCCACCATCCGCGCTGTTTCCTCACCGATTAGCACCTGGCCGGGCGACGCCGAGGCCTCAAGTCGCTGGGCGATGTTGACCGTGTCGCCGTGCGTGGTTGGCGCGCCGCCGGGAGCCTCTCCGATGACCACCTCGCCGGTGTTGACGCCCGTCCGCACCTCGAGCTGGACGCCCCAGCGGCGTGCGAGCTCCTGGTTGAGGTCAGTGAGCGTCTTGCGCATCTCGAGCGCCGCCCGCGCGGCCCGCAGCGCGTCGTCTTCGTGGACGACCGGGACCCCGAAGACCGCCATCACGGCGTCGCCCATGTATTTCTCGACCGTGCCGCCGTGGCGCGCGATCACGCGATGACTCTCGTGGAACCAACGCCCAATGAGCTCGTGCAGCGACTCGGGATCGAGGCGCTCACCGAGCTCGGTGAAGCCGCGCACATCCGAGAACAGAATCGTGACGACCTTGCGGGCGCTGACGCGCGCGGGGGCGGCGTTCGAGAGCGCCGTACCACAGTGTGCGCAATAGCGCGCGTCCCCCGCGTTCGCCCCGCCGCACATGGCGCAGGCCGGCATGAGGCAAGTGTATTTCGGATCATCCATTCCGATGAATGCGAACGGACCGCCGTGCGTCCTGATCACGATTCCGATCAGCCACTACTGCGAGAAGGCTCGCTGGGCCCTGGATCGAGCGGGCGTCCCTTACAGGGAGCGCGCGCATCTGCAGCTCATCCATCGCATGGCGGCGCGTCGCTCAGGTGGCGGGACAACTGTCCCCGTGCTCGTTTGCGCCGATCGGGTGCTGGCGGACTCGGCCGAGATCGTGGATGAGGCCGACGCGCGCGCGCCGCCCGACCGGCGCCTGTACCCGAACGATCCCGACCCTGCCGCAGAGGTTCGGGCGCTTGAGCGCGACTTCGACCAACGCCTGGGGCCGCATGGGCGACTGTGGATGTACAACGGCATACGCGGACGTCGCGACTTGGCGATGGCCTACGGATGCACCGGCGTCCCCGACTGGGAGCGCCGCGCGTTACGCCTGACCTACCCGGCGATCATGCGTTGGATCGATCGCTTTCTCGGCGTCACGCCGGCCGCCGCAGCGCAGTCCGAGGGCGAGGTGCGCGCGGTCTTCGACGCCGTCGCCCAGCGGCTCGGCGATGGGCGCCCCTATCTATGCGGAGAGAGCTTCACGGCCGCCGATCTGACCTTCGCCGCGCTCGCAGCGGCGGTGCTGATGCCGCCCGAGTACGGGGTCCCGCTGCCACAGCCCGAGGTCCTGCCCGCGACCATGGCCGCCGTCGTCCTGGAGCTCCGCGCACACCCTGCCGGGGCCCACGCACTCGCGATGTTCCACGACGAGCGGCGCTAGCCGGGTACCGATCGGCCCGTTAGGGGCACGATCTCGGGAATCGTCAGCCTCACGCTTGCGGGACTGGGCTTACCTCCGACGTCACCGGCGTGGCCGCCCATATCGGGAAGTACACCAATGGCCTCGAAGGGACTGCCGCGATCATTCCGCCAGAGACCTTCGCCAGCGGCACACAAATAATCGTGGCCGCGAACGGGGATCAGTTGACCGGGAGCTTCGCGTTGGAGTCGATGGGCGTCGATCCCACCGCCCCCCACGAGACCACGATCGTCACGACCGTCACCGGTGGCACCGGGCGGTTCTAGGACGCGAGCGGAACGCTGACATCGATCACCGTGTGGTGAGCCCGAAATCCTTCGTTGGGGGGACGCTGGTCAACACCGTCGAGGACACCACCACCCGGCAAATCAGCTACTAGGAGGTTCGAGTCGGCGGTCAGCCTGCGCCATCGATACGCCCTGTTCGCGAGCCGCTTCCCGCAATAGCTCGGGGTTGCCCCACCCGGCCACGGCGAGATACTGCGTGGGCGATGTCGCAGGAGAACACGCCTGGTTGCGATGGAGGGCGCCTTTCAAGGGGGTACGAGGGACTGCGCCGGTGGTGGGACAACTTCCTCGGCGTCTTCCCCGACTACAAGATCGACATCGAGGAGTTGCGTGACCTCGGCGACGTCACCCTCGCCCACATCCGGGGTTGGGGCCATGGCGCTGGCAGCGGAGCGCAACTCATCGATCCCTTCTGGCAGCCACTGAGGTGGCGCGAGGGAAAATGCGTTTGGTGGCGCAACTGTGCGACGGAGGTCGAAGCCCTCGAAGCCGCCGGGCTCGCGGGGTAAGACCGACCCCGACCGCATGCTCATTAGCCGATGGCGATTTAGTTCGCGCGAGATACTGCGCGGGCTTGGTGGCAGGGTCGTTCTCCACGGACGCGGCGGATGACGTCGACCGTCCGGCATAGCCTCGGCGCGGCGACGGGCTGACCCGATACTGCGCTGTCGCCTGCGGGCTGACCGGACATCGTTCTGTCGCCCGTCGCCCACCGAGGAACGCCAGCGTGACCCGATAGGAGCTTGGCATTGAAGCCCCCACCAAGGCATGTCCGCCGGCGGTCCGCCCTTCTGCCACTACAACCGAAAGGGGACCGGATGATCGTAATCGGGATCGACCCGCACAAGCGAACCCACACCGCCGTCGCGGTGACCCAGGCCACCGGTGAGCACCGAGGCGAGCTCACGGTGGACGCCCGCCAGCCAGGCCATGAGGAGCTCCTTCACTGGGCTCGAGAACTGGACCCCGAGCGCCTGTTCGCGCTCGAGGACTGCCGCCATGTCTCCGGCTCTCTGGAGCGCTTTCTGATCGGCCACGGCGAGCGCGTCGTCCGGGTGGCCCCGAAGCTCATGGGCCAGAACCGCCGCAGCTCCCGCAGCTATGGCAAGTCCGACGCGATCGACGCCCTCGCGGTTGCCCGCGCGGCGCTGCGCGAGCCGGGGCTCCCGGAGGCCCGCCTCGCCGGCGCGGAGCTTGAGGTGAAGCTCCTGGCGGACCACCGCGACGACCTCGTCGGCGAGGCAAACCGGATCGTCAACCGCCTGCGCTGGCACCTTCACGACGTCGATCCGACGCTTGAGGTGCCCCGGGGACGTCTCGGTCGCAGCGCCTGGATGGAGCGGCTCGCGAGGCGGCTGGCGCGGCTGGAGCAGACCTCCCGGGTGAGGATCGCCCGTTGCCAGCTTCGCCGCCTGCGCTCCTTGGCAAGGGAGATCAAGGCGGCCGAGGATGAGCTCTCAGCCCTCGTCCGCGCCCGCGCACCCGAGCTGCTTGAGCTACCGGGGTGCGGCACGCTTTCCGCCGCCAAGCTGATCGCCGAGGTGGCCGGGGTGCAGCGGTTTGCCTCCGACGCCAAGCTGGCGATGCTCGCCGGAGCGGCGCCCCTGGACGCCTCCTCCGGTCGCCAGCAGCGCCATCGCCTGAACCGCAAGGGCAACCGCCAGCTGAACCTGGTCCTGCACCGGATCGCCGTCACCCAGGCCCGCCTGCACCCGCCGGCGCGAACCTACCTCGAACACAAGCGGGCGGAGGGCAAGAGCCGCAGGGAGGCCCTGCGGTGCCTGAAGCGCCACATCGCCCGAGCCGTCTGGCGCAGGCTCCGTGCTTCCTCCTCCGAGAGAATGATCTCTATCTCTCCCAATTTGCAAGAGATTGAGATGCCAACTCCGGCGTTGGCGTTGACATAGGAGCAACGATGTCGCAGGAGAACGTGGAGATCGTTCGCCAGGGATATGAGGCCTACGAGCGTGGGGACCTCACGGGAATGCTCGCGGCAGCCGACCCAGAGCTGATCACGCACCGCGCCGCCCCCCAGCCGGATGCGGGAAGCTGGCACGGGCGGGAGGGATTCCTGCAGGGGTTTGCCAGCTGGATCGAGGACTTCGACGAGTTCACGCTCGCCGTCGAGGAATTGATCGACGCCAACGACACCCAGGTCATCGCCCGCCTCCATCAGCGCGCCGTCGGCAGCGAGAGCGGCGTTCCAATCGAGGCCGACTTTTGGTTTGTACACACGCTCCGCGGCCAGAAGGTCACCCGGCTGGACATCTACGCCCGCGAGGAACAGGCCCTCAAAGCTGCCGGGCTAGCGGAGTAGGCGATGTCGCAGGAGAACGTGGAAACGGTTCGCCGTGCCTACGACGCCTGGAACCGACGGGATTTCGACGCCGTGATCGCGCTGGCCGATCCCGAAATCGAGTGGACGATGTTCGGGACGACGCGCTTCCCCGGTACCGAAGGGACCTACCACGGACACGACGGCGTCCGCGAGTTCTGGCGGCTGATCATCGAACCGTGGGCGGAACTCCACATCGAGATCGAAGGGACGCGGGCAGCGGGTGATCTCGTCGTGGCTTTCGTCCGCTTCCATACGAAGGCACGTCAGGGCCTCGAACTGGAGGCTCCATTCGTACACCTCGTGGACTTGCGTGATGGCACGGTCATTCGTTTTCGATCTTTCGATAACCGAGCCGAAGCCCTCGAAGCCGCCGGGCTAGCAGAGTAGGGCGCTCACGCGGGTCCAGAAATGGGGGAGATACCACTTGGGCTCGGCGCATAACGGGCAGGCCCTTACCCAACGGTCGACCTTCCTGCGGCACCTTGGGCACTCGTTCTTGATGGTCAACATCAGGGTCAGGCAGGCGACAAAGGGTCAGGCAGGCGACAAAGCAGATCACCATTGAGCCGATCATCGCCACGGCCTCCACGGTCCAGCCCACCCTACCTGTCCGCTTCGACAGCTCGGCCCGAGCCAGCGCGGCGGTCCTTGAAGTCCGCCCGCTGGACGGGCTGGCTGAAGGGAGAGACCGCGGCCCCGTTTTCGCCATCGCCCAGCCCGGCGGTCGGTCGATCGCTCATGGGTTCCCTCCCCACCCCGGGGGCGCGAGATACTGGGCAGGCGATGTCGCCTCCGAGGCTCATGCTTGCGCTCGCGATGGCGGCTCTCGTCGCAGCCGCCTATCGACGACGCCAAGAACTCGGTGTCGCTCTGGTGGAGCTTCTCGCGTATGTCGGCGACAAGCTGAGTGACGCGCAGGATGCGGCCGCGAGCGAGGCCTATCTCGACACAGCTAGACGGCGGATCTCGGTGCGTCGCCGTGGCCGGCTGGTCGACGACGCACCCGGCGACCAGACCGGGGAGTAGGCGATGTCGCGGGAGAACGTCGAGCTTGCATGGCGAGCCTCCCGTGCCTGGAATGAGGGCGGAGCCGAGGCGATCCTTCCCTTCCTCGATCCGGAAGTCGAGTGGCACCCACCCCGGGAATCGATGGAACCCGGGAACTACCGTGGCCATGCCGGGGGGCGTGAATACCTCGATCGTCTGGGCGAGGTGTTCCCTGAGGTCAGAGTCGACCCGTCGACGTCATTGATGTCGACGAGGAGCAGGTGATCTCGGTCGTTCGGGTGATAGCCCGAAGCGAGGAGTTCGGAACAGAGATCGAGGCCGAGTGGGCTTTGGCTGATCAAGGCGCGCGGGGGGAAGGGCATCGAGGTCAGGACTTTCACCGACCGTGCGCAGGCGCTCAAAGCCGCCGGTCTGTCGGAGTAGGGCGCCAGGAGCCCGGGTTCGGAATTTTTCTCGCGTGGAGCCACCCGGCGACCGACCGATATTTGATTGACCCACGCCTGGGTCAGGCGTCATAGACTGATCCCGAGGGCGCGTAGCTCAGTGGGAGAGCGCTCGCTTCACACGCGAGAGGTCGCTGGTTCGAAACCAGCCGCGCCCATCGGAGAAAGCCCCGCTATCGGCGGGGTTTTCGTTTTCGACAGATCGATCAGCGGTCGCGTCTGAAGGCTCAAAATCGGCGCTGGTGCCCATT
>JBKPFS010000142.1:0-9700 GCA_046728935.1 Actinomycetota bacterium | reverse complement strand
TGGGAAAGGGAGCGGTCGGCCGCTCGCTAGCCTGGTCGCATGGCCAATCGTCTGGCCGCTGAAACCAGCCCGTACCTCCTCCAGCACAAGGACAACCCGGTCGACTGGTACCCCTGGGGCGAGGAGGCCCTGGACCGAGCGCGGAGCGAGGACAAGCCCATCCTGCTCTCGATCGGCTACTCGTCCTGTCACTGGTGCCATGTGATGGAGCGGGAGTCGTTCGAGGACCCGGAGACAGCGGCCTACATGAACGAGCACTTCGTGCCGATCAAGGTCGACCGCGAAGAGCGGCCCGACGTCGACTCGATCTACATGGAGGCGGTGCAGGGGATGACGGGCCACGGCGGCTGGCCACTGACGGCGTTCCTCGACCCGGAGGGCGTCCCCTTCTACGGCGGCACCTACTTCCCGCCCGAGCCGCGGCAGGGGATGCCGAGTTTTCGCGTGGTGATGGAGGCGGTGACCGAGTCCTGGGGCTCCCAGCGCGAGCGGATCGACGCTGCGGCGGAGCGGATCCGCGCGCAACTCGGGGCGGTGGGCCACATGGAGCCGTCGACCGAGCTGCTGTCGGAGGACATCGTCTCCGGGGCGGTCCGGCAGCTGCGCATGCAGGCCGACATGCGCCATGGCGGCTTCGGCGGGGCGCCGAAGTTCCCGCCGGCCTCGGCGCTCGACCTCCTGCTCGGCCGGAGGGTGACCGACGTGGTCGAGGTGACGCTGGACGCGATGGCCGCCGGTGGGATCCACGATCAGATCGGCGGCGGCTTCGCCCGCTACTCGGTGGACGGCGCCTGGCTCGTCCCCCACTTCGAGAAGATGCTCTACGACAACGCGCTGCTAGCCCGGGCCTACCTCCACGGCTGGCAGGCGCTCGGCCACGAGCGCTGGCGCACGGTCTGCGAGCGCACCCTCGACTGGGCGCTGCGCGAGATGCGCGGCGCCGAGGGGGGCTTCTACTCGGCCCTCGACGCCGACTCGGAGGGCGAGGAGGGCCGCTTCTACGTCTGGACGCCGGCGGAGATGCGCGAGACCCTCGAGGCGGCCGGCCTCGGGGAGCTCGCCCCGGACGTGATTGCGTATTACGGGGTCACCGAGCAGGGCAACTTCGAGGGCCGCAACATCCTCCATCTCGCCGCTGGCGGCGAGGCCGACGAGCCACCGCGTCTCGAGGAGGCACGGACCGCCCTCTACGAGGCCCGGGCGAAGCGCGTGTGGCCCGGTCTCGACGACAAGCGCATCTGCTCGTGGAACGCGCTCATGGTCGGCGCTCTCGCGGAGGCCGGGGCTGCCCTGGAGCGGCCCGACTACCTGGAGGCGGCGACGGAGTGCGCCGAGTTCCTGTGGTCGGAGCTCCGCGACGCGGACGGCCGCCTGCTTCGCACCTGGAAGGACGGCGAGGCGAAGTTCCCCGCGTACCTCGAGGACCACGCCTATCTCGTCGAGGCGATGTTGACCCTCTATGAGGCCGGCTTCGATGCCCGCTCGTTCGACGCCGCGCGCGAGACCGCGGAGACGATGATCGAGCGTTTCGCGGACTCTGAGCGCGGCGGCTTCTTCACGACCGCTGCCGACCACGCGAATCTGATCGCGCGCCGCAAGGACGTCGACGACCATCCGATCCCCTCGGGCAACTCCTCCGCCGCGTTCGGCCTGCTGCGCCTCGCCGCGCTGACCGGAGAGCACGAGTACGAGCGGCACGCGGTCTCCGTCTTCCGGCTCTTCCACCGCGTCGCGGCGAGCCACCCGAGCTCCGTCGCCCACCTGCTGCGGGCCTTCGACTTCCACTTCGCGACGGTGAAGGAGGTGGCGCTGGTCGCTCCGCCGGCGGCGAACGGGTCTCCCGCCGACGGCCTCGGGGAGCTCGCCGCCGTGGTCCGCGGCGCCTTTCGGCCTCACCTGGTGCTCGCCGGGGGCCCCGAGGGAACCGAGCGGCCCGAGCTGATGCGGCAGCGGACCGCGGTCGAAGGACGGCCCGCCGCGTACGTCTGCGAGCACTTCGCATGCCAGCGGCCGGTGACCGAGCCCGAGGACTTGGCGGCCTCCCTCGCCCGCTGAGGGATAGATTCCAGCCGTGCCCGAGACGACGACGACGCCGAAGCGAACGCGCAAGAAGGGCGCGAAGACGATCGCCCGCGAGTACTTCGAGGCGCTAGCCCGCCAGGACCTGGACGCCGCCGTGGCGCTGTGGCGAGAAGGGTCCCCGGATCACTTTCACGGCATCTTCGACGCCGTCGCGCCGGACGGCATCCGCGCGTGGTTCTCGGAGATGTTCGCTGCCTTCCCTGACTTCAAACTCGAGATCCTCGAGATCGCCGCGAGCGGTGACAACGCCGCCGTGCGCTGGCGTGGAACGGGAACCTTCACGGGTCCGGGGCGCTTTCAGGGTCTCGCGCCGAATGGCGCAAGGGTCGAGCTCGAGGGCTGCGACATGCTCCGTGTCGCCGACGGTCAGATCGTCGAGAACAACGCCTACACGAACGGGATGGCGCTCGCCCAGCAACTGGGTGTGCTGCCGGCCCAGGGCTCGGTCGGGGAGCGTGCGGCCACGGGCCTGGTGAACGCCCGCACCGCCGCCACCGTGGCGCTCCGCCGCTTCCGCGAGCGCCGATAGAGCCGGCCGCCGCCACGGCGGCTAGCGTTGGCGCGTGCTGGAAGCCGCGGCATGGGGCGTCGCCGCCGCCTCCTCCCTGCTAGTCGGGGCGGCGATCGGGCTGCGCGCCTCGGTCTCGCCGCGGGTGATCGGGCTCGTGCTCGCCTTCGGGGCGGGGACGCTCATCAGCGCCCTCGCCTTCGAGCTCACTGAGGAGGCGTTCAAGGTCGGCGGCGCGGACGCCGTCACGATCGGCCTCGCGCTCGGGGCGCTCAGCTATTACGCGGGCGACGTCCTGATCGAGCGCCAGGGGGCGAGGCACCGGATGAGCTCGAGCGGCCACGAGCCGAGCGACTCGGGAAGCGCCCTCCTCCTTGGAGCGATCCTCGACGGGATCCCCGAGTCCGCCGTGCTCGGGATCACCCTGATCGGCGGGGGCTCGATCGGCGTCCCATTCCTGCTGGCGGTCTTCATCTCGAACCTCCCCGAGGGCCTCTCCTCGGCGAGCGGCAGGCGGCAGGCAGGCGCGCCGGAGTCGTCGGTGCTCCGAAGCTGGGTCCTCGTCGTCCTCGCGAGCGGGCTCGCGGCCGCAATCGGGTACGGGGCGCTGAGCGATGCCTCGGGCAACGCGGTCGGGCTCGTGCAGGCGTTCGCGGGCGGCGCGGTGCTGACGATGCTGGTCGACACGATGATTCCAGAGGCGCTCTCGAAGGGCGGGCGCGTCGTCGGACTGGTCACCGTGCTGGGCTTCGCGCTCGCCTACCTCCTCTCGACGCTCGAGTAGCGCACCCCCGACGCCTTATTGGCGCTGTGCGCCGATTTCGCGTCAATCGGCAGGCGCCCGGTGGGGCGCCGTGAGCCCCCGCGGGGTTGGGACCCCAGTAGGCGACGAAAGGGGTCCACATGCCCGAAGAGTTCAAGCGCGGCGATCGCGTGGAGTGGAACTTCCGCGGCCGCCGGGTCACCGGCAAGGTCCGACGGAGGCTCACGTCCCGCACCGAGATCGGCGGTCGCCCGGTCGCGGCCTCCAAGGACGATCCGCGCTACGTCGTCCGAAGCGACCGCACCGGCTGGGAGACGACCAGGCGCCCGGCGGCGCTCCGCAGAATCCAGTAGCCCCTTCGGCCTGCCGGGTCAGAGGATCGGCAGGAAGCGCTCGACCTCCCAGGGCGTCACCTGCACGCGGTATTCCTCCCACTCCTCGCGCTTCACCTCGATGAACCGCTTGAACGTGTGCTCGCCCAGGATCCGCAGGACGAGCTCGGACTCGGCCGCGATCTCGATCGCCTCGCCGAGGGTCTCGGGGAGCTGGTCGATGCCGCGCTGCTGGCGCTCCTCGGGGGTGAGGTGGTAGAGGTTCTGCTCCATCGGCTCGGGGAGCTCGTAGCCCTTTTCGATCCCCTCGAGCCCGGCGTGGAGCATGCCGGCGAAGCAGAGGTAGGGGTTGCAGGCGGGATCGGGGCAGCGGAGCTCGGCTCGCGTCGCCTGCTCCTTGCCGGGGTGATAGAGCGGCACCCGGATCAGGGCCGAGCGGTTGCGCCGCGACCAGGCGAGGTAGACGGGCGCTTCGAAGCCGGGCACCAGCCGCTTGTAGGAGTTGACCCACTGCGCGAACAGGGGGGCGATCTCGCGAGCGTGGCGGAGCTGGCCGGCGATGAACGTCTTCGTCGTGTCGGAGAGGTAGTACTGGTCGTCGGCATCGAAGAAGGCGTTCTTGCCGTCGGCCGAGAGCGACTGGTGGACGTGCATCCCGGAGCCGTTCTCGGCGAACAGCGGCTTGGGCATGAAGGTCGCGTGCCAGCCGTACTTCATGGCGTACTCCTTGACCACGATCCGGTACGTCATGCAGTCGTCCGACATCTCGAGCGCGTTCTTGAACCGCATGTCGACCTCGTGCTGTGAGGGCCCGACCTCGTGGTGGGCGTACTCGACGTGGATCCCGAGCTGCTCCAGGGCGAGGATCGTCTCGCGGCGTACGTCGGAGCCGGCGTCGAGCGTGGTCAGGTCGAAGTAGCCACCCTCGTCGAGCACCTCCGGCGTGCCGTCCTCCGGCTTGTCGGAGCGGAAGTAGAAGTACTCCAGCTCGGGGCCGATGTTGTAGGCATCGAAGCCCATGTCGGCCGCGCGCTGGAGCGCCCGGCGCATGATCCAGCGGGGGTCACCCTCGTAGGGCTCGCCGCCCGGGACCTTGATGTCACAGAACATCCTCCCCACGCCGCGCTCCTCGGGGCGCCAGGGCAGGACGGCGAAGGTGGTCGGATCGGGCATCGCGATCATGTCCGATTCCTCGATCGGGTTGAAGCCGGTGATCGACGAGCCGTCGAAGCCCATCCCGCCCTCGAATGCGTCGTCGAGGTCCGATGAGTTGATCGAGAAGCTCTTCAACTGGCCGAGGACGTCGGTGAACCAAAGGCGGATGAAGCGGACGTCGGAGTCCTTGACCGCCTTGATCACGTCGTCGGCGGTCTCCGTGCGAGCGTCTGCGTCTGCCATCTGGGTCCTCCGGTCTGGGGCTAGAAGCGGTTTGGGGGGTCGAATGAGGGCGGAACCATACCGGCGCCGTTGATCCGCAAGGGACCGGCTGGCGCATTGCGTGACAGGCGGCTTTGCGCTATAACTTACGAGCGGTAAGTACCTAGCTAAAAGTGAAGTAAAGGCGGGCTAACCGGCGGGTAAACGAGATGACGGTGAAGACGGAGATCAGTCGCTTCGACATCCACGACGAGCTTACGGCCCCCGAGGGCAGCGTCAAGATCCTCAAGGGGGTCCAGACCGCGGGCGGGGAGATCTCGAAGTTCATCGGCGTCCTCGCGGGCGCCCCCGCCGCGCTTCGCGCCTACGCCCGCATGCGGCACGAGCTTCGCGGCGGCGTCCTGCCCGCGGCGACCCGCGAGCGAATCGCCCTCGCGGTCGCGGAGCGACGCGGCGACAGCTACTCGATCGCCCAGCACGCGAAGAGCGCGCGGGTCGCCGGCCTCGGCCTCAACGAGGTCTCCCGCGCGCGCGGCTTCACCTCCGGCGACGAGCGCGAGGCCGCGCTGCTTGCCTTCCTCGAGGCACTGCTCTCATCCGACAGCCGTCCCGCCGCGCACCTCGCGGAGGAGGCGCGGGAGGCCGGCTGGAGCGACGAGGAGCTGCTCGAGGCGGTCGCCCACCTGGCGCTGAGCGAGTTTCAGACCCTGATCGCCAACGCGGCCGCGCTGCCGCAGGATCAGTCCGACCCCTCGGTCCTGCCGTCCGCGGCCTGAGCTCACCCCTCACCCCGACCCCGGAATAGCCAAGGGGCGCCGATCGCGGCGCCCCTTGGTCGTTCGGGGGGTGGGGTGCGGAGAGGGTCAGCCCTTGGTTACCTTCGCCACCCGAACCTTGTCCGTGACCGTGAGGCCGAGCAGTCGGGCCGCCTTCCGGGTCAGGTCCCAGCGCGCGCTGCGGGCGTAGGGACCGCGGTCGACCACCTTGGTGCGCAGGTAATGGCCCTTGTAGCGGACGACCACCTTCGAGCCGCAGGGAAGGCGGCGGTGGGCGACACCGACGGTGCGCCGCTTGAGCGTCTTGCCGCACGCGGTCTGGCTGCCGAAGAAGCCGGGCCCGTACCAGGTCGCGCGCTGCTTCGGAAGGGTGCGAACGAGCGACTCGCGGGTTTGCTTGTCGACGACGCCGTCGGGAGCGAGTCCCGCCGACTCCTCGAAGCTCTCGACGGTCGCCTCGGTGGGGTCGCCGAACTCGCCCGTGAGTGGCACGCCCTTGTCGTAGCTGGTCGAGTTGAGGATCCAGTTGAGCGTGGTGACGTCGTCGCCGCAGTCGCCGAGGGCGAGGGTGCGCGAGCCGAACTCGGCGTCGGCGCAGCCGCTCGCGGTCGTGTCGGTCCCGCCGCCGCCGACCGCGACCCCGCCGGAGTCGGCGTGGGCGCTCGTCGCCGCCGCGACCATGGCGAGGAACGCCAGCACCACCGCCCAGAGGGCGACGCGGTCGGGACGCGCGCGGATCGAGCTCTGCGCGGTTCGGTTTTGATTCGCCGCAGCGCGGCGGTAGCGGCGGTCGTCCATCGCTCTTTCGTCGCTTACGGGGTTAGCTGACGGGCTCGCGCCGAAAGAGAAAGGCGCTACGCGGCAGATGCCTGCGATTCGCCCCGACCGATGGGATCCCCCTCATCGAGTGGGTCCCCCGCTCCCCGCGGATATGTGGCGGGGATTCAGCTGCAACAGCGCGGCACCCTAGCAAAGAAGCCGTCGGAAGTTTGCGTTTTATGAGCGCCGCGTTAGTGAGTGCTATTCGGCACGAGTGCTCCATCTCCTCCCCCACGCCCGGCGACCGCCCGAAATAGGCTGCCGGGGTGGCCGGGGACCCCGATCGTTCGCCGGGTGCTTGGCGCGTGGCCGCGGCGATCCTCGCGCTGCCCTTCGCCGTCACCGTCGTGGTCCCGGCGCTGATCGTCGCCGGAGGCGGGGCGTCCGGCTGGGGGCTCGACGGAGCGGCGCGGGCGGCGACCGTTGTGGCGGGAGTCCTGCTCCTCGCCGCGGGCTTGGGGCTCTTCGTCACGACCGTTCGCCTGTTCGCCTCGATCGGGAAGGGGACGCTCGCGCCGTGGGATCCGCCCGAGCGCTTCGTCGTCGCGGGGCCGTACCGACGCGTGCGTCACCCGATGATCGTCGGCGTCGCTCTGGTCCTCGCGGGCGAGAGCCTTGCCCTCCGGGCCACCGGGATCGCGATCGAGCTCGCGCTCTTCCTGGCGATCAACGCGGTGTACCTACCGCTCGTCGAGGAGCCGGCGCTGGTGCGCCGCTTCGGGGTCGACTACGAGCGCTACGTGGCGAACGTCAACCGCTGGATTCCCCGGCTGCGGCCGTGGACGCCCGAGGAGGGCCGCGGAGGGCGCGTTCCGCCCGCCGACTCCGAGCATGAATAGAGAGGCCCCGGTCAGCGGGGCCTCTCCTTAGCACGCCTGTAAGCCGGATTCTGTCTGGTGCAGCCATCCATCTTTGCGGCCTACCTGGATCTCGCCGGGCCGGGTCACAGATCCTGCTTGGCCTTGCACCGGGCGGGGTTTGCCTGGCCGCCGCGTCACCGCGGCGCCGGTGCGCTCTTACCGCACCATTTCACCTTTGCCTGTACGCGGCTCACGTGCGGCCGCGCCATCGGCCGTGTGTTTCTGTGGCACTTTCCCGCGGGTTTCCCCGGGTGGGCGTTACCCACCGCCCTCGCCCTTTGGTGTCCGGACTTTCCTCGAGAGGCTCACCTCCCGCGACTGCGCGGCGTGCGACCTCAAGTGTAGGGGCTGGGGCGCGGCCTTCAAACTGGCCCCGGGCCGGGTGCGAGTGGCCGTGCGTACCGCGGGTTGCCACGCGCGGGACAATCAACGGCGTGGAGCCGCGGGCGATGAGCGTCGAGGAGGCCGAGCTCGAGCGCGAGATCGGCGAGGTCGGCCGGGCCCTCGCCGAGCGCTTCCCTCCCGCCTCCCGGCATCCGATCCGGGCGATCGACGAGCGGATGATGCAGCTCTCCGCCCGCGACCGCGAGCTCCGCGCCGCGCTCTTTCGGCTCGTCGACGTCACGCCCGCCTGCGATTCGCTCGACGACCTCGCCCAGCATCTGGCCGGCTTCGCGGGCGAGATCGAGGAGCGCCCCCCGCCGCTCGAGGCGGCGATGAAGGCGGCCCACACGAAGGCGGGCCGGGTGGCCCTTGGGGCGGCGGTCGCAGCCGGCGTGCGCCACATGGCCCACAGGTTCATCGCCGGCGAGTCGCCCGAGGCGGCCCTCGGCGAGCTGCGCCGGCTGTGGAAGGCCGGCGTAGGCAGCTCGGTCGACCTGCTCGGCGAGGCGACGATGACCCGAGCCGAGGCCGACCGCTACGCGGCGCGTTGCGCTGAGGCGCTTGAGACCCTGGCCTCCGCCTACGCTCGCCTCCCCGCGCGGCCGCTGCTCGAGCGCGATCCCGCGGGCCCGATCCCACGCGCCAACCTCTCGGTCAAGGTCACCGCGCTCACTCCCCTTATCCGCCCGGACGCGCCGCGCCGGGGGATCGACGACGGCGCGGGCAGGCTGCGGCCGCTGCTGCGGACCGCGCGCGACCTCGGGGCGCACCTGCACGTCGACATGGAGTCGCTCGACACACGGGAGACCACCAGCGAGCTCCTCTTCAAGCTGCTCGACGAGCCCGACCTCCGCGACGGCCCCTCGGTCGGGGTCGTGCTCCAGGCCTACCTGCGCGACTCGCCGGCGGAGCTCGAGCGCATCCTCTCCTGGGCCGAGGGCAGCGCCCGCTCCTCCCCTCTCACCGTCCGCCTGGTCAAGGGCGCGTACTGGGACCACGAGGTGGTCGAGGCCCGCCAGCACGGGTGGACGCCGCCGGTGTTCGAGGTCAAGGCGGACTCGGACCGAAACTTCGAGGCGCTGAGCCGGCGCCTCATCGACCGCTCGCGCGAACGACCGGAGAGCGTCCGCGTGGCCGTCGGCACGCACAACCTGCGATCGATCGCCCAGGCGATCGCCTACAACCGGCTCACGGGCGGCGATGACGACGCCCTCGAGCTCCAGACCCTCCGCGGCCTCGGCGACGACCTGGCGCGCGCGCTCGCGGACTCGGGCATCCGCTCGCGCAGCTACTGCCCGGTCGGGGATCTGATCGCCGGCATGGCCTACCTCGTCCGGCGGCTGCTCGAGAACACCGCGAACGAGTCCTTCCTCGCCGAGCGCGCGTCGGGCGCGGCGCTCGAGGACCTGCTCGCGGCGCCATGAGCGCCCGCGGATCGCCGCCCTCGGCGCTGCCGCCGTTTCGAAACGAGCCGACGCTGGAGCTCCGCCGCGCGCCGGAGCGCGCCTCGCTCGCCGCCGCACTCGCCGAGGTCGACCGCACGCTGCCGCTCGACGTCCCCGTGTGGGTGGGCGAGGACCGGCGCCCCGCCGACGACTTCGACTCGACCGATCCCGGCAACCCCGAGCGCGGGGTGGCCACCGCGGCCGAGACCACATCGGCGGACGCGCAGGCGGCGGTCGCGGCCGCCGCCGCTGCCGCGCCGGAGTGGAGCCGACGTCCCGCGATCGAGCGGGCCGCGGCGCTCACCGCGGCGGCCGAGGTCCTGCGCGGGCGCCGGCTCGAGCTCGCTGCGCTCG
>JBKPFS010000141.1:0-9800 GCA_046728935.1 Actinomycetota bacterium | reverse complement strand
GAGCGCAACGTCAAGGCGATCGACGCCGCCGACCACCGCGGGGTGATCCAGGGCAAGGACCACGGCTTTCACGGCAACCTGGGGCTGGTCATCGGGGCCGGCGGCGGCTCGCTCACGCTCCCCGACGCCGTCCGCAGCCAGGGCGGCGATCCCGCCAACTACGCGGAGATCGGCGGCAACCCGTCGGTCGCCCAGGCGATGGGGCTGGCGACCGAGGTGCTGCGCACGGAGGGCGTCGAGAAGATCGCGGTGATGATGTCGATCGTCTCCAACACCCGGGTCGACATCGTCGCCCGCGGGGTGATCAAGGCCTGCCTGGGCCTGGGCAAGGACCCGGCCGAGACGATCGCGATCTTCCGCATCCCTGGCGCCTGGGAGGAGGAGGGCTACAAGATCCTCGACCGCTACGGGGTCGAGTACTGCGATCGCTCCGTGTCCATGTGGGAAGCTGCGGGCCGGGCGGTGGAGAAGATCCAGGGCCCCGCGGACCGCGTCGCCCCCGGACGCGACGCGGAGGAGGCGACGCGCGGTTGATCCTGCTGACCGAGGATTTCAGCTTCATCGTGCAGGGAATCACCGGGCGGGAGGCGGTGAACCTGACCAAGGAGTGCCTGGACTACGGCTCCAAGGTCGTCGGCGGGGTGACGCCCGGGCGCAGGGGCCGGGAGGTGCACGGCGTCCCCGTCTTCGACACTGTCGAGCAGGTCGTCGAGCACCACGGCTCGCCTCCCGACGGAGCCGTCGTCACGGTCCCCCCCGCGTTCACGAAGGACGCAGTCTTCGAGGCGATCGAGAACGGGATCGGCCTGATCGTGATCGTCACCGAGCGCATCCCGCGGCGGGACGTCGCCGAGATGGTCGAGCTGGCGGCCCTTCGCGGCGCGCGGATCATCGGGCCCAACTGCCTCGGCGTGATCGTCCCCGGCGTCGCGAAGATTGGCGGGATCGGCGGTCCGGCGAAGGACGCCGCCAAGGCGTACGCCGCGGGCCCTGTGGGCGTGATGTCGCGCTCTGGCGGGATGACGACCGAGATCTCCTCCTCGCTCACCGCCGCCGGCCTCGGGGTCTCCACCGCGGTCTCGATCGGCGGCGACGCGATCATCGGCTCGACATACGCGGAGCTGATGCCGCTGTTCGAGCGCGACGAGCAGACGGAGGCGATCGTGATCTACACCGAGCCCGGCGGCCGGATGGAGGCCGAGCTCGTCGATTGGCGCGAGCAGGCCGGCTCGGAGCTGCCGATCGTCGCCTTCATGGCCGGAAAGTTCATGGACGACGAGGAGATGCGGGGAATGAGCTTCGGCCATGCCGGCACGATCGTCGAGGGCCGAGAGGACTCGGCCACCGAGAAGATCGCCCGCCTCGAGGCCGCCGGAATTCCGATCGTGGAGCGGATCGACGAGATCCCCGGCGCCGTCAAGGAGCGCCTGGGGGTGGCGGCGTGACGGTCGAAGGCGGCGCCGTGGACGGCGTGTTCATCGACGTCGAGGTGGACCAGCAGGTCGCGGGCGACGCCGAGCTGGCGGCGAAGCTCGAGGAGGTCTGTCCGGTGGACATCTTCGCCAACGAAGACGGTCGCGTGGGGATCGTGCGCGGGAACCTCGACGAGTGCGTCCTCTGCGAGCTCTGCATCCAGGCGGCGCCCCGCGGCACGGTGCGGGTGAAGAAGCTCTACGACGGCACCGAGCTCGCTCGCTGAGGCAAGTCGGCGCGCTACTCGTCGAAGTCGCCGTCGGCGATCGAGAACGCTGCGCCCTGCGGGTCACGCAGGCCCGCGAACCTCCCGCTCGGCACCTGGGTCGCGGGAACCAGGGTGCTTCCCCCCAGCCCCTGCGCTCGCTCGATGACGGCGTCGGTCGACTCCGCGGCGAAGTAGGGCACCCAGTTCGGCCGCGCGCCAGCCTCGGCCGGGCCCAGTTCCCGGACGCCGCCGTTACGGCCCGAGGCCGCGCCCTGGTGCCGAATCGTCCAGTAGCGCGGGCCGCCCTGAGTGTCGATCTCCTCAAGCCGCCAGCCGAACAGATCGGCGTAGAAGCCCGATGCCGCCTCGACGTCGTCCGTCGCCAGCTCGTTCCAGCACAGGCAGCCCGGCTCGTTCACTCGCCCGGCGCCCGCGTGCTCCTTCGCCTGCCACGCGAAGAGCGTCGCGCCGGCGGGGTCGATGACGACGCCGATCACCCCCGCGTCGTCCGCCGGGAACGCGTCGCCGAGCACCGTCCCGCCGAGCTCGCCCACGCGCTGCACGGTTGCCTGGGCGTCGTCGACGCTCACGTAGCTGTTCCAGTGCGGCGGGAGGCCCTGATCGACCTCGGACGAGGCCTGGTCCACGAGCGCACCGACCGCCTCGCCGTCGCTTACCGCCAGCGAGTAGGTCCCGCCCGCGCCGGGACGCTCCTCGAACTCCCAGCCGAAGAGCTCGCCGTAGAAGCGCTTCGCGCCCTCGCGGTCGCTCGTGGACAGGTCGACCCAGCAGAACGTCCCTGGCGCGTAGCTGGTTCGCGTGCCCACGTGCGGTGTTCTACTGGATCTCCTTGTCCCTCCCCGGGCCGCCGTTCAGCTTGTCCTTGCCGGGACCGCTCCTGAGCTTGTCCTTGCCGGATGTGCCGACGCGGTTCACGATCACGCCCTCGCACTAGCGGGCCACCTGGCTGACTGCGACCATATTCCGCCCTAGCCAGCGATGTCGACCGAGTCGAAAGTCCTCATCACGCGCCCGATCTTCGTCGTCGCGCCGCCGCGATCGGGGGCCGCCGCGGTGGTCAGTGCCCTGGCGCGGGCGCCGGAAGTGGTTCTCTCCGGCGGCGACAACGGCAGCGCGCTCGACGACCTGCCCGAGATCCACCCGGCTCAGCGAGCGTGGGACTCGAACCGGCTGACGATCGCCGACGCCAGCCCCGAGCTGGTCACCCGCGTCCACGAGACCATTCATCCGGGTGACGCCGCGGGTGACGGGGCGGCGCCCGAGGCTCAGGTCGAGACCGGTGGGCAGGACCCCGCCGATGCCAAGAACGACGGTCAGCCCGTTCAGCTTCGCCCGCTCGACGGCACGCCCAAGAACGCGCTGCGGATCCCCTTCCTCTCGGCGGTCTTTCCGGACGCCACCTTCGTCTACGTCTACCGCGACCCCCGCGAGGCGCTCGCCGAGATGGTTGGCGACTGGGAGCGCGGCACCCTGGTCACGTATCCCGACCTGCCCGACTGGCCCGGACCTCCCTGGTCGTACCTGTTGATCCCCGGGTGGCGCGGGCTCGCTGGCCGCCCCCTGCCCGAGATCGTCACCGAGCAGTGGGCCACCGCCACGCGAACCCTGCTCGACGATCTCGAGAACCTGGCCCCCGAGCGATGGTGCGTGGTCGATCGCTCGGCCCTGCTCGAGGACCCGAAGCGGGAGATCGATCGCCTCTGCGGGTTTCTCGGGCTCGAGCCCGGCGCGGAGCTCTCGGCGCCGCTGCGGGCGGCGCGCGAGCAGCTCGCCGAGCAGGCCGCCGAGGCGGCGCGCGACCTGCCCGATGGACTCGAGCAGATGCTTCCCCGCGCCGACGACCTCGCGCGTCGCGCCCGCGAGTGGCTCGCCCAGCCTCCGGGGTCGGGCAGGCGGAAGTCGACCTCCGCGGACTCACCCGTTCGCAGCGTCTACACGGGGAGCTTCCCGCCCCTCCTTCAGCAGATGGGGAGCTCCCTGCTGATCTCCACCTACCAGACCGGCAAGCTGATCGCCGCTCGCTACGACCAGGGGCGGGTCAACACGCATTTCCGCAACTTCGACAAGCCGATGGGGCTGGCGATCCATCGCGGCCGGTTCGCGCTGGGCACCCGCACCGAGGTCTGGGACTTCCGCAACTTCCCCGAGGTGGCGCCGAAGCTCGAGCCCAAGGGCACCCACGACGCGGCCTTCCTCCCCCGCAACCGCCACTACACCGGAGACATCGCGATCCACGAGATCGCCTTCGCCAAGGGCGAGCTCTGGGTCTGCGCGACCAACTTCTCCTGCCTTGCGACGCTCGACGCGCACCACAGCTTCGTCCCGCGCTGGAAGCCGCCGTTCATCTCCGAGCTGCTGCCGGAGGACCGCTGCCACCTGAACGGCCTCGCTGTGATCGGTGACGAGATTCGCTTCGTCACGGCCCTCGGTGAGACCGACGAGAAGGGCGGCTGGCGCGAGAACAAGGCGAGCGGCGGGATCGTGATCGACGTTGCGTCGGGCGACACGGTTCTCTCGGGACTCTCGATGCCTCACTCACCCCGCTGGCACCGCGACCGCCTCTGGCTGCTCGAGTCGGGGAAGGGCGGCCTCGGCGTCGCCGATCTCGACACCCGCGAGGTCGAGACCGTCGCCGAGCTGCCCGGCTTCACCCGCGGCCTTGTCATGGCGGGACCGTTTGCCTTCGTGGGGCTGTCTCAGGTCCGTGAGACCGCGACCTTCGGCGGGTTGCCCTTGACCGAGCGCCTCGAGGAGCGCCTGTGCGGCGTCTGGGTGATCAACATCGAGAGCGGCAACGTCGTCGGCTTCCTCCGCTTCGAGGAGCTGGTGCAGGAGATCTTCGACGTGGCGATCCTGCCCGGCCTTCGCTTCCCCGACGTCGCGGAGGCGGGCAGCGAGGCCGTGAGCTACTCGTTCGCCCTGCCGAACGCCCGCCGGTAGCCGACTACTGGATCTCCTTGTCCTCGCCGGGTCCCCCGTTCAGCTTGTCCTTGCCGGGACCGCCCTTGAGCTTGTCCTTGCCGCGGCCGCCGCAGAGCCCGTCCCTTCCCTTCTTTCCCTTGAGGACGTCGTTTCCGCCCAGGCCGATGATCCCGTCCTTCTTCGTGGTTCCCTTGAGCTTGTCGCGGCCTGACGTTCCGACCCGGTTCACGATCACGCCCTTGCACTTGCTGAATTCGTAGGCGCCGATGTCGGGCTGGCCCTTGCGCGGCGCTCCCCTCTGGTCCTGGGCGGGGGCATCCGAGGGACCGGCGTTCTTCGCCGGCGAGCGCTTGAACGCATGCGTGTCGGTCGGGCCGCCGTTGTTCCGAAGCGGCTTCAGGTTGGGGTCGAGGTCGAAGAGATTTCCGCCGTCGTCCTCGAGCAGCGTCGCCCCGTTGCTGTCGCCGATGATGCTGAACGAGGTCGGCCACGGGCCGTCGTCGAGATCGGCCGGTGATCCCGTGTTGCCCGCGATGATCGAGCCGCGGATCGTTGCGCCGTTGCCGGCCTCATAGAGCCCTCCCCCGGCGGCCGAGCCCGCAACGTTGGTGGTGACGGTCGAGTTTCGGATCGCCGCGGTCGTGGGATCGGTGGCGCTCAGGTAGAGGCCACCTCCGTAGATCCCCGCAGAGTTGCCCGAGATCGTCGAGTTCCGAATCACGAGCTCCCCTCCGCCGCCGCTGAAGAAGAACACTCCCCCGCCCTCTTCCTCCGTGACGTTGCCCGAGACGGTGGAGCTGTCGATCGTGAGCGAGCCGCCGGAGCTGAACACCCCGCCGCCGCTTTGCGTCGACTCGTTACCGGAGATCGTGACCTTGGACAGGGTCAAGTCGGCCTCGACGTTTTCGACCCCCACCCCGCTCCCCGCGCCGGTGAACGTGAGGCCGCTGATCGACACATCGTTGCCCGCCGGCGACGATTGGGCCTCGAAGACGTCTCCCGGCTGCCCGCCTCCATCGATCGTCACGCGCCTTGCCCCCGGGCCCATGATCTCGACCGGGCCATAGGTGGCGAGGAAGCCGTCGAGGTGGATCGTTCCGGACAACTTCGACGTGGGCGGCCGCGGGCACGCCAAGCGCGGCACCCAGCCCGAGGCCAATTCCGACCCCCTTGATCCCTGCGCTCGCCACGACCCGACCCTATGGCGCAGCGACGAGGGTGTCAACCAACGCGCCCCGTTGCCAGACTGGCGCCGTGAATCTGATCTCCGACGTCCTCGAGCGCTTTCCTGCCTCGAAGCCCGCGCTGCTGGAGATCGGCGCCGGCGGTGAGCGGCGCGTCTGGCACTTCGGCGAGCTGATCGCCCGCTCGGCCGGGCTCTCGGGAGCGTTCGCGGCGCGTGGCGTCGGCCGTGGCGACGTGGTGATGACGCTGGCGGGAAACCGCGTCGAGTGGGTGCTATCGCTGCTCGCCTGCTGGCGAATGGGCGCGGTTGCCCTGCCCTGCAGCACGCAGCTTCGGCGGCGGGACCTCGAGCTGCGGGTCGACGCGGCCGATCCCACGCTTTGCGTCGGCGAGGAGGGACTCCTCGCGGAGCTGCCGGAGGGGGTGCCGGCGATGACGATGGCCGACGTCGCCCACACCCTCGACGAGGACAGGCCGCAGGCAACCCCGACCGAGGTCGCCGACCTGGACCCCTCAGAGCCGGCGCTGATCGTCTTCACCTCGGGGACGACTGGCGAACCTCGGGGCGCCGTCCATGCCCAGCGGTACCTGACCGCGCAGCGGAATCAGGCCGAGCATTGGTTCGGGGCCGAGGACGGCGACCTCGCGTGGTGCACGACCGCGACCGGATGGTCGAAGTCAGCCCGCAACGTATTCCTCGCGCCATGGCTGTGCGGGGCGACGGCGGTGATCCACGACGCCCGTTTCGACCCGGACGAGCGGCTCGAGTTGATCGAGCGCGAGGGCGTGAATGTCTTCTGCCAGGCCCCGACCGAGTACCGGATGCTCGCGAAGCGAGCGACCCTGCGACCGCTTCCGTCCCTGCGTCGATTGGTGTCCGCCGGGGAGGCGCTCAACCCGGAGGTGATCAAGGCCTGGAGCGAGGCGACCGGGCTCGAGATCCACGACGGCTACGGGCAAACGGAGACCGGGCACCTGGCCGGCAACCTGGTCGGGGACGAGGTCCGCGCGGGCTCGATGGGCCGGCCCCTGCCGGGCTTCGACCTGCGCGTCGCCGACGGCGAGCTCCAGGTGCGAACGGCGACCTGCCCCACCTTCTTCAGCCGTTACCTCGACGGTGAGCCGTTCGAGTACGAGTGGTGGCCAACGGGCGATCTCGTGCGGGAGGACGTCGACGGCTACCTGTGGTTCGAGGGCCGCCGCGACGATCTCATCCTCTCGGCCGGGTACCGGATCGGCCCCGTCGAGGTCGAGTCCGCGCTGCTCAGCCACCCGGCGGTCGCCGAGGCCGCGGCCGTCCCTGCGCCGGACGCCGAGCGCGGATCGGTCGTCAAGGCGATCGTGGTGCTGCGCGACCGTGCGCCGAGCGGTCAGCTCGCGCTCGAGCTGCAGGAGCACGTGAAGAGCGTCACGGCTCCGTACAAGTTCCCCCGCATCGTCGAGTTCGCCAACGAGCTGCCGAAGACTGCCAGCGGCAAGGTCAAGCGCGCCGCGCTGGCGCGCGCGGCGCGCTCGAGCTGAACGGGGCTAGCGCCTCACTCCGTCTGACCGAACCGCTTGATCTCCTCGAGCTCTTCCGGCGTCAGCTCGCGCGGGGTCTCGCCGCTGGCCACCTTCTCGCTCTGGACATGCTGCTGGATCTCGTCGACGATCTCCGGGTTCGCCAGCGTGGTCACGTCGCCCACGTCGGCGAAGTTGGAGATCGACGCGATCACCCGACGCATGATCTTTCCGGAGCGGGTCTTGGGCATGTCCTTGACCGCCCAGATGTTCTTGGGCCGTGCGATCTTCCCGATCTCCCGCTCGATCGCCTGTGAGACCTTCGTCTCGATCTCCTCGCTGGGCTCGAAACCAGGCTTCAGGGAGACGTACATCTCGACCGCGCGGCCGCGCACCTCGTCGATCACGGGGACGGCGGCGGCCTCGGCGACCTCTTCGACCGTGATGCTGGCGGACTCGAGCTCCTTGGTCCCCAGCCGATGTCCGGCGACGTTGATCACGTCGTCTACCCGGCCGAGGATCCGGAAGTAGCCGTCGGCGGCCTGGACCGCGCCATCACCCGCGAAGTACGGCCAGTCGTGCCAGTCCGTGCTGTCCTTGTCCCGGCAGTACTTCTCGTAGTAGGTCTCCACGAACCGCTCCGGCTGGCCCCAGATCCCCTGGAAGATGCCCGGCCAGGGATTGCGGATGCAGATGTTGCCCGCATTACCGCTGCCGGCCTCGACCTCGTTGCCCTCCTCGTCGTAGATCACGGGGTAGATGCCGAGCACCCCGGGGCCGCAACTACCTGGCTTCATCGGCTGCAGGGCGGGCAGGGTGCTGCCCAGGAAGCCGCCGTTCTCGGTCTGCCACCAGGTGTCGACGATCACGGCCTCACCCTTGCCGACCGCCTCGTGGTACCACCGCCACACCTCCGGTTCGATCGGCTCGCCGACCGTCGTCATGTGCTTGAAGTGGTAGTCGTACTTCGCCGGCTCGTCCGGACCGACCTTGCGCAACATCCGGATCGTGGTCGGCGCGGTGTGGAATATGTTCACACCGAGCTTCTCGGCGATCCGCCACGGCCGGCCGGGATCCGGGTGTACCGGGATGCCCTCGTAGATCACGCTGGTGGTCCCCAGCGCCAGGGGCCCGTAGACGATGTAGGAGTGCCCGGTGATCCACCCGATGTCGGCGAAGCACCAGTAGGTGTCGTCGGGGTGGATGTCCTGGTAGTACTTCGATGTTCCCGCGACGTACGACAGGTACCCGCCGGTGCTGTGCTCGCACCCCTTCGGCCGCCCCGTCGTGCCGCTGGTGTACATCAGGAACAGCGGCGCCTCGGCCGGCATCGAGACCGGCTCGACCTTCTCCCCACGGTAGTCCTCGAGGAGCTCGTCGATGAAGAAGTCGCGCCCCTCGACCATGGGGCTCTTCGATGCGTACTCGCCAGGGTGGCGCCGCCAGACCAGCACCTTCTCCACCTCGTGGCCACGCTCACGCGCCGCCTCCACCGCCTCGTCCGCCTTGGCCTTGTGGTCGATCAGCTCACCGCCGCGGTAGTAGCCGTCCATGGTCACGAGGAGCTTGCTCTGCGAGTCCTCGAGCCGATCGCCGCAAGCCGCCCCGCTGAAGCCGCCGAACACCTCCGAGTGGATGACGCCCAGCCGGGCGCACGCGAACATCGAGATCGGCAGCTCGAGCACCATGGGCAGGTGGAAGGTCACGCGATCGCCCTGCTTGACGCCACCGAAGCCACGCAGGAGCGCGGCGAACTCGTTCATCCGCTCGTGGAGCTCGCGGTAGCTCAGGTGCTGGGTCTCCTGGTCCTCCGGCTCGGGCACCCAGATGAAGGCCGCCTGGTCGGCTCGCGTCTCCAGGTGGCGGTCCACGCAGTTGTAGGAAGCGTTCAACCGGCCCCCGACGAACCACTTCCAGAACGGCGGATTGCTGGTGTCGAGGATCGTGTCCCACTTCTGGTCCCAGTCGAGCAGCTCGGCGTACTCCGTGAAGCAGTCGGGGAAGTGTTCCTCGCTGAATCGCTCGAGGATCGCGGGGTCGTTCGCGTTCGCTTGCTCGACGAACTCCGCCGGCGGCTCGATGTACTCCTCCTCGCGCCAGTGAACGGCGATTTGCGCTTCGGTTGAGGTTGCTTCGCTTGCCATCTCTCCTCCTCGGCTCAAGGTCCTCCGATTAGATCGCGAGGCCGGCGCGCCCGCGACGGGGGCGCCGGGTGCGTTATTCGTGTTTTCTGGTGCTCGATCTTACTCCTCTCGGAGACTCAGGGTCGGTCCGTCACTTCAGGTGCCTCACGGGAAGGACCGTCCGCCCGAAGGTCGAGTTGACGACCGCCGCGAACGACGCGTACCAGGCCGCGAGCGCCGGCGCCAGCCCGACGTATCCGCCCCACTTGGTGACGTCCTCGTGGCCACCGGAATCGCCGATCGCCAGGAGCATGAACGTGATCGTCAGCAGGAAGAACACCAGCGCCACTGCCGCCGTCGTCCTCAGG
>JBKPFS010000140.1:0-9005 GCA_046728935.1 Actinomycetota bacterium | reverse complement strand
GCTCCAGGGCCGCTCCCTGGGCGCCAAGGTGGAGGCGTTCGACGAGGAGGGCAACTCGGTCGTCGACGAGGTTGGCGAGCTCGTGATCACCGAGCCGATGCCCTCGATGCCGGTCTTCTTCTGGGGCGACGAGGACGGCTCTCGCTACCGCGCCAGCTACTTCGAGATGTACCCGGGGGTCTGGCGCCACGGCGACTGGATCGAGATCACCTCCCGCGGCACCGCCGTGATCTACGGACGCTCGGACTCCACCATCAACCGCGCGGGGATCCGCATGGGGACGAGCGAGATCTACCGCGCGGTGGCCGCCGTGCCGGCGGTGCTCGACGCGCTCGTCGTCGACGTGCCGAAGCCCGGGACCGAGGGCTGGATGCCCCTGTTCGTCGTCCTGCGGGAGGGCGAGACGCTGAGCGAGGAGCTGGGGGCCGAGATCAAGCGCCAGATCCGCGAGCAGTGCTCGCCGCGCCACGTCCCGAACGAGATCTTCCAGATCGACGAGGTGCCTCGCACGCTCTCCGGCAAGGTCCTCGAGGTGCCCGTGAAGCGGATCCTCACGGGCACTCCGGCCGCGCAGGCCGCGAGCAGGGACTCGCTCGCGAACCCGGCCGCGCTCGACTACTTCGTGGAGCTCGCCGGCAAGCTCTCCTAGCGCTACGGCGTCGGATCCACGGTCATCGCCGACCAGATGTCGGTGTTGCCGAAGGTCGGATCGCAGTCGTCGCCGGGCGCGGGCGCCTCGGCGTCCTCGCCGTTCGCGATCGCCTGCCGGTAGGTGTTGATGTCATCGCAGAGCGCCGCGTCACGCGCGTCGTTGAACACGCTTACCGCTCCGTCGTTGGTCGCGGCAACGGTGTTGTAGTCGCCGATGAACTCGTCGATCAGCGCGTTCGCGCTCGACGCTCGGGCGTCGCCGACCTCGCCACGATCGAGGGTGATCGGCGTCCCCAGGCTCGTGCCAGCGAGGTCGGCCTGCCGCAGCACGCCGAGGAAGCGGCGGTCCGACGTCGTGTCGTCCTGGAACGGGTCCAGGAACGCGTCGTAGACGACGTAGAGGTCCGTGCCGTCGGGCGAGATGCCGATGAAGGCGAAGTCCGGCCGGTCGCCGGACTCCTCGACCGCCTCCGGATCGGTCCACGTATCGCCCTGGTCATCCGACATCTGCACCAGCGCGTGCTCGTTGTTGAGCCCCTCGGTTCCATCGGACCAGCCGAGCGCGAGCGTGTCGGGGGCGTCGTCACCGGTTGGGGCCCCGTTGGCGATGTCGAGGCTCGGGAAGGAGCTCGTGCGAGCGCCAGCGATGCCGTCGAACGAGATCGAGCGAACGTCGTCGAAGATGCCGACGTCCGTGATCTGGGCGATCACGCGCGGCGTCTCGAAGCTGGCGCCGCCGTCGAAGGAGCGGCTCATCTTGAACACCGCCTGCTTCTTCACCGAGTCCTGCCAGACCACGTACACCGTGCCCTGGCTGTCGGTGTCGACCGAGCACCCCTGCCGATCCGGCTTGACGGGGCTGGAGAAGTGGGGCGTCTTCAGCTTCACCGGGTCCGCCCATGTCTCACCGCCGTCGGTCGAGTGGGTGACGCGGATCGCGATCGGCTCAGCTCCCGCCGACTGGAACCGGCTGTAGCACACGTAGACGGTCCCGAAGTTGGGACTCGAGGCGGCGTCGTCAACGGCCATCTCCTCCTTGTCGGAGAACGTTGCCGAGCTCTGGCGCCGCTGGGTGACGATCGCCGGATCGCTCCACGCATCGTCGCCCCCCTCCTCGGCCGCGGCCGCCTCGATGTCATCGGCGTGCGACACCGCGATCGCCTCGAAGCCCTTGAACGTGAACTCCCTCCTCAGGGTGGAGAAGTTCGAGGTCAGGTTCGAGTAGTAGAGGCGGGAGCCGTTGGCCCAGTCGAAGTCTCCGTTCGCATCCGGACGCGGGCCGAAGGCGACGATCGGGTCGCCGTCCGACACCAGTCCGGCCTCGTCGTAGTGCGGCAGCGTGCCGATCGGGCTACCGAAGTCGGGGGTGCCGTCGCGCCCGCCGTACCCCGTGTACGTTGGCTGGATCCAGTTCAGGCCGCCGTCGAGCGAGAAGTAGACTCCGGAGTTCCCGATCCCCTGCACGAACGGGCAGTCGGAGCCGTCGCACGGGGGCTCGTCGATCTCCTCGTTCACCCCCGCCGCGAGCACGCTCGGATTCGTCGGATCGATGGCGACCGAGGGCTCGTTCTGCTTGTTCTGCGGGAACGGCCCCGTGGGGCTGTCCACCGTGACCAGCGATTCGCTCGCCGCCTGCGCGCCCGCCGGCGCTCCGAACGCGATTAACAACCCTGCCGCGACTGCGGCCACGATCCAACGCCTCATCCCACACTCTCCTCTTCGCACGATGGGTGCACGCGCGGGAGTATCCGCGGCTGGCGCACGCGAAACCTCCGCAGTGGCCCATTTGTCCGGCGCCGCTACGCCGATTCGGCCATTTCAGTTGAGCGTGGCGCTCAGCAGCGGCTCGGTGCTGGGCACCTCGCTGCCGCCACGCGGCTCGCTGGTGACCATCAACCGCTCGGCGCCCCCGACGTGTGGGACGGCGGCCGCACCGTCGCCATGGCGGTCGACGATGAAGGTGGTCGAGGGCTCGATCTCGGAGCCGCGCTGCAGCCAGGCCTGATAGACGTGGCCGGCGGCGAGTCGCGGCATACCCTCGACCTCGAGCGTCGCCTCGTCGCCGTTCGTGACCACGAGTCCCCCGGCGCCGGCGGCCCTCGCGGTCTGCGCAGCGGCGGAGACGGTCGACGACTCGGGCCCGTCCTCCCCCACCAGGTAACCGGCGCCCGCCGCGAGCGCGACCGCCGCGACGGCCGCAGTCGCGGTAGCGGGCGTCATCCAGGCCAGTCGCGGAGCCCGCCCGAGGCCTCGCGCCCTTGACGATCTCGGCTCGGCGCGGGCCGCCGCCAGCACCCGGCGCCGCAGCCGCCGGGGCGGCTCGAGCTGCGGGACGGACGCGGGCAGGGCCTCGACCGCGGTCCGCAGCCAGCGCAACTCGTCTCGACAGCGCTCGCAACCCGCGAGGTGGGCCTCCAGCGCCCTCGCCTCCGTCTGGTCGAGCGAGTCGAGCGCATGGGCCGCGAGCTCGTCGCGCCAGCGCTCATCGCAAGCTTCGCCTTCGCGGGACACCGGCGTCACATCCCCTCGGCGAGCCGGGCTCGCATCTTCTCCAGCCCGAGCCGGGCGCGGCCCTTCACGGTGCCGATCGGAACGCCGAGCATCTGGGCGATCTCCGCCTGCGAGAAGCCGCCGAAGTACGCGAGCTCGATCACGCGCGCCTGCTCGGCGGGGAGCTCCTCCAGAGCACCTCGCAGCCGCCGGGCGCTGTCGCGTCGGATGGCCTCGGACTCCGTCTCCTCGGCCGCAGCCTCCAGCTGCAGCAGCTCCTCGCTACGCAGATCGAGCGGCGGAACCCGCTTCGCCCCCTGCCGGCGGATCGCGTCGATCGCGCGGTGGCGCACGATCCCGAGCGTCCACCCCCTGACGCTCCCCCGCGCCGCATCGAAGCCCGACTCGCTGCGCCAGATGGACAGGAAGGCCTCCTGCGTCACGTCCTCGGCCAGCCGCGGGTCGCCGACGATGCGGTGCGCGAGTGAGTACGCGGCGCCGGCGTGACGCTCGTAGAACAGCTCGAACGCCTCGATCTCCTTACGCGCGACCAGCACCATCAGCTCCTCGTCGGCGAGCGCCGCGAGTGCGTGCTTCCGTCTCATTGCCATCGGACTACGCAATCCCACGCGGCTCGGATCACTCCTCGAGGTGTTGATCCGGATCACGATCGACTCCGTAGCAGCGAGCCGACCCGGACCGTACGGCGTCCGGCGAGCAAAGGAGATCAGATTGAGAGTCAGCCCGGCAGGACGAGCGGCGTGTCGGGCTGGGCGGGCGTCCAGCCGGTGGTCCGGAGCCGTGACACGAACGGGCGTCCCCCGGCACCGACCCACTGGCCCCAGGCGGCCGAACAGCGGCCCGACGTCACGCCCGCCACCTCGGAGATCGAGCGCCGCGAGGAGGAGCGGATGGCGTCGCGGATCAAGCTCGGGCGCGACCACGGCTGAGGCTCAGCTCTCGACGCTCTCGGGATGCTCCTCACCGGGCCACCTGCCTGTGAGGCGCTCGTATCCGGCTCGCGTCCCGCGATCGACCAGGCCCTTCACGAGCCTGAACAGCGCGCCCTCGATCGCCAGCGCCGCCGCGAGCTTGCCCCACGAGACGGACCGGTGCTCGGGCTCGGGGGCCTCCTCGTCGGCGATCCGCCCCCAGATCAGGTCGAAGAGCTTCTTGGCGATCTGGCCGGCGATCAGCCCGCCCACGATGCCGATCGGGATGAACACGATTCTTCCCATGCCGGTTCCCCTCGCTCAGGTCGTGGCCTGTTCCTTGGGCTCGTCGCGCGGCTCGAGTTGGAGCTCGCGCTCGGCGCGCGGCACGCCCTCGGCGATCTCCAGCGCGCGCTCGCGCTCGGCGTTGAGCTCGTGCCCGAACAGGATCGCCAGGTTGGTGATCCACATCCAGACCAAAAGGGCGACGACGCCGCCCAGGGTGCCATAGGTCTTGTCGTAGGAGCTGAAGTTGGCGACGTAGAACGCGAACGCCCCCGAGGCGAGCAGCCACACGACCACGGCGAGCACGCTCCCGGGCGTCACCCACTTGAAGCCCCGCAACTTGACGTTGGGGGACGCGTAGTAGAGAACCGACACGATCGTCAGCACGAGCCCCAGCAGGATCGGCCACTTGGCGATGTCGTAGACGGTCACGGCGGCATCGGAGAGGCCGATTGCGCTGCCAATCGCCTCGGCGAGTGGCCCGGAGACGACCAGGGCCACGAGCGTGATCGCAGCGAGGATCAGCACTACCAGCGTGATCAGCAGCTGAAGCGGCCGCAGCTTCCAGATCGGACGACCCTCGGGCGTCTCATAGACCACGTTCGACGCCCGCATGAACGCGCCAACGTAGCTCGAGGCCGACCAAACCGCGAGCGCGATGCCGACCGCCACCATGATCCCGGAGGTGCTGGAGCTCGACGTGATCGACTCGATCGGCCCGGAGAACGTGTCCGCCGCCGTGTCCGGCCCGATCTGGGTCACCACATCCGTGATCGTCCGGGTGGCACCGGCCGGGTCGGCGAACAGGCCGACGATGCCGACGAGCGCGATCAGCGCCGGGAACAGCGCGAGGAGCCCGTAGTACGCGAGCGCGGCAGCCCAATCGGCGAGGTTGTCCTCGACGAACTCGACCACGGTCCGCTTGAGAATTCCGAACGCCCCGCGCCCCTCGTCGGCCCCCTCGGGCGCGTAGTCCGCCCGAACGGGATCGGTGGGCGACGGGCCACGGCGCCCTTCTTCGGCTCGATCGTCGACCCCTCCCCGCGCTCCACGTGGCTCTGTGGCCGTGCCTGGCACTTCCGACCTCCTTGCGGGACAGGCGATCCGCCGGCCTGAGAAGCAGGTTCCCGTCGAGGCGCGGGGTAAACGGGCTTCAGCGCAGGCCCAGGCGGGCCGCGCGCTCGCGCGCCCGAGCGACGATCTCGTCGGCGCCTTCGACCATGCCGCCCCGCATCAGCGCCCGGCCGCCGACGACGGCCTCCTCCACAACCGACCCGGAGGCGGCATAGACCAGCCCCGCCTCGAGATCGCCGAGGCTGAGCTCCGGCGAGTCGCGGCGGACCAGGATGTAGTCGTCATCCGGGTCGTTCGGCGCCGCCGTCCGGCCGAGTAGCGCCGAGCGCGCGCCGGTGGCAATCGCGAGCACCTCGTGCGCGGTCACGGCCGCGGGGTCTCCCGCGAGGTGCTTCTGAAGCAGGGCGAACACCTTGGCGTCGGAGAGCAGGTCGAGCGAGTTGTTCGACCCCGCGCCGTCGGTGCCGAGGCCCACCGCGACGCCGGCCGAGCGAGCTCCCGTGTAGTCGAAGGCGCCGCCGACGGCGAGCTTGAGGTTCGCGACCGGGTTGGTGACCACCGTCGCGCCGCGCTCGGCGATCAGCTCCAGCTCCGCCTGGTCGAGCCACACCCCGTGCGCGAGGACGGTGAGCGGGCCAAGCAGCCCGAGGCGGTCGAGGTAGGCAGCGGGCCGCTTTCCGTGCGCCTCCAGGCAACGCTCGACCTCGTCCTCGGTCTCCGAGAGATGGATCTGAACGGGAAGCCCCCGCTCGGCGGAGGTCTGCGCGATCCAGCGAAGCGACTGCTCGCTGACCGTGTAGATCGCGTGCGGCGCTAGCGCGGGCGCCACGCTCTCGCCCCCAGCGGTCGCGATCTCATCCAAGCTGCGCTCGGCCGTCTCGCGCAGCCTCGCCGAGTTGGCGGGGTCGCCGCCGTCGATCAGCGGCGCTCCGACCACGGCTCGAAGGCCGGCATCGCGGACCGCCCGCGCGGTCGCGCCGGGGTGCCAGTACATGTCCCAGAAGCGCACCGTGCCGGTGCGGATCATCTCCACGCAGGCGAGCCGCGTGGCCCAATAGACGTCGTCCGGCTCGAGCCGGCGCTCGGCCGGCCAGATGTGCTCCTCGAGCCAGCGCATCAGCGGCAGGTCGTCCGCGTAGCCCCGGAACAGGGTCATCGCGGCGTGCGTGTGCGCGTTGACGAGCCCCTTGACGCGCGCGAGCTCGCCGCCCGGCGGGCCCTCCCCCTCCCCGCCGCTCATCGCTGCCAGGCGATGGAGAGGGCGGGCATAACCGCTCCGAGCGCGGCGGCGAGCGGCTCGCGATTCGCCGCCCGCCCCTCCTCGAGGTCGGCCAGCGTCAGGGGCACCTCCCCGACTCCGTTCGCGAGGTTGTCGACGATGCACACGGACGCGTAGGC
This sequence comes from Actinomycetota bacterium, assembly GCA_046728935.1. GTDB lineage: Bacteria > Actinomycetota > Thermoleophilia > Solirubrobacterales > 70-9 > DATAFO01. The sequence continues at coordinate 2,175 of JBKPFS010000140.1, read as the reverse complement.
GAGGCCCAGCTCGCCGGCGGCGACGCACTCGGACGCGATCGTCATCCCGATCACGTCGGCGTCGCGCGCGATCAGCCTGATCTCGGCGGGCGTCTCGAGCCGGGGGCCGGGGGCCTGCCAGTAGATCCCTCGAACGTGCAGCTCGACCCCCGCGGCCGCAAAAGCGCCCGCAACCCGCCGGCGCCATTCGGGATCGAACCCGGGAACGCGGTGGGCGCGCTGGTCGCTGAACCGGGTGCGAATGGGGCCGGGCGCGATGAAGTCCTCCGGGCACACGAAGCTCCCCGGCCGCAGCTCCGGCCGCAGGCTGCCAACCGAGCCGATCGCCAGCACCCGGTCGCAGCCGGCGTCGACGAGCGTCCGCATGTTGGTCAGGTGATCGATCAGGTGCGGGAGGATGTAGGCGTCGTCGCTGTGGCGCTGTAGCGCGACCCAATCGCCGGCGGGCAGGTCGAGGCCGCGGGCTCCACTGCCGACGACGAGGCCGAGGCGAGCCATTGGCGAGCTCAGGCCGGGGTGATCGGGTTGTGCCGCTCGGTGAAGCCGCGGTCCTTGGACTCGGCGAGGGCGAACCGGCGGATGAGCTCTCCCCGAAGCTCATCGGGCTCGATCACCGCATCGACGACCAGCTCCGAGGCGAGGTGGAGGATGTCGATGTCGGCCGCGTACTCCTCCCGCTTGCGAGCCACGAATCGCTCGCGCTCGTCGGGGTCGTCGATCGCCTGGATCTGGTTGTAGAAGACCGCGTTGATCGCCGCCTCGGGGCCCATGACCGCGATCGATGCAGTGGGGAGCGCGATGCAGCCGTCGGGCTCGAACGCCGGGCCCGCCATCGCGTACAGCCCCGCGCCGTAGGCCTTCCGCACGATCACCGAGAGCTTCGGCACGGTCGCCTCGGAGACCGCCGAGATCATCTTCGCCCCGTGGCGGATGATCCCCTGCCTCTCGACCTCGGTGCCGATCATGAACCCGGGGACGTCGGCGAGGAAGAGCAGCGGGACGTTGAACGCGTTGCACGTCGAGATGAAGCGCGCCGCCTTGTCCGCCGAGTCGACGAACAGCACCCCGCCCTTGAACTTCGGCTGATTGGCGACGATGCCGATCGCCCGCCCGTCGAGACGGGCGAGCCCCACCACGACCTCCCTCGCCCAGCGCGCGTGAACCTCGAGAAAGGAGTCGGCGTCGACGATCGCGCGGATCAGGTCCTGGATGTCGAAGGCCGTCTTCTCGTCCTCCGGCACGATTCGCGACACCCGCAGCTCGGAGGAGGGCTCGGCGGGCGGCGCCGTCGGCGGCGCCTCGCGCCAGTTTCCCGGCATGTAGCCGAGGTAGCGGCGCGCGAGCTCGATCGCCTCCCCGTCGGTGGAGACCAGGAAGTGGCCGCAGCCGGAGACCGACGTGTGCATCTTCGCCCCGCCCATCTCCTCGAGCGTCACCTTCTCGCCGATCACCATCTCCGCCATCCGCGGCGATCCGAGGTACATCGAGGCGTTGCCGTCGCGCATGATCACGACGTCGCAGAAGGCGGGGATGTAGGCGCCACCGGCGGCCGAGGGGCCGAACAGCAGGCAGATCTGCGGCACCCGCCCCGAGAGGCGCACCTCGTTGTAGAAGATCCGCCCGGCGCCGCGGCGGCCGGGAAACATCTGCACCTGATCGGTGATCCGCGCCCCCGCCGAATCGACCAGGTAGATCATCGGCAGCTCGAGTCGAAGCGCCCGCTCCTGGATGCGGAGGATCTTCTCCACCGTCTTCGGGCCCCAGGAGCCTGCCTTCACGGTCGGGTCGTTGGCCATCAGCGCAACCTTGCGCCCACCGACGAGTGCCAGGCCGGTGACGACGCCGTCAGCGCCGAGACCCTCGACGTCCCAGTTCGCGAGCAGGGCCTCCTCGGCGAACGACTCCGCATCGACCAGCCGCGCGACCCGCTCGCGTACCGGCAGCTTCCCCTGCTCCGCGACCTTCGCGTGGTGGCGCTCCGGGCCACCAGCCAGCGCCGCCTCGAGCGCGGGGCCGAGGCCGGTCCGCTCCTGCGTCTCGCTCATCGAGCCCGCCGCTGCGCGGCCGCGGGCGACGCCTGCTGCGGCTCGGCTGGCGCGGGCGGCTGCGGCTCGGCATCAGCGGCGGGGCTCGCGGCGGACCGGTGCTGGGGATTTGCAACGGCTTTCAGATTCT
>JBKPFS010000139.1:0-5791 GCA_046728935.1 Actinomycetota bacterium | reverse complement strand
GCGCATGGAGGCGGAGCGCGCCGAGCGCGCGGGCGACCTGCAGCGTGTCGCGGAGATCCGCTACGGCGAGCTGCCCGCGCTCGAGGCCGAGCTCGCCGAGCGCGAGGAGCAGGAGTTCGAGCCGATGGTGAAGGAGGAGGTCGACGAGGACGACGTCGCTGAGGTCGTGGCGCGCTGGACCGGCATCCCCGTCACCCGTTTGCTCGAGGGCGAGACCGAGAAGCTCATCCACTTGGAGGAGCGGCTCCACCGGCGCGTGGTCGGCCAGGACGAGGCGGTCGAGGCCGTCGCCAACGCGCTCCGGCGCGCGCGTACGGGCCTGCAGGATCCGAACCGCCCCATCGGCTCCTTCGTCTTCCTGGGGCCGACGGGCGTGGGGAAGACCGAGCTCGCCCGCGCCCTCGCCGAGTTCATGTTCGACGACGAGCGGGCGCTCGTCCGGCTCGACATGTCCGAGTACCAGGAGCGCCATACGGTCGCGCGTCTGGTCGGCGCTCCGCCCGGCTACGTCGGCTACGAGGAGGGCGGCCAGCTGACGGAGGCCGTCCGGCGACGCCCGTACTCCGTCGTCCTCCTCGACGAGATCGAGAAGGCGCACGCCGAGGTCTTCGACGTCCTCCTCCAGATCCTCGACGACGGCCGCCTCACCGACGGCCACGGCCGCACGGTCGACTTCCGCAACACGGTCGTGATCATGACGTCGAACCTCCGCTCGGCCGAGGCGATGCGGGAATTCTTCCGCCCGGAGTTCCTGAACCGAATCGACGAGATCGTCGAGTTCGAGGCCCTCACCCGCGAGCAGCTGGGGGAGATCGTCGACCTCCAGCTGGAGCGCCTGCGGGCGCGGCTCGCCGAGCGTGGCCTGGGGCTCGAGCTCACCGATGCCGCCAAGGAGCACCTGGCCGAGGCCGGCTGGGATCCGACCTACGGCGCGCGTCCGCTCAAGCGGGCCCTCCAGCGCCTGGTCGAGAACCCGCTCGCCCTCCGGCTCCTGGAAGGCGACTTCGCCGAGGGTGACACGGTGCGCGTGGACGCGGCCGACGGCGAGCTGACCTTCGCGAAGGCGCCTGCCGCCGAGCCCGCGCCGGCGTAGTCAGAGCGCCCTCGCCGATCGCTTGTGTTCCGTACGCACAAGGTCGCCCCTGTCCACTGCGAGAGAGGGTCGCCGCCCAGGGAGCGCCAGCGAGAGGCCGAGACAGGCCGCCGAGGCACCGCGTCGGCCTTGTGCTCGTGAAACACAAGAACCGGCGGAGGCGCCCGCCCCTTCGAGCTAGGGCACCGGGTCGAAGAACTCGGACTTGCCGGTCTCCGGCGGGGCGCCGTAGATGAAGAGGACGACCTCCTCGTCGCCGGCGTTGCGAAGCTGGAGGATCGTCCCGCGCTCCACGACGACCACGCCGCCGCGCGGCACCTCGTGGCGCTCCGGCGGCTCGCCCAGGTCGACCGTCAGCGTCCCCTCGAGCACGACGAAGACTTCCTCCTGGCCGAGGTCCCGGTGCCGTTTGCCCTGCGCGCCGGGCGGGTAGCGCCAGACGTTCGCGCGCGAGGCCAAGAGCGCCTCCGAGAGCGACGCGATCGAGCGCGGGTCACCCTCCGCGCGCGGCACGAACTCGAGCTCCTCCGCCTGGAAGATCGTGTAGCCCACCTCCGGAAGCCTACTGAGCCGTCAGACTGCGAAGCGTGAGCCAGGTCCTCGCCTTCCTCGGCGTCTCGGCGCTCGTGATCATGACGCCTGGGCAGGACACGGCGTTGACCGTCAAGAACACCCTGGCGGCTGGCCGCCGCACCGGCATCCTCACGGCGCTCGGCGTCTCGACCGGCCAGGCGGTCTGGACGGTCGCGGCGAGCGCAGGCGTCGCCGCGCTTCTCGTCGCCTCCGAGCCGGCGTTCGTCGCCCTCAAGCTCGCGGGCGCCGCCTACCTCGTCTTCCTGGGCGCCCAGGCGCTCCTTGCCGCGATCCGCGGCGGGCCCGCGACCGACCTCGCGGGCGGCGCGACGTCGCGTCTCGCGCCCGCGACCGGCTATCGCCAAGGAGTCGTCTCGAACCTGGGGAACCCGAAGATGGCGGTGTTCTTCACCAGCCTTCTGCCGCAGTTCGCGCCGGCCGGCGGCGGCTCGTTCGCAGCCATGCTTGTGCTCGGGCTCGTCTTTTGCGGCATGACGTTCCTCTGGCTGACCGCTTACGCGGCGGCGGTCGACCGGGCGGGCCACATCCTGCGGCGTGCGCGTGTGCGGCGCGTGCTGGACGCGGTCACCGGCACGGTCCTCGTCGCCCTGGGGCTGCGCTTGGCAACGCAGCAGCGCTAGTCGAGCCGCTTCTCGAAGCAGACGCCCTGGGCGGTCTCCGAGTCGAACCTCTCGCGGCGGATCTCCACGGCCGAAGCCTAGAGTTTCGCCACGGTGTCTCCGCCCGATCGACCGCTTCCTCTCGGCGAGCTGCTCTCCGAGACCGTCCGCCTCTACACCGTCCACCCCAGGGCGGCCCTCGGCCTCGGCCTCGTCGAGGGCGGGGCGTTCCTCCTCGCCCGCCTCACGCCCGATCTCTTGGACGTCCTTGTCATCGCCGTCGCCTTTACCGCCATCTACGGCGCTGCGGCGCGGCTGGTCTCGGGGGACACCTTCGCAGAGGCCTGGGCGCAGGTGTTCGTCCGAGCCCCGACGCTGCTCGTGCTCACGTTCGTGGTCGCCGTCCCGGTCGTCATCGCCATCCCGTACCTGTTCCTGCTCGTGATCGGCGCGCTCTGGATCGCGCTCATGGGCTTCGCCGTCCCGGTTGCGGTCCTGGAGCGGGATCCCGACGTGACGAACCCGTTCGATCGGATCGCCTTCTCGCTCCTGCGCTCGATCCGGCTCGCGCGCGCGGAGTACCTGCACGCGCTCGGGGTCATCGCCGCGCTGCTCCTGATCTACCTCCTGTTCGGGATCGTCCTCGCCCGGGCGCTCGTCGGGTTCGCCGAAAACGGCGAGGTGATCGCGGCCGCGCTCGTCCAGGTCGTGCTGGCACCCTTCTTCTTCCTGGGCCTCTCCGTCCTCTACTTCGAGCAGCGGGCCCGCGCCGCTGTATCCTCGCCTCCCGAAGCCGTTTAGGGAGGAGAGATGCCCAAGTACCTGATGCTGTCCACGCTGAGCGAGCAGGGCCTGCAGACGCTCCGCGCGAACCCCGATCGCCTGCGCGAGGTGAACAAGGACGTCGAGGAGCTGGGCGCAAAGGTGCTGCACCAGTGGTTCGTCCTCGGCCCACACGACTTCGTCAACATCGTCGAGGCGGAGAGCTCGGCCGTCATCGCCGAGGTTTCGATCTCGCTCGGTGCCCGCGGCAGCGTCCACACGCAGTCGTACGAGATGCTCGAGGTCGACGACCTCATCAAGCTGCTCGGCGGGTAGTTGGACGACCCCGCACGCCTGCCTGACTGGCTTGCGACGGAGGTGGCGTCCTGGCCGCAGGACGCCTGGGGCGCTCACCAGACGCGGCTGCTCCTCCGCGACGGGCGCGTGATCGGGCCCGTCGCCGTGCTGCCGAGCGGCGACGTCGTGGGCTGGGGCGTGGCCGGCCCCGAGAGCTTCGAGGCCGAGGACATCGTCGCCATCGAGCGCATCGACGAGTGACCTTTGCGGGGGCTACACCGCGAAGACGTAGTCCGAGTCGAGCGCGCCCATGTGGCAGCTCCAGCACACCGCGCCGCTCGCCGCCTCGCGAAAGCGCTCCTTCCGCGCCTCGCGCGTCCAGTCGCGATAGCGGGCGAAGAAGCCGGGGATGCCGGGAGGAGCCTTCGCCGGCGGCGGAGGCGGCGCCGCCTCCTTCTCCTCGGTCGTCGTGTCGGCCGCGGTGGTCGTCTCCTGCTCCGTCGTCGGCTCGTCGCGCGCCTCCGACGAGGTCGGCTGCGAGACCGGATCCGTCCCGCCTCCGCAGGCCGAGAGGACGGCCACGGACGATGCGAGGAGCAGCAGGCGCCTCACCGGCCGACGATAACGCGCAGGCGTTACAGCGTTCTTAAGTCACCGCGAGGCGGGAGTACGCCACGGCCACGTCGGCGGCAAGGGCGGCGTTCTCGACGATGAGCCTCCTGTTCACCTCGACCGTGGCGCCGCCGCTCGCTTCGTGCAGGTAGGCGAGCACGAAGGGCGTCACGTCCGGGCCGCGCACCCCCTGACGCTCCGCCTCCGCGACGCCTTCCTGGATCAGCGGCTCGACGTCGAGGCTCTCGTCCGGCGGGCGCGCCAGGACGAGCGCCGAGTGGCGTCCGAGACGCCAGTGGAAGTGCGCGATCCTGGCCACCTCCTCGACCGTGAGGACGCGCGCCGAGACCGGCGGCCCGCCTTCGCTCGCATAGAAGAGCGGGATCGTGTCGGTCCGCCAGCCGAGGACGGGGACGCCGATCGTCTCCAGCAGCTCAGCCGTGGCCTGCACGTCGAGCAGCGACTTGGCCCCGGCGGCGACGACGAGCGCCTCCGTCCTCGCGAGCTCGCCGAGGTCCGCGGAGACGTCGGGACGCTCCGTCCAGCCCCGGTGCACGCCGCCGAGGCCTCCCGTTCCCAGGAAGCCGATGCCGACCGCCCGGCAGACGGCGAGCGTTCCGCCCGCGGTCGTGGCGCCCAGCTCGCCGCGGGCGGCGCAGACCGCCAGGTCGCGCGGGCCCACCTTGCGCGCGTCCGGCGAGCCGCCGAAGCGCTCCAGCTCCTCCTGCGTCAGACCGACCTGGATCACGCCGTCGACGACGCCGATCGTCGCCGGGACGGCCCAGGCCGCCCGCACCCGGCGCTCGGCCTCCGCCGCGACGGCCGTGCCCTCGCCCGCGGGGAAGCCGTGGGAGACGAGCGTCGTCTCCAACGCGATCACGGGGCGGCGAGACTCGAGCGCCGCCCGGACCTCGGGATGGATGCGGATCAGGTCGGCCATCAGGGCATCGCCCCCATGTTCGCCACGCAGCGCGCCGCCGCGTCGAGCGCGAGCTCGGGTCCGCCGACCAGGAAGCCGGCCGCGAAGGCGTCGCCGGCGCCGGTCGAGTCCACCACCTCCGCCTCGACTGCGGGCAGCTCGACGCGCCCATCGGGGCCGTGGACGACGCATCCCCGCGCGCCCCGCTTGACGACGAGGGTCTCGGCGTCGAGCTCGCCCACGAGCCCCGCCTCGGCCTCGTTGGCAAAGACGACGTCGGGTCGGAGCGACGCGAGCGCCTCGCGGAAGCGGTTGAGCCCCGCCTCCTCGATCGCGGCCGTCGACGAGAGGTCGACGCTGACTCCAGGCGCCCGCGCGGCAGCTTCGAGCGCGGTCTCGCGGAGCGGGCGGCGAACGAGGCTGTAGCCGGGGACGTGCAGCCGCTCGCACCCCGTGAGCCAGGACGGATCGAGCTCGTCCGGGGCGAACTCGGCCGAGATTCCGCGGTCGCTCAGCATCGTCCGCGCGCCGTCCGGCGTGGCCACCGAGACGACCGTGCCCGTTCCTGCCTCCACCTCGGGCCCGGCCAGCTCGACTCCGCGGCCGCGCAGCTCGTCGGCAAGGATCCGTCCGGCCGGGTCGCGGGCGCGCTTGCCGAGAAAGCGGGCGCGGTCGCCCAGCTCGACCACCCAGGCGGCGACGTTCGCAGCCTGTCCTCCGGGACCGACGCGGGTGCGTCCATACGTGTCCGTATCTTCCGCGATCGGGCCGTCGAGCCGCACGACGACGTCCAGGAGGAGGTCCCCGAGCGTGCAGATCACGCCGCGCACCCTACAATCGGAGCCGTGGACGGCCGGCGCAGACGGCTTCGCCCCTTCCTCCTCGGCGGTCTCCTCGGAAGCGCCGCCGGCCTTG
>JBKPFS010000138.1:0-5803 GCA_046728935.1 Actinomycetota bacterium | reverse complement strand
GATCCGAGGCTACGACGTGGACGAGAACGCGACCCGCTTCTCGAACTACTTCCACGTCCTGCGCGAGCTCGTCCACTTCCACTGCGGCTGGCTCGCGCTCGCGCCAGAGTTCGAGACCAAGTACCGGCTGGGCGACCACCTGCACGACGACGCCCGCGCGGTCTCGCGAATCAAGCGGCGGCTGTACGAGCTCCGCCACCCGAGCGACTACCCGGGCGCGCCGGGGCCGGAGCTGACCGAGCTGCTCGACCAGCTCGCCGGGGCCGAGTCCCCCGAGGAGTACATCGAGCGCGCGTACGGCACCGCCAAGCCGGCGCTCGTGCGGGCGATGCGGGTGCATCTCGACACCTTGGACCCGGTCACGGACGAGCCCTCGCAGCGGCTGCTTCGAAAGCTCGCCCCCCGTCAGGAGCGCCACCTGCGTGAGCTCGGCCGCAACTCGGGCACGGCGAGTGAGCCGCCGCCGGCCATCGATCTTGGCGGCTTTGAGATCGACCTCAAGGCGCCGCCCCGCGAGCTCCGCGTGCTGCCGCCGCTGGAAGAGCCGGCCCGCGACCCCGGAGTGGAGGTGACGCCTGACGGGGACCCATTTCTGGTCGACGAGCTCTACGTCAACGATCCCGAGGAGAACCATGTCCCGATCGAGCTCGAGGAGCAGCGCCACTTCTTCCACGCGCTCATGGACGCCGAGCTCTGCGCCGCGGAGCTGATGGCGCGCAACTCGCACGAGCACCCGGTGATGCCGTGGGACTTCCACGTCGACATGGCGCGCCAGACCTGGGACGAGGTCCGCCACGCCCGCGTGCACGACGTCCTGATGCCGACCGAGCTTGGTTGCCGCTGGGGCGATTACCCGGTCGGCTTCTCCTACTTCCGCTCCATCTACGCCCACGACCTGTTGGGGCGCCTGGCGCTGTTCAACTCGACCTCCGAGCAGAAGGCGATGTGGCGGCACTCGCACCGGCGCAAGGTCCTGGTCGAGCGCGGCCAGGAGCAGGTGGCGAAGGTGTTCGACTACCTGCTCGCGGACGAGGTGCCCCATGTCCACAACGGGGTGCGCTGGGGCACCTACCTGGTGGGCGGCGACGAGGCCGCGTACCGCGCCCGGGTACGCGAGCTGCGCGAGGCGCTCGACCGCACCGGGGCGCCGAGCGAGACGCCGGCCGCGTAGCCGAGCCCGCCCCCCGCCGGGCTCAGGCGGTCGACTCCGTCGGGGGCATGCCCTCGGTGGGGGCGGTGCCGAGCACTACCTCGCGGCGGTAGAGGATGTACTCGCGGACCGCGATCTGGATCGACGCCGCCGTGGGAATGGCGAGGATCGCTCCCATGATGCCGAACAGCGTCGAGCCGCAGAGCACCGCGACGAGGACGATGAAGGGCTCCACGGCGACCGCCCGCCGCTGGATCTGCGGCTGGATCACGTAGTTCTCGACCTGCTGGTAGACGATCGCGTAGACGATCCAGATGATCAGGCCGACGGGGAACTTTACGAACAGCATCACGAGGCCGACGATCACCGCGGCGATCGTCGCGCCCACGACCGGGATCAGGTCGAAGTAGAAGATCACGAGCGCCAGCGCGCCGGCGAACGGCGCCCCGAGGATGCTGAGGACGATGAAGGCCAGCACCGCCGCCACCGTGGCCTGGAGGAGCACGCCTCCGACGTAATTGCCGATCGCGTTCGCCATGTGGCGAAGCGCCCGTTCGAGCCGCTCGGCTCGGTCGGGCGGCTGCGATCGCACCAGGGCCTCCAGCCAGCGCGGCCCGCCGGCGACCATGAAGATGCTGAGGATCAGGATCGTGATCGTGGCGAAGACCCTGTTCACGACCCCGATCCCGATGTCGCGAAGGGTCCCCGCCGCGTCGCCGATCTTGCTCGGCGCGTCGGCCGCGGCGTTCTCGATCTCGGTCGTGAAGTCGAACTTGTCGTTGAGGTTCGACAGCGTCTCGTTGTCGTTGACGAAGTCGGTCACGTCCTGGGCGTACTCGGGGACGATCGTGGCGAGGTCCTCGCCCTGGCCGACAATCGAGGGGATGAGCGCCGCGCCGATCCCGATCGGCACCAGCAGCAGCACCAGGTAGGCGATCGCGATCGCGAGGCCGCGCCTCATGTGACGGCTGAGGAGGTTCACCGGCCCCGACATCGCGATCGCGAGGAACCCTGCGATCACGAGCCAGGTCAGCGGCCTGCGTAGGAGGAAGATCACGTACAGCGTCAGCGCCACCGCGACCACGATCAGCACGGTGCGAAGGACCGCCCGCCCGAGCGGGTCCCGGGGTGCCATCACCGACATCACGCCCGCCTATTCGGCGCCACCGGGCGCGTTCCTGGGGTTGACAGCGCTTATTCGACCGGCGTGGAGAGCCTCCCCAGGCCCTCCGCCTCGAGCGTGACGACGTCGCCGGGCTCGATCCAGCGACCCTCGGGCCTGCCCTCGGCCGGGAGCGGGCCGAGCTCGAGCAGGCAGCAGCCGGCGAGCGTGCCCGACCCCAGCACGTCCCCGGGCCGAAGGCGCGTGTCGCGTCCCGCGTGGGCGACGATCTCGGGCCAGGGGAAGTGCTGCTCTTCGGCGTCGGACTCGGCGAGCTGCTCGCCGTTCACCTCAACACGGGCGCGCAGGCGAAGCCGGCCGTCCTCGGAGGGCAGCTCGTCCGGGGTGACCAGGTAGGGCCCGAGGCTGGTGCCGAAGTCCTTCGACTTGTGGGGGCCGAGGCCGACGGTCGTCTCGTCCGCCTGGACGTCGCGGGCCGACCAGTCGTTCATTAGCGTGAAGCCGGCGATCTCGCCGTCGCCCCCACCGGGTGGGACCCCGATCACCGCCGCGATCTCGAGCTCGAAGTCGAGCATGGACGTGCTCGCCGGCCGCCGCAGCGGCTCGCCCGGACCGAGAATCGCGGCCGGGTTGGAGAAGTAGAAGACCGGCGCCTCGTACCAGTACGCCGCGATCTCCCGGCCCCGGAGCCTGGCGCCGGCGGCCACGTGGCGCTCGTACGAGTAGAAGTCGCGCAGGCTCGGCGGCTCGGGCACCGGCGCCAGCGCGCTCAGGCTCGCGGCCTCGAGCTCCACCCCCGTCCGCGCCCGGCCCTCCCCGGCGAGCCAGGCGAGCATCGTCGGCGCCTCGAGCACGTGGACAAGCTCGCCTTCGATCTCCCCCACGAGGACGCCACGGTCCGGATCTCGGAAGCTGCCCAGCTGCATCGCGCGGAGGTTCGCACAGCGCTTGCAATCGTCGGCAGCATTGGCCGAGTGGCGGGCGGTCGCGCCCCGAGCCGCTAGCGTGCGGCCGCGATGACGGCCATCGATGACCTGCGCGCGCTGCTCGGCGAGATCTCGGACCTCGGCCGGGCGCGGGCGCTGCTCGCCTGGGACGAGCGGACGCAGATGCCGCCGCGGGGCGCCGCCGCCCGTGCTGAGCAGCTCGCCACGCTGACGCGGCTTCGCCACGAGCGCTTGTCGTCGGACGAGCTCGGGCGGTTGCTGGATGCCGCTCGCGGCGAGGTCGAGGGGCTCGACTACGACTCCTTCGAGGCCAGCCTGGTCCGGGTCACGACGCGCCAGTGGGAGAAAGCGCGCCTGGTGCCGGCCGAGTTGCGCGCCGAGATCGCGCGGACGACGTCGCTCGCCGAACACGCCTGGAACGACGCGCGGCGGGCCGCGGACTTCCCCGCCTTCCTCCCCCACCTCGAGCGCGTGATGGTGCTCGAGCGCCGCTACATCGAGTGCTTCGACTTCGACCATCCGTACGACCCCCTGCTCGACGACTTCGAGCCGGAGATGAAGAAGGCGGACGTCGAGCCGGTGCTCACGGCGGTTCGAGACGGCCTCAAGCCGCTCCTCGCCGAGCTCATGGAGCGTGCCGACGCCGTCGACGACTCAGCGCTCTACGGCGCCTTCCCGCTCGACGCCCAGCGGCGCCTGGCACAGGAGGTCCTCGCGGGACTGCCGCTCGAGGACGACGCCTGGCGCGTGGACGAGACCGTCCACCCCTTCGCCAGCGGGATCGCGATCTCGGACCTGAGGATCACGACGCGTTACGACCCGTCCTACATCGGCGCCGCGCTGTGGGCGGTGATCCACGAGGCGGGTCACGCCATCTACCAGAACGGGATCGACCCGGAGCTCGAGCGGACGCCGCTTTGTCGCTCGGCCTCGCTGGGGTTCGACGAGTCCCAGAGCCGCCTGTGGGAGAACTGGGTCGGGCGCAGCCGCGGCTACCTGGCGCTGATCCGGCCGCTGCTCACCGAGCTCTTCCCCGATCGCTTCTCCGGGCTCGACGACCAGGGTCTCTACCGGGCCTCGAACCGGGTCGCGCCCTCCCTGATCCGCATCGAGGCCGACGAGGTCACCTACAACCTCCACATCGCGATGCGCTTCGAGCTCGAGCTGGCGCTGATCGAGGAGCGCCTCGAGCCCTCGGAGCTGCCCGAGGCGTGGAACGAGCTGATGCGCTCCTACCTCGGGGTCGAGGTGCCGGACGACGCCAGCGGGGTGCTCCAGGACGTCCATTGGGCCGCCGGCTCGTTCGGCTACTTCCCCACCTACTCGCTCGGCAACGTGGTCGCCGGGCAGCTCTGGGAGCTGGCGAATGCGGAGCTGCCCGACCTCGACGGTCAGCTCGCCGCCGGCGAGCTGACGCCCCTGCGCGACTTCCTGCGGGAGCGGATCTACCGGCACGGCGGCAAGCTGCTGCCGGCCGAGATGGCCGAGCGCGTCTTCGGCGGCGGGCTCGACACCGGGCCGCTCCTGGCCCAGCTGCGGGACAAGTTCGGCCACGTCTATGGGCTCGAGCCGGCTCCGCAGACGGGCGCCGAATGAAGAGGGGCGGCGCCTTCGGCGCCGCCCCTCGAAGCGTTCAGTATCGGCTGGCGGCTAGACCGCGCGGACGTTGATCGCCCGGGGGCCCTTGTCCGACTCCTGCGACTCGAATTCAACCTTCGCGCCGTCGGAGATCGTGCCCCCCTCGATCTGGCTCTGATGGACGAAGAGGTCACGCCCGGGCTCATCGGGGGTGATGAAGCCGAAGCCCTTCTCGTCGTTGAACCACTTCACTGTTCCGGTCATCATCTGGATTACGCCTCCAGGGTCCTGGTGCTGGCGGAACGAAGGGCCCTGGCAGGCGCCTGCGAACTGCTCGCACGGTTTACGGGGCGGCACGGTACAGAGTGCGCCAGTCGGACGCGTTGCGCCGCCCGCCCTACCCTGGCTCCGTGTGCGCCGAGCTCGACCCGGCCCTGATCGCGGCCGACGAGCGTCTCCCCTGGAGCGACTGGTCGCTGCGTCCGGAGGCCCTCGCCGCGCTCACGCTGGAGGTTCGCGGGGGCCGGCGGGAGCTGGTGGAATGCGGCGCTGGGGTGAGCACGATCGTCCTCGCCCGAGCCCTGCGCGAGAGCGGTGGCCGGCTTCACTCCCTCGAGCACGACCCCGCCTGGGCCGCGCTGGTGCGCTCGCTGCTCGCCACGGAGGCACTCGACGGCGTCGCTCACCTGGTCGACGCGCCCCTGCGCCCGCACCCGCTCGCGCCCGCGGGCGGCGAGTGGTACGCGTCCGAAGCGCTCGCCGCGCTGCCCGCCTCGGGCATCGACCTGCTGCTGGTCGACGGGCCGCCCGCCGGCGAGCCGGAGATCCAGCGGCGGCGCTACCCGGCGCTCCCGACGCTCGCGCCGCGGCTCGCGCCCCACGCGATCATCGTCCTCGACGACGCCTCCCGGCCCGGCGAAGCGTGGGCGCTCGAGCGCTGGGAGCGCGAGACCGACTTTCGCTTCGACCGCCGCGGGCCCGGCGGCCTGGCGATCGGCCGCCGCA
>JBKPFS010000137.1:0-3579 GCA_046728935.1 Actinomycetota bacterium | reverse complement strand
GAACAGGACCGCGCCCTTCAGCACCCCGATCATGACCAGGTCCCGCGCGTCGTAGTCGCGGCTGATCTCGGCGCCGAGCTCGCGCACGCGGCGCTCGAGATCCTCGCTCGAGACCAGCACCTCCCCGATGGCGGGGTCTTTCACGGAGGGCAAGGTACCCGTCTCGATCAGTCGAGCACCCGCGCGGTGAGGACGGCGACCCGCTCGGCGCCGGGCTTGAGCCGGAAGTCGTCGGATACCGCGACGCCGGCGACCCAGGCGATCCGATCGTCGACCGTGACCACGGGCAGGGTGCGCCGCAGCGAGCGCGGCACGCCGCTGTCGGTGAACAGGTCGCCCACCGACTTCGTGCCCTCCATCCCGAGCGGGCGGATGCGATCCCCCTCGCGCCAGGTGCGCACCTCCAGCCGGCCAGCTAGCGAGCGGGCATCGAGCGTCGCGAGCTCCGGCCCCGCGGGCTCGACCGGGCCCGGGTGGAGCTCGGCCCGAATCTCCCAGCGTCCGAGCCGGGCCTTGCCCGGGAGGCTCAGGACGACGGGCGCCGGCGCCGCCTCGGTCTCCGGCACCTGGAAGCGGACGAAGCCGGACTCGCACAGAGCCATCAGCCCGTCGCCGAGCTCAACCGCGCCGCCCTCGGGCTGCGCCGCGAGCCGCTCGATCTCGGCCGCGCGCTCGCGCCCCAGCGCCACGGAGCGCCCCGCCGCCCGCTCGGCGATCGCGCGCAGCGCGAGCCGGCGCAGCCCGGGCTCGAGGCCCTCGAGCGCCTCGACCCGGACCGCGACCGCGCCGGCGCTCGCCCCGGCGGCGTCGAGCGCCTCGAGCACGACCCGGTCCAGGAGCGCCGCCTCCTCGGCGAGCTCTGCCCTCGTCTCCGCGATGTTCCGCTCGGCCGCGGGGCTCAGCTCGCGCAGCTCGGGCAGCACGCGGGCGCGGATGCGGTTGCGGGCGAAGCGCAGGTCCTCGTTGGTCTCGTCGTCGCTGAACGGAAGCCCCGCGGCGACGGCGAGCTCGCGCACCCGCTCGCGCTCGAGCGTGTGCAGCGGCCGGATCACCCTCCCGTTGCGCGGCGGGAGACCGAGGAGGGCCCTGGAGCCGGGCGAGGTCGCGAGCCGGTAGAGCAGCGTCTCGGCGACGTCGGTGCGGGTGTGGCCGGTGGCGATCCAGTCCGCGCCCGCCCGGGCGCGCAGCCGCTCGGCGGCCTCGTAGCGGGCCTCGCGGGCCGCCGCCTGGAGGTTTCCCGGAGGCAGCTGGGGCCGCTCGACGTGGAGGTCGATTCGAAGCGCCGCGCAGAGTCGCCGGCACGCGGACTCGCCCTCGCCCGCTCCATCGCGGAGCCCGTAGTTGAGGTGCAGGGCATGGACCGACTCCGAGCCCAGCGCGCGCGAGAGCCCGGCCGTGGCGCAGGCCGAGTCGGCGCCGCCCGAGACCAGCACGACCACGGACGAGCCGGGCTCGGCCAGGCGGCTCGACACCACGGCACGACAAAGCTCCTCAAGCGCCTCCTCCTTGCTCACGCGGGCGATCTTACGCCGCGCTCCCACGGAACCCTGCGGGCGCCGGCGTCGCCTTGGATCACTCGGTCTCGGGCTCCCGCGCGCGGGCGACGAACAGCTCGACCGGCTCGGGGAATCCCTTCAGCTCCACCCGCCCGATCGGGTCGAACTCGAGGTAGTCGGATCGACCGATCTGATCTACCACCGGCGCGGTCACCATCACCTCGCCGCCGAGGGCGCGGGCGACGACCCGGTGGGTGAGGTTGACCTCGCCGCCGAAGTAATCGCCGTCGCGGTACACGGCGCGGCCGTAGTGGATCCCCACCCGCGGCTGCGGGCGCTCCTGGAACAGGGCCAGGAAGCCGACCGCCCACTCGGTCAGCGTCACCGGCTCCGGCGAGACGATCATCACCTCGTCGCCGATCGTCTTCACGACCAGCGCTTCGGACGGCAGCGTCGCCTCCACTGTCTCCACGAACCGCTCGACCAGGTCGAGCGCCTCCTCGTCGCCCTCCTCCTCGGTGTAGCGGGTGAAGCCGGTCAGGTCGACGAAGCAGAACGCCATCTGCACGCGGCCCATCTGCCCCGACCCGCCCAGCTCGGCCTCCATGTGCCCGACGACGTCCTGCTCCATGAAGAACCGCAGGTAGCGCTGGTGGACATACTCCATCAGCGGCGAGGTCCGCGGCAGGAGGTCGCGCACCAGCGCCTCCATCTCCTCCGCCATCTGGAGCGCGTCGACCCCCTGGCGAATCAGCGGCTCGTGGACGAAGAGGTGGAACAGGCGCACCTCCGCGTCGGCGATCCTGCGGATCGACTGCGCGTAGACGCGGACCAGCTGGAGCAGCGCGACTAGGGGGAAGCCGGAGCGGAGGATGTCGGCGAACACCTCCATCGCCTCGACGTCCTGCTCGGTGAGGGTGCCCTCTAGCGCCGTCGGCGTGCCGAGCAGGCTCATGATCCGCTCGATCAGCTCCTCCTCGATCCCCGTTCGGGCCGCCGCCTCGGCACGGGTGTAGGAGCGCTTGCTCGCCGGCAGCAGGTCCTCGGCGTACCCGAACGCCAGCCGGCCTTCGCGCACCGCCCGCCGAAGCTCGGCGACCGAGTGCCCCCGCTCCCGCATCCGTGCCACGACCCGGGCCTGCGCCGCGACGGCGGTCGTCCAGCGTCCCCGCTTGACCGGCACCACGCCGGCCGACGCCCATCGCTTCAGCGTCGAGGCCGGAACGCCAGAGAGCCGGGCCGCCTCGCTGATCGGGATCTCATCGTCCGGCACCCAGCGATCCTATGTCCCCAAAGAGAAGGCGACGGGGTCGCGTCGGCCCCGTCGCCTTGCGGGCGTCACGGCCCGCAACGTCGGCCTGCGGCGCCGGTGGCACCTTGCGGACCTCCCGCTCGCGCCCCAGTCGCCGGAGGGCGGACGGACGGCGAGGCCCACTTCGGCCTGTTGCCATCTCTCTGCTCGCGGAGGCTACGCCCCGGAGCAACCCACGTCAACAAACTCAGCTGAGGGCGAGGTCGGGGTAGTCCTGGCTGACCACGCGCTTGTACGGGTCGACGATCAGCCGCACCGCGGGCAAGAAGAGGACGGTCGCTCGGGAGTCGCCGCGGAAGCGCACCCGGCCGCGGGCGATGGCGATCGCCAGGCTCTCACGGCCCTGCAGATAGCCGTTCGCCGTCTCGGAGTCCATCGTCAGCTCGAGCTTCGGCTCCCAGTCGACGCCGCGGTCGAACGACCAGCGCAGGTGCCTGCCCGGCTCCTCGCTGGCGGCGACATTGAGCACCAGCCCGACGTCCGGGAACTCGAGTCTCATTCGCACCCCGGTCGCTCGAAGGAGGGGGCCACGGGTGTGATCGTCGTCGAGGTCTCGCAGGGTTCGGTCGAGCGCGGCGCGCAGCTCCTCCCGCCGAACCGTTCCGGCCTTCGGCCTGTCCTCCTTGCGGGCCGCCTTGCGGGCCATCGAGCTTCGCGTACCCATGGGCCACGATCCTATTCGCACGAGCCCAGCGGCGGCGAGAACCGAGTCTGGGTAGGACGCAGGTCGATCGGCGACGCGAGCGTGCTTGAAACGCACGTGAGCGAGAC
>JBKPFS010000136.1:0-9903 GCA_046728935.1 Actinomycetota bacterium | reverse complement strand
CTTGAGCACCTCCCGCCGCTCCTCGTAGCCGAAGCTGACGCCCTCGAGCTCGACCTCTCCCCGCGCCTTGGCCAGCGGCTTCGCGTTCGCCTTCTCGGTGACGTCAGGCTTCAGGTCGAGAAGGTCGAACGACATCAGCAGGCCGATGAACTGCTGCTGGAAGCTGGTGATCGTGTTGGTCAGGTCCTCGAGCGGCTGATAGACCTGGGCAATGTAGGAGAGGATCACGAGCAGCTCGCCGGCGCTGATCTCCCCGTGCACGGCCTGGTAGGCGCCCACCCCGATGACCGCGGCCGTGCCGGCAGAGGTGATGAACTGGACGGCGAACTTGAAGGCGGTTTGGCGCACCGTCAGGCCGACGGTCTCGTCCCTGAAGTGCTCCCCCTGCTCGCGAAAGCGCGTGAACTCGCGTCGCTGCGTCCCGAACGCGAGTACCACGCGCATCATCGCCATCGACTCGTAGACGATCGAGAGGTTCATCGCCCCGAGCCCACGGACGCGGTAGAGGCGCGGTTCGATGCGGTCCGTGTAGTAGGTGGTCGAGTAGACGATGAACGGGGTGGTGCCCAGCGCGAGGAGGGCGAGCAGGGGGTTGATATGGAACGAGATGTAGGCCATGCCGATGAGCGTCAGCACGCTCTGCGCCACGGCCGGCAGGGAGACCACGATCTGGCCCATCGCGGACGCCTGGTTGTTGATGCGGTACATCAGGATGCCCAGGCTCTCGTTGTCGTGGAACGCAAGGGAGAGCTTCTGGGCGTGCTGGAACATGTCGCTGCGGAAGTCGAGGACCATCCGCTGGTCGAGCGAAGTCGTGAGGTACTCGTTCCAGACCGTCATGACGCCCGACAACAGCGTCAGGAGGAGCGTCGCCCCCACCGCCAGCGCGATCAGCCCGCCGATGCTCGAGCCGAAGATCCCGCTCACCCACCCGGGCGCCGGCGCGTCGCCGATGATGCTGTCGACCACGAACGCCAGCGGCCACGGCTCCGCCAGCGCGACCACGGCAAGCAGGATCGTCATGACGACCGAGCCGATCGCAAGCTTCCGGTACGGCCGCAGGTAGGGGAGGATCCGTGGCATCACCTTGAAGCCGCGCTTCAGGGCGCCCTTCTTCGACGGCCGCCCGAGGAGGTCTTCGATGACCGCCTGCTCGCCTGACGAGAGATCGCCCAAGTCGCCCACCACGTGCTCGCCCGATGCGACGTCCATCACTCTGCCTCAGAAGGCAGGATCCGGGCGGGGAGCCGACGGGCGCGGACCGCTCCCCGTACAACGCCGGCGCCGGGAATCACGAGCAACGTCGCCAGGACCGGCGTGACGACGACCGCCGCCGCCACCACCACGAGGCTGGCGAGGAGCACGCGCCGGCGGGGGCGGGGGCGGATGCGAACCTGGACGAAGCCCTCGGGGTGGCTGCTCGTCAGAAGCTCGCCGTAGACCGAGCTGGAGAGGAGCAGGCGCGCGTCGCAGTCCTCCCAGCCGCTCGGATGCATCGCCCGGATGCCATGACAGCGGAGCGCTTCGACGAGCGCCGCTGCCAACTCCGAGCGCGGGCGATCCTCGGGGACGACGACCACGCCGCGCCGCACCCGCCTCACCCTCGCCGGCAGGGCCGGCTGGGTGTCGAGGCTGCGCAGCGCGAGGTTGCGGTGGCGGCTGCGTGCCCAGCTCCGCACAAGCGGCTGGAGCAGATGGTGGATGGCGACGCTGGCGCGGAACCTGAGCCGCCCCTTCGCCTGCCGCCGGGGCGGGTCGGCTCGCGCCATGTCGACCCCGGCGAGCACCAGGAGCCCGGCGATCGCGAACGCCGCCGGCAATCCGAGCCACGGCGAGACCACCGCCAGCGGGGCTGTGAGCAGCAGGAACGCGCCGACCGGCACGCCGGCCTGGTGGACGAGGTCGAGCAGGTGGCCCCCCGCCTGGTAGACGGACTGGTAAGCCGCGGTGCCGTAAACGCCGCGGTAGATCCGCTGACGGGTCAGCGGCGGCGTCAGCGAGTTGTAGATCCTGCCGCGCCAGCGCGCCGTCCCCACGGGCGTAAAGCGCTCGGGATGCCGGGCCTCGACGAGCGCCTCGCTGCGGCCGTAGGTCCGCTGCTGCCGAAGATAGGCCTTGAGGCCTGGGCGACGGTGGTGCCAGACGAAGGCGGCGGGGTGAAAGCCGATCTTCCAGTCCCGGTCGAGCGCCTTCCAGCACAGGTCGACGTCGTCGCCCGCCGCTGTGTAGACGGGATCGAAGCCGCCGACCTCCGACAGGACGATCTTCCAGAAGGCCATGTTGCAGCCCGGGATGTGCTCGGCGCGGTCGTCGGAAGTGAGAACGTGCACCGGGCCACCGGGCGAGCGCGCCACCACGTGGGCGCCCGGCGGGTCGTCGGGGGGAGGCAGGTTGGGCCCCCCGACCCCGCCGACGCTGGGGGAGTCCAGCCCCAGCGCGAGGTAGTAGGGCCACTCGGGGGTCGGATAGGCGTCGGCGTCGAGGAAGGCGATCAGGTCGCCCTGGGCGACGTCGAATCCCTGGTTGCGAGCGCCGGCGAGGCCGCCGTGATCGATCTGCACCAGCCGGGCCTCGGGGTAGCGCGCCGCGATCTCGGCCGTGTCGTCGGTGGAGCCGTCGTCGACGACGATCACCTCGAGCCAGGGGTAGTCGAGCGCGCAGGTGTGCTGGAGGCACTCGTCGAGGGTCTCGGCGGCGTTGTGCGCGCAGATGACGACGCTGATCTTCGGCCAGTTGAAGTCCAGATGGCGCACGGTGCGTTGGTTCCAGCGCGTCGCCACCTCCATCGCCGGACGCGGCGAGCGGTCGGAGCGGGTGAGGCCGAAGCGCCAGCCGGTGACGGAATTTCCCCCTACCCACCAGTCATCGGTCCAAGAGAACACGCACGTTCCCGCCACCCCCCGGTCGATCGCGGCCTCCAGCTGCCAGTCGAGCGCCTCGGCCTGAGCACGCTCGCCCTCGGGCCCCGAGCCGGCCGAGATCCCGACCTCCCCGAGTACCAGCGGCCGGTCGCCAGCGAGGTGATGCAGGCGAGTCAGGTAGCGACGGAAGTCGTCGCGCCGCTCCAGGAAGACGTTGAACATGAGGAAGTCGAGGCTTTCGAGCGGGAGGTACTCCGCTGTCGGGTAATTCGCGTAGGTGATCAGCTGGTCGCGATCCTCCTCACGCACGACCTCGACCAGGCCGCGCAACGTGTCGGCCACGAGGTCGATGCCGTACCAACGCAGCACATCGGCCGGCACCTCGTTGCCCAGCGAGAGGCCGAGGATGTGCTCGTTTCCGGCCAACCGCCGCGCCGCCTCTCGCACCTCCTGCCGTGCTTCGCGAGCCACTCTCCGGTTCTCGCGTCGCGATCCCCCGATCAGATAGCGCCAATCGGGATAGAAGACGTCCGGCAGCACCCGCAGCCCGTGGTCGGCGGCCAGTTGGAGGACGTCGTCGCTCGGCAGCGTGTACGTGCGGATCACGCTGAAGCCGACCTCCCGCATGTGCGCGAAGTCGCGGGCGACCTGCGTGCGGTCGGGAAACTGCGCGCCGTCGGAGCGGGGCGCGAACGTGCCGTAGGTGACGCCGCGAAACTCGAAGCGCTCCCCGTCGGCGGCGAAGAACTTCCCGTCCACGCGGACGCGCTCCGGACGGTCGATTGCGCGGGTGCGCGAGCGCGGCTGACCGTCGACCTCGACCGTATCCGCAGTCGGGCCGTCTTCGACCGTCCAGATCCCTGCTTCGAGGCCTCCGCGCGGCGCGTTGGAGGTCTTAAGCCTGTCCGTCCTGCTCACACTCCCGACCCGGAATCCCATTCCTGAATCGCCGACGATGGACAATCCCCCCGGCGGCGCGCCGACCTTACCCCAATCCAGCCCGCCGTCAGTTCCGCGTACTGTAGCCAGGTTGCGCGTAGGAGGCACCCTCGCTGAGGCGCTGGGACTCGGCTTAGGTCAGCTCCTCGGTGGCGATCAGTTGGGCATCTCGCTCATCGAGCCTGGCGCCGTGCTCGACACGTGCCTCCGGGCTGCGATACAGCGCGTAGAGGAATGCACTCAGCGCGAGCGCGGCGGTGATGAGCCCGACCTCCACGCGCCGAAACTCGTCGAAAGCGCCAGTCATGTACCAGGCCAAGAAGCCGATCGCGCACGCGATCCAGCAGACCGCGGCACGGCGCACCTGTCCCCTGGCGAGGGCCGCCTGGCTGAGCGTCGTAGCCACGAGGTAAGGCCCAGTTGCCAGCGCCACCAGCAGAAGCCCCGTTCGGTCGTACGAGAACTTTTCGCCGAACGCGATCTGCATCAGCTCGGGTCCAGCCAGAAGGACCACTCCACAGACGAGCGCGGTGAACGTCGCGATGGCGACCAACGTGACGCGGATCGAATGGGCGAAGGCCTCGTCACCCTCGCCCGCTGTCCCGGCGCGGAGGCGTGCCAGGTGCGGAAGCAGGCTGAGGGCGACGCCCTGGAACAGGAACACAGGGGCGCGCAGCAGCATGATCACGTTGAAGATGAACCCGGCCGCGGCTGCGCCCGAGGAGGCCTGCACGAGCAGCGGGCCGGCGTTGAGGAAGATCTGCTCGCTCAGCATGATCAGGAACACAGCGGCGGCGAAGTCGCTGCCCTTGCCGAACGTGAGTGTGCGGTCAGAAGGGACGGGCGCGGCGTTCGGCGGAGGCGTGTCCGGACGCGATCTCATTGCGACGGGCACGACGAGCAAGCAGAGGCAAGGCGCCACAGCGACCCCGAGCGCCAGCGCGATCTGCCCGGTGGCGACGCCGAGCGTGACCGCGAGCGCGAACATCACCCGGGTGACCGAGTCCGCCAGGATCAGGGCCGCGAGGGCCCGAAACCGGCGGCGGCCCGCCAGATAGCCGCGCGCGAAGAAAGCCGCCGCGTAGGCGGCAAGCGTCGCGATGAGGATCCAGTACAGCGTCTCGTTGCCGGACAGGAGCTCGTCTTGAAGCGGCTCTCGGAGGGCCAAGGCTGCGAGCACGCACGCCGCCGCGATTGAGCTCTGAATCAGCGCGGCGATTCGGAACGTCCCTCCGATGGGTTCGCCGTGTGCCTCGCGCTCCGCAAGCGTGCGTGACAGGAGCTGCTCGACCGGGCGATAGAGGACGCAGATCGCGACGAACGCCGCGGACCACAGCACCACGATCTCGCCGTATTCCGTCGGGTCGAGCTGATGGGACGCGAGTGCGAAGTACAGATACGTGAGCACGCCCGCCAACCCGATACCGGTGGCGAGGACGCCGGCCGAGCGACCGAAGCGCCGGACCTCCGCGTGGCCGCCCCCCTGGACCACGCGGCTCAGGCTGACGTCACGCAGCCGCATCAGTGCGCGGTGGCAGGGTCCCTTCTACCGTGTCCGCGATCCCCGGCAGGGTCCGAACTGTAGCCGTGCTGGTGGGGTGAAGGATCGCGCTGGGCGCAACTCCTCGGGGCAGGCGCGCGCCCGCTACGCGGCCGCGCTAGGTATGCAGCTCCAGCGTGCTCACGACGCCGCCGTGATCCGAAGGCCACAGGCCCGAGGGGGTGCGCTCGGCCGGGTCGTTGCCGGTCACGTACGCGTCGCGGGTCTCGAGCGCGGGCTTGGTGAGCACGTGGTCGACCGTGTGGTCGAAGGTCTGCGTCGGGTCGAACAGGCTCGAGTAGCAGCAGCTCTGCACCGCGCCGTTGTCGGTCATACCGAAACCGAGGAGTGCCTGGAATGCGAGCTGGTCGGTCCCGTGGATGTTGTGCCGCGCCTCGGTGCCGGAGTTGAGGTCGCCGACGAGGATCACCTGCTCCTGGGTGTCGAGCGGGCCGCCTGGCGCAAAGAGCTCCTTGGCCTGCGCCTCGCGGGTGGTGTCCTCGCCGAACGCCTCGAGATGCGTGTTGACGAAGCGGAACTCGGTTCCGGACGCCCTGACCTCCGTCGAGACCCATCCGCGCTCGACCGGGATCGGGATGCTGCCGCCCACCAGCGGAACGAACATGTTCGTGAAGTGGGCGCCGTCGGTCGCGCCGGTCTTGACGGTGCTCCCCTTCCTGGCGAGGATCACGTCGCGCATCGTCAGCCGTCCGTCGAGGTCGGCGCCGCAGAGGCCACCGGTGGCGTCCGAGCCGTCGACGTCGACGGGCAGCTCCTGGTCGAACTCCTCCTGGACGGCGACCACGCGATAGTTGGCCCCCGTAGCCTGCAGCTCCTTCTGGAGCAGCGCGAGGAGGTCGTAGCGGACGTCGACCGCCGGCGTGCCGCCGAACTCGGGCGGCAGGTCCGAGGGGATCTGCTGGCGCCACAGCGCCACCTCCTGGAGCCCCACCAGATCGGCCTTCGACCGCTTGATCTCTCGCGCCAGCGGCACCGCGCGCTCGGGGAAGTTCGTGTCACCGACCTCGTCCCAGATCACCCCGGAACCGTCGATCGCCCCGCAGAGCGTCGTCGCCTCGAGCGCCGGGCCCAGGTCGGCGCCGAGGAAGATGTTCCTGGTGATCACGGTGACCTTCGGACCGCCGCTGCCGCCGGCGGCGGCGTTGGCGCCAGCCGGAGCCAGCAGGAGCACCGCGATCGCGAGGATCAGCAGGTACGTGGGCCTAATCCGAGCCAATGGAGCGCGGAGCCTAGCTCTAGCGCGGCAGGATCGCAAAGCGATCGGCGAACGACCCGGGTGTTGAGGCCACGAAACGCACGGCCAGGCGCCGGGGGGAGAGCGTGAGCATCGCGAACCCATGGCGGTTCCCGCGCGAGTTGCGACCCATCGCGGTAACGAAATAGCCCGCCTCGGGGTCGTTTGCGTGGATCGGATACAGGTCCGCACCCCCGGTCCCGACCACGAGGAACACCGATCCCTCGCCCTGGCGGTAGACGTCCCCGTCGTCGACCACGCAGTCGGGATCGAACCGATCGACGACGACCTCACGGCAGCGAGCGCCGGCTGTCGCGATCTGCTTCGAGCGCTGATAGGTGTGGTCGTGGCCGGTGAGGACGAGGTCGACCTCGCTCTCGATCAGCGTCGAGAAGAGGTCCTGATAGACGTCGCAGTAGTACTCGCCGACGCTGATGCAGTTCTTGTGCATTCCGACGATCACCCACCGGATGCCGGTGGCGCGGGCCTCCGCGATCGTCTCCTTCAGCCAGGCGAGCTGGGGCGTCTCCTCGCCGTCCTCGTCGCGGCCGTAGTAGTAGTGCTCGCCGTCGATCGTCAGGTCGGGGGAGATCAGGATGAATCGCGCCAGCTCCCCGATGTCGAAGTAGTACTGCCTCGCGTACTCACCGACCGCGTCCAGACGGTCCGGCAGGCACGCGGCGAACTCGTCGGCGCGCCCGTCCTGCCCCGGATCCTCCTCGTGATTGCCGGCGACGATCTCAAAGGGCGCGGTGCCGCCGACCTTGGAGCGCACCAGCTCGCAGAAGTCGCCCTCGGAGCTCGGGCCCGCGTAGCTGAAATCGCCCAGGCCAAGGAAGAGGTCAGGCCTCGCCTCGGCCATCGCTTTGAGCGTCGCAACGCCGGCCGGCTCCATTCCGAAGTCGCCCGCCGCCGCGACCGTGGTCGTTGGCCCGCCCTCGATGGGGGCGCGCGCCGGCGAGACCGATCGGTCTTCCTCGTCGTTGGCACCCGAGGACCCGCAGCCGCCAACCAGGATCGCCAACGCGATCGCGCCAAGCGAAAAGCGGCGCCTTCCCATCGGCTGTGATCGTCGCACCCGAACGCACCCGCAGGGCTGGAGATGCAAGAATCGCGGGCGGCAGCGAGGGTTCGCCAGGGAAGGAGGACCGCGGATGGCGAGTAGGGTTGCAGCGCTGGCCATCGGGCTCGCGCTGGCAGGGGTGACCGCCGCGCCGATTGCCACCGCGGCGCCGCCGGGCTCGCCCCGGGTTGACCTGAGCGCCGCGGATCGCTGCGACTTCATCGGGGAGCAGGAGGGGTCGCTCTGCCTGCTGCCCTTCCCGGACGACTACTACACCGTCGCGGACCCGACCACGGCGACCGGGCGACGGCTGAGCCTGAAGACGGCGGCGATGCCCGCCAACGTGAACGGCGTGCACATCGACGCGACGCCGTACAACGCGAGCGACGGCTTCAGCCCCGGCCAGACGATCGTCGTCAAGGTGCCCGGGCTCGACAACCCCGACGCGCTGAAGGAGACCGGCGCCGTCCCGATCAACCACATCGGCCGCTACCGCGACGCGGGCGCGCCAATCGTCGTGCTCGACGCCGACACTGGCCAGCGCTGGCCGATCTGGGCCGAGATCGACTCCAACGCCACGAGCCCGGCGCGCACGGCGCTGTTGATCAATCCGGCGACGAACTTCGCCGCCGGGCACCGCTACATCGTCGCGCTGCGCAACCTGAAGACGGCGAGCGGTGACGAGATCGAGGCGCCCCCGGGCTTCCGGTACTACCGCGACCACCAGCCGACGAACGCGCCGGTGATCAAGCAGAGGCGCCAGCACTTCAACAAGCTCTTCCACACCCTGCACAAGGCGGGGATCGAGCGGGACAGCCTGTACCTCGCGTGGGACTTCACGGTGGCGAGCGACCTGAACATCGCGCGGCGGGCGCTCCACATGCGCGACGACGCGTTCGCGGGGCTCGGCGATGCGGATCTGGACGATCTCGAGGTGCAGGGGGACTCCCCGGAGTTCGAGGTCACGCAGGTGCAGAACTTCACGCCGACCCAGGACCCCGAGCTCGCGCGGCGCGTCAACGGGACCTTCACCGTCCCGTGCTACATGAAGCCGAACTGCGCCCCGGGCGGGACGCTCAACCTAGGCTCGAACGGGCTGCCGGTTCGTAACGGCACCTGGGAGGCCAACTTCGACTGCACGATCCCCCGCTCCGCGGTTGACGGGATGCCGTCACCGGCGCGACCGCTGGTCTACGGCCATGGTCTCTTTGGCGGCGCCGGGGAGGTGGGCGCGGACCCGCTGCAGGAGCTCGCCAACAGCTACGGCTTCGTCTTCTGCGCCACGGACGAGATCGGGATGTCCGGCAGCGACATCGGCACCACCGCCGGGATCCTCACAGACCTCAGCGGGTTCCCCAAGCTCGCGGATCGCCTCCAGCAGGGTCTGCTCAACGAGCTCTATCTCGGGCGCACGCTGATCCACCCGGACGGATTTACGAGCGACCCCGCCTTCCACGTGAACGGGTCGCTGTCGACGCCGTCGGTCCTCGACACGAGCCGCCTCTACTACAACGGCAACAGCCAGGGCGGGATCATGGGCGGCGCGCTCACGGCGCTCTCCCCGGACTTCACCCAGGCGGCGCTCGGCGTGGCCGCGATGCGTTACTCGCTGCTGCTGCAACGCTCGGTCGACTACGACCCGTTCGCGGCCGTGCTCAACCCCAGCTATCCCGACGAGCTCTCCCGGGCGCTGATCGTCTCCCTGATCCAAATGCTCTGGGACCGGGGCGATCCGAACGGCTACGCGCACCGGATGACGACCAACCCCCTGCCCGACACCCCACCCCATCGGGTGCTGATCAACGTCGCCTTCGGCGATCACCAGGTGACGAACTTCGCCTCGGACGTCGAGGCGCGAACGATCGGCGCCAGGGCGCACGTGCCGATCCTCGACTCGGGCCGCTGGCCTGACGTCGACGTGCTCTGGGGCGTGCCGCCGATCACCTCCTACCCGTTCACTGGCTCGGCGATCTTCTACTGGGACACGGGCCCGATCCGCACGGAGAACGGCGAAACCATCGGCGTCGCGCCGCCGCCCCTCGAGAACGTCCCCAATCGCGCCGGCGAGGACCCGCACGGCGCGCCACGCGGGGCGCCCAAGGCCGAGCAGCTGATCTCGCAGTTCCTGTCGCCCGCTGGAGCGATCACCGACGTCTGCGCCGGGAAGCCCTGCTACGCCGGAGGCTGGACCGGGCTGTAGCTCGGCCGGCGCCCCGAGCTACGGCCCGGCGGGGGGGGGCGGGCC
>JBKPFS010000135.1:0-24167 GCA_046728935.1 Actinomycetota bacterium | reverse complement strand
CAAAAATGAGACAGTTTCCCGCGACACTGCGTCCCGTGTCCCACGGCTCACATGCCGCCCTTCGTGCGGATGGCTGAGACGCGATCCGACAGGCGACGCAACCGCGAACGAATCCTCGCGGCGAGCCGGCGGCTGCTCGGGCAATCGCCTACGACCCCGATCGCCGACATCGCGACGGCGGCCGGTGTTTCGCGCTCCACGCTCTATCGCCACTTTCCCAACCGCGACGGCCTTCTCGCCGCGGCATCCGGACATGAGCCCGCTCCGCCCAGGCCGCCCGAGCCGGAGCAAACCCTGCCGCCTGGCCAGCTAGGACGAGAGCGGGCGGTCTCGCTCGAGGGCGTCCACGTGTTCGACGCGGTTGCCCCCCCGGTTCTTCCTGAGCAGCTGGTCGCGGAGGCAGAGCGGATCGCCGATGTGCCACTCGCCCTCTATGTCCTCGACATCGACGGCTCTCACCTGTTGCGGGTGGCTGGCCCCGAGCGGCTGCCTGAGCGGATCGCGGCTCCGCTGGCCATCGGCCCCGAGCTCGATTCCGACGGACTCTCGGAGCTGAGGGCGAGCCTCGGCGATCACCCGGGGATCGAGGTCGTACCGCTCTGGCTGCGCGGACGCGCAACGGGTGTGATGCTCACCTTGGGACGGCCGCGACGTCCGCTCGCCGAGCTCGCCCGCCAAGCGGCCGCCGCGATCACGCTCGCCGATCGCTACACGGATACTTTTGCGCGCGGCCAACGCCGCAAGCAGCCGCAGGCCGCAGCCGAAATCCAGCAGAGCCTGCTGCCGCCGCGGATCTCGCGGATAACCGGTGGCGAGATCGCCGGCCACGTGCTGCCGAGCTACGAGGTGGCGGGCGACTGGTTCGACATCGTCGAGAACCTCGACGGCATCTGGATCACCCTCGCGGACGGACTCGGGCCCAGCACCCGAGCCGCCGCCAGCAGCGCCGTCGCTCTGGGCGCGCTGCGGGCCAGCCGCCGCAGCGGTGGGACGACCAACGACGCTTTGATGCTCATGCACCGGACGCTGCGCGAGATGCCCGGGCCGAAGGCCGAGATGGCGGGCGTCGTAGCGCGCTGGGATCCCGCGAGCTTTCGTCTCGAGCTCGTCAACTGCGGACACGTGGCGCCCCTGATCATTCGCGGCGGAGGCGGGGTGGAGGTGATCCAGGTCCCCGCCGGCCACGGGCTCGGCGGCCGCTCGAGCCCCCGGCCCGCGGAGCGCTCGACCGCGCTCGAGCCGGGAGACCGGCTGATTTTGTGTTCCGACGGAGTGATCAACGCGGGCACAGGACAGGCGGGCCTGGGCCTCGACGGTTGCGCCGAGGCGGCGTTGCTCTCCGACCGAGGTTCGGCCGCCGACACCGTCCGCAAGATCCACCGCGCCGTCCTCACGGCGTGCGACGAATCGCTTCAGGACGATGCGACCGTGGTCTGCCTGGCCGTCGAGTAGGTACCGCTTCCGACGCGGCGGTCTCACACCTGCGGTCGGTAGGCCGGGTACACGACGCCGTTCTCGTACGACTCGGATCGATACGGGTCGAGGCGCCGACCTCTCGCCGTCAGGACGCCTCGTGCCTCATGACAAGGAGCTGAAGGTCACAGGTTCGAATCCTGTCGGGCGCGCTCTCCCCTTAGCCGATGAAGTAGAAGGGGTTGGGCAGCTTGAAGGCGCGATCGGCGTGGCCGCCGCGCAGGTCGCTCTCCTGGTCGCCGACGTTGGCCACGATGTCGTAGCCCTGCTGCTCGATGTTCGCGCGCTCGCCGCTCTTGTAGGGGATCGCCGAGCCGCCCGGGCTGGGGTTGAGGATCAGTCCGTCCCAATCCTGGTAGCCCGCGCTGTGCAGGTTGGCCTCGGTCTGGGTGCGGAAGAAGTCGACGTCCGGGCGGCCGGTGATGAAGAAGACCGCCGCCCCGTGCGACTTGGCGAAGTTGTAGAGGTCCAGGGTCGGCCGTAGGGGAGGATCGTTTGCCTGCACGAGCCCGATCGCGAGCTGACCGGTCGTGTTCGTGAAGTTGGTCGCGGCGAGGTTGTCGTAGTTCGACAGTGAGGTCTCGTCGATGTCGAGCACCAGCGCGGGACGCCGGCAGCCGTGCTCCTTTGCCGGCTCCGCCGCATGCTCGCAGCCCTGCTTGCCCTTTAGGCGCTTCGCGAGGAACTCCTGCGCGTTCTCGTCGACGGCATCCACGTCCTCGAGGTAGGCGCCGGAGTCGTGATACGCCTTGAGCGGGGGGGCGTAGTCCCCGGCGCCGACCGTCCCGCTGGCCCCCACTAGCGGCAGGCCCTCCCCCGTCGGGTGAATCCCGTAGATGGGTGTGCCGTCGCTGACGGCGGTCTCCCGCAGGTCGCTCGGGTCCCCCGCAGGTGCAGCCAGCGCGATCGCGCCGGCCAACACGGCGCCCACCGCGAGCAGCAGCAGTGCGCGCATCAGTGCCGCCGACCGGCCGACCACGAAGGGAATCATCTCATCGACGCTCCTTGGCGATTAGGTCCCTGAGGTGACGGGCGAGCTGTCGCGGGTGAGCCAGCGGCTCGTCCTCGGCCTCCTCCGACGAGCCGTCCCGGCCGGATGCGTTGGGTCCGGGTGGCGGGGGCGTCGCTGCGTTTCCATGTCGATAGCGCCACAGGATCGCGTCAAGCGTCTGCTGGGGGATTTGGTCAACGACGTTCAGCGGCAGCCCCGCGGAGGCCCGCCGGTTGGCCGCCGTGTCCGGGTTGGTGGCGGTCATATCGACGGTCGGCACGATCGCGTCATAGGGCTCGCTGTTCCCCGGGTTCGGAGTCATCGCGTCGTACAGCGGCACCGCCAGCGCCTCCGCGAGGTGGAGCGGCCTCAGTCCGACGATGATCTCGAGCGTTCGCAGGAACGAGAGTTGGTCGTAGCGATCGTGGACCACGGCGCCGGCTTGCGTGTAGGGACTGATCGCCAGGGCGGGGATGCGGTGAGCGTCGACGTGGTCTGCGCCGTCCTGTGAGTCGTCCTCGACGACGAGGATCAGCGAGCTGTCCCAGATCGGGGAGTGCGAGATCTCCTCGACGATCTGGCCGACGCCCCAGTCGTTGGAGGCGACGTACGCATCGGGAGTGCGGGCGCCGGGACTCACCCCCTGGGTGTGGTCGAGCGGCAGCACCATGTAGCTGAAGGCGGGCACGGAGTCGCTCGCAAGCTGCTCCTGGAAGTGGGACTTGAAGCACTCGAACCGGGAGTGGGAGCCGGGCCCGGCCCCCGGGGGAACGGAGGAGTCATAGACGTCCTCGTTCGTTCCGAACCTCTTGAAGAACGCTATGTCGGAGTCGTAGCAGCCGCCGAAGATCTGGCCGTCGCTGCGGGAGATGTTGAGGATCTGGGCGTTCTCCGCCGTCGCCTCGGCCGTCCGGTCCTTGTCGGGAAGCGGCGATACGCCCGCCAGCGCCTCGCCGTAGTTGTAGAAGGAGACGTCCTCGTGTTGCGGCAGCGCGCGGTGGAAGAGGTAGTCCTTCGGCGGCTTGCTCACCTCGAAGGCCCCGAAGTCGTAGGGACGCTGGCGCGCCGCGTAGTTCTGGGGCCAGTTCTTCGTCACATAGTCGGATACGCCCCCGGCCGCCGTCCAGTAGTGGCCGTCGATCGACGCCTCGGAGTTCGCGTAGACGTGGTCGAGCAACGGGAAACGCCGCACCAACGCGTGCAGGTTGGGAGTGAGGTGCTCCCCGAACAGGGTCAGGTTGGGATCACCGTCGCCGCGCGGATCGTCGCCGAGGACCTGGTCGTAGGTGCGGTTCTCGCGCACGATGAAGAACACGTGCTCGATCGGCCCGTCCGGGCGAATCGGGGTACCGGCCGGAGGGCTCTGGCTGTTGGTCGGGACGATTTGGCGATCAGCGTCTGGCGTCAGCTTGCGGATCGCGCGGTCGGTGGGGAAGTCGAGGATCCCCGAGGCGCCCCGGACGATCGAAGGCAGGTACTGGAAGCTGTTGATGGAGTCGTCGCTGTCGTTCGGGGAGAAGGGGTTCGGGCCATTCGGGTTCGGCCCGACGCCGAGCCCGCGGGCGGAGATCCAGGCCAGCTGCCCCTGGGGGTTCGCGGCGGCCATGGTCGGATAGGAGCCGACCGGGATCCGGCCGACGAGGTCGAACGGCCGCCGATCGGACTGGCCCCCCTTGCCGCGTCCCCGCGACGGCGAGCCCTCGCAGCCGGTCGCGTCGGAGAGGGCGAAGACCGCAACCGCGTCCTCGCCCGAGTCGGCCGACAGCAGATTGCAGCCATCGGGCGTCACGCTCAAGTAGGTCGGCGATGTCCCGGTGCCTTGAGGCCTCGCGACCGAAAGCGTTCGCTCCACGGTCATGCTGTCGGTGTCGATCACCGCGATCGTGTCCTGGTTAGCGTTGGCGACGAACCCGCGCGGGGCGGTCGGGTCGACCGCCATCCCCTCGGGGTGCGAGAGATGCGGCCCCACCTGGATGCTCTTCACCGCGGTGCCCGCATCGAGATCGATGACCGACACCGTTCCCTGAGTCTCGCTGGTAACGAGACCGAAGCGGCCGTCGTTGGTGATCGCCGCGCCATAGGGGTAATGGCCAACCTCCACGTAGCGCACCTGTCGGGTGGAGACGTCGATGATCGCTGCCCGGTCGGCCAGGTTGAGCGCCGCCACAAGCGTCCCGCCGTCGGGGCTCACAGCGAGATCGCGGGGCCAGGACTCGACTGCGGTCGAGCCTGGGGGAAACGCCTGGTACGGCGGCGTGCCGGACGGCGGCGGAACCGGGATCACGCCGTCCCGCTGCGCGATCCCGCTGTCGCGGTCGTACCTGAAGACGTGAATCACGTCGCCGCCTCGCCCCGGCACGCTGGGCGGCGTCTGCTGGTCGACGTGAGCAGAATCCGGGACGCCGGAAACGTAGGCGGTGCGGCCATCGGGGGCCATGGCGATGCCGCCGCTCAGCCCGGGCATCGGGATCGTTTGCACTATGTCTCCGGCCCCAGCGTTGCCGTTGCCGTGTCTAGGCGCGACTCGGACGATCCTGATGTCGTTGCGGCCGCGGCCGGTGGAAAGTGTCCAGAGGAAGCGCCCGTCGCTGGTCAGCGCGCCCCCGGTCGGGAAGTTCCCCAGCTGAGTCAGCTTGCCAACCGGGTCCAGCTCGCGGCCTGTGGGCTGGATCCCCGACTTCGGGCCGATCACCCCGATCGGTGTGGCCCACGCCACGCCGACGGCAATCAGGACGGCCCCAACTGCGGACAGCGCCTTTACCGACCGTGAGCTCATCCCTGCAAGCCTCTCACCCAAGCGCAGCCTAGGCGACCTGGCTCCAGCGAGAGCGAGCGGTTCATCGGTGCCGGCATGGAGCGCAGGCTTGCGCGGATAGATTTCCGGGCACACCCGTGAGCGAGCGCTGCCGCGGCTCTGCGCTCAGGTGAGCGCGACGATGTGTCTGCCAGCCCCAGCCGGTCACGAGATCGACCGGAGGCGATGAGTTTTGCCGCCCCCGCCGGTCGATACGAGCACACATTGAGAAAGGACCGCCGATGACCGAGCCGAAAACCCAGACCCTGGACGTGCCGGGAGTCAACCTGGCCTACGACATCCGAGACGCCGAGACCGAGAGCACCGAGTCGGTGCTGCTGATGATCGGGTCGCCGATGGACGCCAGCGGGTTCACCACCCTGGCCGAGCATTTCCGGGACCGGACGGTGGTGACGTACGACCCGCGCGGGACCGGGCGCAGCGAGCGGACCGACGGCGCCAAGGAGTCCACGCCGGAGGACCACGCGGACGACCTACACCGGTTGATCTCCGCGCTGGACGCCGGCCCGGTGGACATCTTCGCCAGCAGCGGGGGAGCGGTCAACGCGCTCGCGCTGGTGGCCGGGCATCCGGAGCAGGTGCGCACGCTCGTGGCGCACGAACCGCCGGCCGCGTCGGCGCTGCCGGACCGCGAGCAGGCGCTCGCCGCCACCGCGGACATCCACGAGACGTACGAGCGCGACGGCATCGGAACGGCGATGGCGAAATTCATCGCTCTCACCAGCCTGAACGGGCCGATCCCGGCCGATTTCGCCGATCAACCCCCTCCGGATCCCGACGACTTTGGGCTGCCGACCGAGGACGACGGGACCCGCGACGATCCGCTGGTGGGCCAGAACATCGTCAGCGGCACGCACTACGAGCACGACTTCGACGCATTGCGCGCGGCGTCAACGCGCATCGTCGTCGGAGCCGGAGCCGAATCCGAGGGCGAAATGGCCCACCGCGCCGCGTTGGCCGTGGCGGAGAAGCTTGGGACGGAAGCCGTCACCTTCCCCAGCCACCACGGGGGTTTCCTCGGCGGCGAATTCGGCACACGGGGCGAGCCGGACGCGTTCGCCGCAACCCTTCGCCAGGTCCTCACCGAGGACCGCTGACGGGAGCGTCCGCCGCCGCTCGGCCTAGCTCTGCGTCTCCCCGGCGAAGGAGCCGTACTTGATCTCGGCGCCGCTTCGGTAGGTGGCCATGATCACTCCGGTGGAGGAGACCTGCGAGCTCGCGAGCTCAAAGCCCGCGGGCACCGTGCCGCTGCCGAACAGGCGCTTTCCCTTGCCGAGCACGAGCGGGAAGATGTACAGGCGGAACTCGTCGACGAGCCCGTGCTCCAGCAGCGTCTGGATCAGGTTCGCGCTGCCGTGCACCTGAAGCTCGGGGCCGTCCTCCTCCTTGAGCCCGCGGACGGCCTCGGGCGCCTCGCCCTCGATCAGCTTCGAGTTCTCCCACTCGAGCTCCTTCAGCGTGGTCGAGGCCACGTGCTTGGTCGCCTTGTTGAGCGGCTCGGCGCCGGGATCGTCGCTGTGTGGCCAGTGGGCCGCGAAGATCTCGTAGGTCTTGCGGCCGAGGACGAGGTCGAAGGGCTTCGACATCGACTCTCCCATGGCGCCCTCCATCTGCTCGTCCCAGTACCCGAAGGACCAGCCGCCGTGCTCGAAGTCGCCGCTGGGATCCTCCTCCGGGCCGCCCGGCGCCTGCATGACGCCGTCGAGGGTCAGGAAGGTGTTCACGATGAGCTCTCGCATGTGGATTCCTTTCTGGGAGTCGCGCAGCCCTCACTGATGTACCACGTCGCGGCGCGCCCCGGCAGCGCGCGCGGCCGCCCTGGGGCGGCCGCGCGCATCGGTTGAGGGCTGTCACACGCGGCTAGGCAGCGGCACCCTCGGGCTGGGGATCGCGGCCGACACGGGGCAGCCAGCCCAGCCAGCTCGGCAGGTACCAATTCCACTCGCCGAGCAGCTTCATCGTGGCGGGCAGCAACACCGCGCGGACGATGGTCGCGTCGATCAGCACCGCCACCGCCAGGCCGACTCCCATCTGCTTGAAGTCGAGCCAGCTGAGCGTGGCGAAGATCGAGAACACCGCGATCATCACCACGGCGGCGCTCGTCACCACTCCGGCCGTCGACTTGATGCCATGCGCGACGGCGTCGCCCGTGGTGATACCGCGATCGAACGCCTCCCGAACGCGGCTGAGGATGAACACGTGGTAGTCCATCGACAGGCCGAACAGGAGCACGAACAGGAACAGCGGCAGCCAGGAGACGATTCCGCCGTTGGACTCGAAGCCCAGCAGCGACTCGCCGTGGCCGTCCTGGAACACCCAGACCAGCACGCCGTAGGCGGCGCCCACGGAGAGCAGGTTGAGCACGATCGCCTTCAGCGCGATCACGATCGAGCGGAAGGTGACCATCAGGAGCAGGAACGCGAGCCCGAGGACGAACGCGAAGACGAGCGGCGCGGTGCTGCTCATCTGCGAGTTGAAGTCCTCCGAGCCGGCGGTCGCGCCGGTCACGTAGGTGTTGACCCCGTCGAGCTCGCCGAGCGTTCCGGGGATCAGCTCCTCGCGCAGCGTCGTCAGCGCCTCCACGGAGCGCTCGTCGGTGCCGTTGCCCTCGACCGGGATCGCGATCACGCGAACCGTGCCGTCGGGATTCGTGCTGGTGCTGACGGGGCCGTTCATCAACCCGCTCGCGAGCGCCCGCTCGCGCAGCTCCTTGCTCGCGGCGACGATCGCCGGATCGTCGACGTCGTCGGCCTCGACCACGATCACCGCGGGCAGCGGACCGCCCGGGAACGCCGCCTGGATGCGGTTGTAGGTCTTCATGACCGGCAGGTCGTCGGAGAGCCCCTCGACGCCGCTGTCGACCGTGTTCAGCCGCAGGCTCGGAATCGCGAGCGCGACCAGGAGCCCGCCGGCGACGATCGCCGAGACCAGCGGCCGGCGCAGCACGCGGTCGAGGATCGCCGACCAGACCCTTGAGGTGCCGTCACCGCGCTTGCGGAGCCGGCCGATCAGCGGCACGCGGCCCTTCTCGACCCGGTCGCCGAGCTTCGACAGGACCGCCGGGAGCACCGTCAGCGAGCCGAGCATCGCGACCGCGACGACGATCATCGTGCCGAGTCCGAACGACATGAAGGTCGAGTTGCCGGTCAGGAACATGCCGGCCATCGCGACCATCACCGTCAGCCCGGAGACGAGCACCGCTCGGCCCGAGGTCGCGGCGGCGATCGCCAGCGCCGCCTCGTTGGAGTGGCCGGCCCGCCGCTCGGCCCGCGCACGTCGCAGGTAGAACAGCGAGTAGTCGACTCCGACCGCGAGCCCGATCAGGAGGATCACGGAGGAGATCTGCTCGTCGACCGGGAACAGCTGGCTCACAGGCCCGAGGATCCCGAGGGTCATTGCGACCGCGCTGAGACCGAGCAGCAGCGGCACGCCCGCGGCGAGCAGGGCGCCGAAGGCGATCACCAGGATCAGCAGCGTGATCGGCAGCGAGAGGAACTCGGCGCGCTCGAAGTCGTCCGCGAGCGCCTCGTCGAGCGCCTTGTCGGCGCTTGCCTCGCCGAACTGCTCGATCCGCAGCTCGGGGTGCGCGTCCTGCGCCTCCCCGACGGACGCGAGCGTCGATGAGACCCGGTCCGACATCTGCTCGTCGGTGCCGCGCAGCTCGAACTCGACCAGCGCCGAGCGACCGTCGGCGGAGACCTGATCCGAGTTCTTCGCCTTCAGCGGCGAGGTGATCTCGGCAACGTGCTTGACCGCCGCCAGGCGCTGTTCGACGTCGGCGACGGCGGCGCGAAACTGCGGATCGGTCACGCTCAGGTCGCCGCGGCCCTGGATCAGGACCATCTCGGAGTCGTCATCGGGAAAGCCGGCGTCGGCGAGCACCTTGTCGCCTGCGCCGGATTCGCCGTTGCCGAGTTCCTCGTCGGCGATGTTCTGAGTGCCGACCATCCCGCCGATCACGAGGCTCGCCACGACGAGGGCGATCCAGCCGAGGATCGCCATGCGGCGGTGGCTCGCGCTCCAGCGGGCGGCTCGAGAGGTGATGCTTGTGCGGTCCATGGTCACTCCTTGAGTTGCGGGAATGGGAACGGCGCCAGGGTCCCAGCGCGGCGCCCTCGCTCCAATGCGGCCAGCAGGCGTTTCGGACGCGGGCAAACCGCCGCCCGCGGGTGCGGTTATCCGCATGGGCAAAGCGGCCGCTCTGCGGGAGAATCGGTGCGTGTCTCAGACCGTCCTAGTCGTCGACGACCACGACGCGTTCCGCGCCCGCGCGCGGATGCTGCTCGAGGCCGAGGGCTACGAGGTGGTCGGCGAGGCCGGCGATGGGCAGACGGCGCTCGACGAGGCGCGGCGGCTGCGCCCCGACATCGTCCTGCTCGACGTCCAGCTGCCCGATCTCGACGGCTTCGATGTCGCGGCGCAGATCACCGCGGACGGGGACGCGCCCGCGGTGGTCTTGATCTCGAGCCGCGACTGGTCCGACTCCGCTGAGCTGATCGTCCGCAGTGGCGCCCGCGGCTTCCTGCCCAAGGATCAGCTCTCGGGGGCGAGCATGGCGGAGCTCTTGCCATGACGTCCTTGCGCCAGGCGCTGATCGGCATCGCGCTTGCCGGTTTCGTCGCGGGCGTGATCAGCCTGGCGATCGCCGTCTCGAGCGACCACGCCGACGACGTGCAGACCGGCGCGGTGGTGTTCACGCCGTTGATCGGTTGGTCGTTCATCGCCACCGGCCTCTTCGCATGGTGGCGCCGGCCCGACAATCGCTTCGGCGCCCTGATGACCGCGGTCGGCTTCGTTTGGTTTATCGCGGGGCTCACCAACTCCGACGTTCCCGGCCTGTTCGCGATCGGCGGCCTGTTCGGCGCCGTGTCGTACGCCTTGCTGCTCCACATGCTGGTCGCGTTTCCCTCGGGCCGCCTCGAGACCCGGTGGGAGCGCATCCTCGTCGGGCTCGCCTATTTCGACACGACCGTCATGCAGGCGCTCGGGGTCCTGTTCCTTGACACGACCGACCCCGATGTCTGCGACGGCTGCCCGGCCAACGTCCTGATGATCAGCGACCAAGTCGTCGTGTCGGGCATCGCGTTCGGCCTGCAGTCGCTGATCGGCATCTTCGGCCTCAGCGGGATCGCGGTTCTGCTGATGCGCCGCTGGCGCGCCGCCTCGCCCCCGACTCGCAGCGCGCTGACGCCTGTGCTGCTCGCGGGGGTGGTTACGGCGTTCCTGCTCGGCCTCAGCCTGGTCGGCGACGTCACCGGCGTCCCGGATGGCACGGCCGAGGACGTGATCGACACCCTCGGCGCCGCGGCGATGGCGTCAGTGCCGTTCGCCTTCCTCGTCGGCCTCCTGAACTCGCGGCTGTCACGCGCCGCGGCCGTGAGCAACCTGGTCGCGCAGCTGGGCGAGGCCGACCGCCGTCACGGCCTGCGCGACTCGCTCGCCGAGGCCCTCGCCGACCCGTCGCTCTCGCTTGCGTACTGGCTTCCGGAGCAGGGTCGTTACGTCGACCCCGCCGGACATGGCGTCGAGCTGCCCACTCGCGACGGCGCGATCACATGTACGGAGGTCGAGCACGAGGGCAGGAAGGTGGCCGTGATCTGCCACGACGCGTCGCTCGACATCGAGCCCCAGCTCGTGCAGACGGTCGCCGCCGCCGCGAGCCTGGCTCTGGAGAACGAACGGCTGAACGTCGAGCTGCGCGCGCGGGTGGAGGAGCTGCGCGCCTCGCGGGCGCGGATCGTGCAGGCCGCCGACGAGGAGCGTCGCCGCGTGGAGCGCGACCTTCACGACGGCGCCCAGCAGCGCCTGGTGTCGCTGGCGCTCAACCTGCGACTCGCGGGCGCGAAGGTCGATACCGACCCGGCGGAGGCGAAGGAGCTGCTCGAGGAGACGGCGCGCGAGCTCGGCGAGGCGACGACCGAGCTGCGTGAGCTCGCCCGTGGCCTTCACCCCGCCGTACTGAGCGACCGCGGCCTGCGTCCGGCGCTCGAAGCGCTCGCCGGGCGGGCACCGGTGCCTGTCGAGCTCGATGAGCCGCCCGCGGAGCGGCTTCCGCCGGCAATCGAGTCGACCTCCTACTTCGTGGTCGCCGAGGCGCTCACCAACGTGGCACGCTACGCGAACGCATCGCGTGCCCACGTGAGCGTCAGCCGCCGCAACGGCCGGATCGAGGTCGAGGTCAAAGACGATGGCGTCGGGGGAGCCGACCCCGAGGGGGGCTCTGGCCTCCGTGGCCTCGCCGACCGCGTCGCGGCCCTAGACGGGCGGCTGGAGGTCATCAGCCCGCCGGGTGCCGGGACGGTGATCCGCGCCGTCATCCCATGCGCGTAGTCGTCGCCGACGACTCCGTGCTCCTGCGGGAGGGCCTGGTGCGCTTGCTAGAGGATGCGGGAATGGAGGTGGTCGGCCAGGCCGGCGACGCCGAGGATCTCCTGCGCAAGGTGCGCGCGCACAAGCCGGACGTCGCCATTGTCGACGTGCGGATGCCGCCGACGAACACCGACGACGGCTTGCGGGCGGCGCGGCAGATCCGGACCGAGCTGCCAGGGGTCGCCGTGCTGGTGCTCTCGCAGTACGTCGAGGAGGGCGCCGCGGTCGAGCTGCTCGAGAGCGATGCCGAGGGCGTCGGCTATCTGCTCAAGGACCGGGTCGCGGAGATCGACCGGTTCATCGAGGCTGTGCGCCGGGGCGCCGAGGGCGGCTCGGCCCTCGACCCCGAGGTGGTCTCTCAGCTGCTCGGCCGCCGCCGTACCGAGGACCCCCTGGACCGGCTCAGCCCGCGCGAGCGCGAGGTGCTCGAGCTGATCGCCGAGGGGCGCACGAACCAGGCGATCGCCGAGCACCTGGTGGTCACCGAGCGAGCGGTCGAGAAGCACATCACCAGCATCTTCAGCAAGCTCGATCTGGCCACCAGCCCCCGCGACCATCGCCGCGTGCTCGCCGTGCTCACGTACCTGCGGGCCTGAGACGCAATTCGACCGCGCCTTCTCGCCGCCGGCGCCGCGGCGCCGGACGGAGCCGCGGCGCGTGTGAAAGACTGCGGTTCCAAGCTGGGTACACAGGCGCAAGGCGGTACCGCCTGGGCAAGGAGGCCCTCTTGAGGCAAGGCAGAGCGTCGATCCTCGTCGCCATCGTGGCCGCGGTCGCGATCTTGGTGGCGGCCTCTGTGGCGGCGGCTGCTCCGGGCGTAAACCGCGGCCATGCCGACGGCGGCGATCGGGCGCGCTACATCCTGCCGCCCGGAAACTACGGCGGGATCCCGTTCACGCAGAACTCGACCGATCAGCTTCCCCTCTACAGCGGGCTCACCCCGCTGCGCGACAACATCACCGACGCCGACATCGAGCGCTTCTTCCTCCCCGAGGACTTCCAGCCGACCGGGCAGGCTCACGAGGAGCCGACGGGTAGGACCGGCCTGCGCTTGATCTACGACTCCTACGGGATTCCGCACATCTATGGCGAGACGCGCGCCGACGTCGCCTTCGGGGCCGGCTGGGCCACCGCCCGAGACCGTGGGTTGCTGCTCCAGTTTGGCAGGGGGCCTGCCCGGGCTGCGGTGGCTGACATTCCCAACCTCGACGCCTTCTCGCTGGTCACGGGCGCTCAGTCGTTCGTTCCCAGCGCGCAGGCCGAGGCGCTCGTGACGAGGCAGCGTCAGCTTCTCGTCGACACATACGGTGCCGAGGGCCGGCAGATCCTCGCCGATGCGCAGGCCTACGCGGACGGGATCAACGCCTACTGGCAGGCGCACGACATCAACCAGCCGCCGGCGACGGTCAACGACGTGCTGGCGGTCACCGCGTTCATCGGGTCGATCTTCGGTCACGGGGGCGGGGGTGAGGCCGCGAACGCCGACCTCCTCGCCAAGCTTCGCGCGTCGATCGGGTCAGTCCGGGGGTACGAGGCCTGGGACGACGTCATGCTCGCGGACGACGAGGAAGCGCCGACCACGATCGACAAGCGCTTCGACTACCCGCCCCTCACGGGCGGGCCCGTGACGGGATCGGTCGAGCTAGATCCGGGGTCCATCCAGAGCATCGACCCGACGCAGCCGGCCGCGGCGGCCGCCGCGGCACCCGCCCGCAAACAGGCCTCGAACTGGCTCCTGACCGCCCACCAGCGTTCCGCGACGGGCAACACGCTGGCCGTGATGGGGCCCCAACTCGGCTACTACTACCCGGAGATCGTCGAGCAGATGGACCTCCATGGGCCGGGCATCAACGCGCAGGGCGTCGGCGTCCCGGGCCTTGCGATGTACATCCTGATTGGCCGCACGGAGGACTACGCCTGGAGCCTGACGTCGGCCGGGCACGACGTGCTCGACGTCTACGCCGAGCGCCTCTGCGAGCCCGACGGCTCCGCGCCCACCCGGTCGTCGACCCACTACCTGTACCGGGGCGAGTGCCGGGCGTTCGATGACTTCAACGCCGGGCTCCTGAACGGGCAGCCGATTCGCTACAGGGTCTCGGTCCACGGCTCGGTCTTCGCCACCGCGACCGTCGACGGTGAGGCGTACGCGCTCTCACGGAAGCGCTCGACCTTCGGTCGCGACGCGCTCAACATCGCCGCGCTCAAAGACATGACGGAGGGTGAGGCGACGACGCCGCAACGGTTCTGGCAGATCGCAAACAAGTTCGAGTTCACGTTCAACTGGGGCTACGTCTCGCGGAAGTTCACGTCGTTCTTCTCCTCAGGCCGGCTTCCCGAGCGCCCTGCCGGGCTCGACCGGCGCCTGCCGACGATCGGCAACGGCGGCTATGAGTGGACCGGTTTCCTGAGCGAGCGCGAACACCCCCACGACACCAACGGCCCAGGAGGGCTGCTGCTCAACTGGAACAACCGCTCGGCGCCCGGGTTCATGCACGGAGACGACGAGCCCTACGGCTCCGTGCACCGCGTCGAGCTCTTCGACCAGTGGCCGCGGCACGCGTTGCTAACCGACGTCGTCGGGATCATGAACCGCGCGGCCACCGAGGACGTCCGATCACCGGTCTGGCCGGTGGTGAGCCGGATGCTGCGCACCGGCACGGCGCCGAGCGCCCGCGACCAGAACGTCGTGAACATCCTCGACGACTGGGTGCGGCGCGACGCACCGCGTCTTGACGCCGACGGCGACGGCCTCTATGACGAGGCGGGGCCGGCGATCATGGACGCGCTATGGCGGCCGATCGCGGAGACCGTTGTGAGCCCCGTGTTCGGCGATCTCACGGATGATCTGGACGCGGTTCGCGGCCTCAACGGCCTCTCCGGCGAGTCCTACGTCGACAAGGACCTGCGAACGCTGCTGGGCGACCGGGTCCGCGACCCGTTCAACCTCTCGTACTGCGGCAACGGCTCGCTCGCCTCGTGCCGATCGTCGCTGTGGGCTGCGGTCCACGAAGTCGCGGACGACCTGACGGCCGAGCTGGGCGAAGCCGACCCAGCGAAGTGGCGGAAGCCGGCGGCGCGCACAGGGTTCGTGCCCGGGCTCTTGCCGAACACCTTCCCGAGCACCAACCGTCCCACCTTCCAGCAGGTCATCGAGCTTCAGCGCAAGGGTCCCTGACGTAGGGTGGCGGCGTGAGGCTTGGGGCGATCGCCGATAACCCGGTTGAGTGGGTGATCGCGCGCCTCAACCGGGTGCCGCGGCCGCTCCTCGAGACTCAGATTGCCTACACGCTCGCCCGGCTGATCATGGCCGGGACGAGGCTCGGCGTGTTCGAGGCGGTATCCGAGGGGCCCGCGAGGCCGAACGAGGTCGCGGCCCGCTGCGGAACGAGCCCGGTCGGGACCGAGAAGCTTCTGTTTGCGCTCGCCGGTGCCGGCTACCTGCGCGCGGCGGACGGCCGGTATGAGTTGACCCCGGTGGCACGCAAGTGGCTGCTCCGTGACAGCCCGAACTCGCTCGCCGACAAGATGCTGTTCCAGTTCCTCGAATGGGACTGGATGGAGAGCGCGGAGGACTACGTCCGCACGGGCGAAGCGCTCGAGCTTCACGATCAGGACCTAGCCGAGGAGGAGTGGGAGCTCTACCAGCGCGGGATGCGCGCGACCGCGAACGCATTTGGCGCGGAGGCCGTGAAGCGGATGCCGGTGCCCAAGGGCTCCCGCAGGATGCTCGACATCGGCGGCTCGCACGGCTACTACTCGGTTGCGCTTTGTCGCCGCCACGAAGGGCTGCACGCGGAGGTGCTCGATCTGCCCGAGGCGGTGGCCCAGGCCGCTCCGCTGCTGGCGGCCGAAGGAATGGGCGACCGCGTCGCCCACCGCGCCGGCGACGCGCTAACGAGCGACCTCGGCCACGAGGTGTACGACCTCGTGCTCGTCGCCCAGCTCGTCCACCACTTCAGCGAGGAGCAGAACCGCGAGCTCGCAGCGCGGGTCGCGGCCTCCCTTCGCCCGCGCGGGGTCTTCGCGGTGCTCGACGCATTCCGCCCGCCGACGGCGAAGGAGGCGGGCCAGATCGGCGCCCTGCTCGAGTTCTACTTCGCGCTCACCAGCCAGTCCGGGACCTGGGCGGTCGAGGAGATCGCCGAGTGGCAGCGGCGCGCAGGTCTCGAGCCCAAGCGGCCGATCCGGTTCCGAACCGTGCCCGGCGTCGGCATTCAAGCGGCGGCCAAATCGTTCTAGTGGAGAACCAGTTCGCGAACCATTGCCCGACCGCGTCGCGGCCCCTGAACGTGCCGCGCTCGAGAAACGCGTCGGGGTCCACCACGAGCTCCACATCCTCCGCGCAGTGGCTCATCGCGCGCGGGAACTCCCGCTCGTTCACCGCCGCGAAATGGTCGCAAACGACCTCGACGTTCTCCTGCGACATCTGGGCAGTATCTCGCCACGCCGGGATGCACGGGTCGTGTTCACGCCGTCGCGTCTGGCGAGTCGAGCCACTCCTCGAACGTCGGGCCGGCGAGGGTGGCGTCCGGGCCGGGGAGGAGGCCGCCGTTCTCGAACAGGTCGCGGTCGGGGTCGTCCGGGTCGCTCACGCCCTCGATCCGTGCGGAGTCGCCGCGCCGCGCCGCGACCAGCCTCGCCATGTCGACCAGCCTCTCCTCGCGCGGACCGGCGATCTCCGGGATCGGTTGATGCGCCGGACCCGGCGCGGCCGCCGATTCGGGGCCGGTGGCCAGGTCGACGAGGGCCTCGGCGACGGTCCTGGCGGCGACCAGCTGGGTGCGCATCCTCGGCACGTAGCTGACCTCGCCCTGCCGCCCCCAGTCCACGAGCTGTCCGACGAACTCGTGGAACTGAGCCGCGCGCAGGACGCGCGCCGGGATCGGGCCCGAGAGGATCGCGCGCTCGTGGGCGACCTTCGCGGCGTTGTAGCCCGCCGTGAACCGGTCGCACCCGATGATGGACACGACCACGAGCTGCCGCACGCCGGCCCGCTCGCCCGCTTCGTGGAGGTTGCGGGCGGCGGTGGTGAAGAAAGCCGTGGCTGCATCACGCTCGGGGGAGGGCCCGGTGGCCGCGTCGATGACGCACTCCGCGCCCGTCAGGGCCTGGGGGAGACCCTCGGCGGTGATCACGTCCACGCCGTTCGACCGCGAGATCGGGACGACGTCGTGTCC
The DNA here is from genome assembly GCA_046728935.1 of Actinomycetota bacterium. Taxonomy (GTDB): domain Bacteria; phylum Actinomycetota; class Thermoleophilia; order Solirubrobacterales; family 70-9; genus DATAFO01. The sequence goes on along the minus strand of JBKPFS010000135.1, from coordinate 7,342 downwards.
GGCTGCTTCCAGCAGGTCGACGATATGCCTGCCGACCCTCCCGGTCGCCCCGGCTACCGCGATCTTCGTTCCTGCTCGCATGAGTACGCTCCTTTCAGGGATGTTCAGCTGCCTGTTGCTCGGCGCACCGACCGGGCGTCGGTCGCTCCAATGTCTTGACGAATGGGCGGTGCCGAAATGGACACCGCGTCGGGTGCGCCGGCGGTCAGCTGATCAGGCGAGTCGAAGGGAACACGAATGGAGCAGGCGAGTCGAAATCCAGCGCTCGAGCGTCTCGATGCCCTGGTCGGGGAGTGGACGGTGGAGGCGTCGCCTCCGGGCAAGCCTCCATGGGAGGCCGAGGGCCGGACCACGTTCGAGTGGCTCAAGGGCCGGAACTTTCTCGTCGAGCGCTCGACGGTCGACATCCCGGAGTTCCCCGACAGTGTGTCGATCATCGGCGTGGGCGACGAGCCTGAGACGTTCCGCCAGTACTACTTCGACTCGCGGGGCGTTCGCCGGGTCTACGAGATGACCCTGAGCGACAGCGTCTGGAAGCTGTGGCGGGATGCGCCCGATCCGTTCCCGCAACGTTTCATCGGCGCCCTCAGCGACGACGGCAAGACCATCGCCGGCCGCTGGGAGAAGGCGCCGGACGGCCCCACGTGGGAGACCGACTTCGACCTCACATACCGGAAGGTGGGCTAGCGCGAGCTCTCGCCGCCGGCCCTAGGGGCGCCCCTCCGCCGTGCCGACCGCGACGCGCTCCACGTCGAGGCGCGGGAGGAGCCGCTCCAGCCAGTCCGGAATCCACCAGTTGCGGGGCCCGAGCAGCTGCATCACCGCGGGGACCAGCACCATCCGCACGACGGTGGCGTCCAGGAAGATCGCCGACGCGAGCCCGATCCCGAACAGCTTCAGGAAGACGTCCGGCGCCGCGAGGAAGGCGAGGAAGACGACCACCATGATCGCCGCGGCCGCGGTGATCACGCGGGCGGTCTTCGCCAGCCCGTCGGCGACAGCGCGCCGCGTGTCTCCATCCTTCAGGTACTCCTCGCGGATCCGCGAGATCAGGAAGACCTCGTAGTCCATCGAGAGGCCGAAGAGGATCGCGAACATCATCACCGGCATGAACGGCGCCACGGGCACCTCATGATCGATCCCGATCAGGTTGCTGAGCCCGCCGCCCTTCGCCGCCAGCGTCATCACGCCGTACGCGGCGCTGACCGAGAGCAGGTTCATCACCCCGGCCTTGAGCGAGATGAAGGGTGAGTGGAAGGCGACGAGCAGGAGCAGGAAGGAGAGGCCGACGACGCCGATCGTGAACAGCGGCAGGCGGTCCTTCATGTACTCGCTCTGGTCCTCGAGCGCGGCCGTCACCCCTCCGACGTGCGCGGTGATGCCGGAGGAGCCGAGCTCCTCGGGAATGACGTCGTCGCGCAGCTGGTTGACCAGGTCGTCTGTCTCCTCGTCCTGCGGGGAGCCCGTCGGGATCACGGTAAGAAGCGCCGCGTTGCCGTCGTCGTTGATCACAGGATCCGGGACGAACGCCACCCCGGGGTCGGCGCGAAGCGTGTCCGTGAAGGCGTCGACCTCCGCCGCGGCCGATGGATCGGGCAGCTCGGCCGCGATCACCAGCGGCCCGTTCGTGCCGGGTCCGAATCCCTCCGTATTCAGGTCGTAGGCCTGGCGGGTCATGGTGTCGGGCGGGTCGTTGCCGGCGTCGGGGAAGCCGAGCCGCATGCCGAGCGCGGGCGCGGCCAGCGCCAGCAATACGGCGGAGGCGGCGATCGCCGCTAGCCAGGGCCGTCGCTGCACCGCGTGGCTCCAGCGCGCTGCCGGCGACTCGGAGTCGCCCTCGACCCGAAGCGTCCGACCGAGGAACGGGATCCGGAGGCGGTCGACCTTCGGGCCCAGGTATGAGAGCAGGGCCGGCAGCAGAGTGACGGCGGCGAGCATCACGACCAGGACGGCCAGCGACGCCGAGATAGCGACGCCGTACATGTAGGACAAGCCGGTCAAGAACAGGCCGAGGACCGCGATCACGACGGTGCAGCCGGCGATGAGCACGCTGCGGCCAGCGGTGGTGACCGCCTCGACGACGGCGTCGTGGCGGTCCTTTCCGGCGTGCATCGCCGAGCGGAACCGGGTCAGCACGAGCAACGAGTAGTCGATGCCGACGCCGATCCCGATCAGCCCCGAGACCGCCGTGGTCCAGTCGGGAACGTCGGTGACGTTGGCGAGCAGGACGATCAGGCCCCCGGACGTGATCCCGAGTCCGATTAGGGCGATCGCGAGCGGCAGGCCGGCGGCGACCACCGAGCCGAACGCGATCAGCAGCACGATCGCCGCCCCGAGGAAGCCGATCCCCTCAGGGCTCGTGGATTCCTGCGCCGCGTAGATCGGATCGCCGCCGAGCTTGATCTCGAGCCCGTCGCCGCTGTTCGACTCGGCGGCGTCGATCAGCTTCTCACCGTCCTGCTTTTCGACCTCCCAGCCGGGGACCGTCAGCGGGAGCGTGGTCGATCCGATCGTCCCGTCCTCGGAGACGCGAATCGGGGTGTGCGCGGCGACGTGATCGATCTGCTCGGCCTCCCCGAAGAAGGCATTGAGGCGCTCCTTGGCGGCGGGGCTCGTGGCGCCGTTCTCGTCCTTCCAGACGACGTAGATCTCCTGGCCCGAGTAGCCGTCGAAGCGCGACTCGGTGAGGTCGCTCGCCGCCTTCGACTCGGAGCCCGGCGTGTCGTAGTCCGCCTCGTACTCGCCCGCCAGCGCCGAGCCGACCCCGATGATCAGAATCGCCGTGACGATCCACGCCACGACCATGCGGCCGCGGCGCCGGTAGGCGATGTCAGCGAGACGGGCGAGACGACGCGTCATTCGGACCCCCTTCGGTTCACGGGCTCGTTTACACCGGCGAATGCCAGCACCGGCGGCAAGATATTGCGTCCATTGCGGATCTGCCGGTTAGACCGGCGGGCTCGCAGAAACTCATCGCGGGGAGGCGAAGAGCCGCTGGTTCTGACCTCACGAAGTGGAGCGCTCGGCCGTTCCACCAATGGTGAGGTCGAGGGACTCGGCAGACCGATCAACCGCCGCGCTCGTGATCCTGCTCGCGGGGCAGGCGATGGCGACCATGGACGGGTCGATCCTCGCGGTCGCCGCGCCCTCCTTGCGCGCGGATCTTCACGCCTCCGGAGGCGAGCTCCAGCTCGTCGTGGCCGTGTACACGGCGGCGTTCGCGGCCCTGGTGGTCACGGGCGCACGTCTCGGGGACATCCTCGGGCCTCGGCGGGCGTTCGTGCAGGGCCTCGCGGCGTTCAGCGTTGCCTCGCTGGCCGCGGGCCTCGCGCCCGGTCCGCCCACGTTGATCGTCTCGCGCGCGTTCCAGGGGGCTGCGGCGGCGCTGATGACGGCGCAGGTACTGTCGATCATCCAGGTGCGGTTCGACGGCGAGCGGCGCGCGAGGGCGATAGGCGCCTACTCGATGATCCTCGCGGTCGGAGTTGCAGCGGGACAGATCCTCGGGGGACTGCTCGTCAGCGCGCAGCTGATGCCGGAGGCCTGGCGGCCGGCGCTGCTGCTCAACGCCCCGATCGGCGCGATCTTGCTCGTGGGCTCCCGGCGCGCGCTCCCGCCCATGGCCCCGGGCAGTGCGCAGCGGCTGGATCTCGGTGGGGTGGCCCTCCTCGCGGCGGCGCTCCTATGCTTGATCGTGCCGCTCAGCTTTGGCCGCGATTACGGCTGGCCGGCTTGGGTCTGGCCCTGCCTTGCTGTCTTCACGTTGGCGGGCGCCCTGTTCGTGGCGCTCGAGCGCCGACTCGAGGCCCGCGGCGAGCAGCCGTTGTTCGACCTCCGGCTCCTCGCGATTCCGCGTGTCGCTTCGGGCGTGCTCGCCGTGATGCTCGGGATGAGCTGCTACGCGGGCTTCCTGCTGAGCCTCACGCTGTACCTGCAGGACGGGCTGGGGTTCTCGCCGCTTCACGCCGGGCTCATCTTCGCCGTCTACGCGACGGGGTTCGCGACAGCGAGCCTCACATGGACCCGAGCGAGCGCGGAGACCCGCGAACGGCTCCCGGTCCTCGGGCCGGTCGTCATGGGCGCGGCGATCCTGGCGATTGGGCTGATCGCGGGCTCCGGGGGGTGGCCCCTGGCACTGACTGCGCCGCTCCTGTTCGCGGGTGGCGTCGGCCACGCCTGCGCGTTCTCGCCGCTGGCGAGCCGCCTTACGGCCCTCGTCCGGCCCGTCCAGGCGGCCGACCTCAGCGGGCTGATCCTGACCGCCGATTTCGTCGGCATGGTGCTGGGCGCCGCCGCCTTCGTCGGCGTCTACCTGGGCGCGGCGCCGCAGGGCGCGGCCCACGCCCTCGCGATCACGACCGGCCTGATCGCCGCGGCGCTGATCGTCACCGCCGCATTCGCGAGAAACGCTCTCCCTGGAGCTCGCGAAGCCCGGCGCTCGCTATCACCTCGGCCAGCCAGCTGATCGCCGCCCGAAGTCACGGGGTCGGGCTGCGCCAAACTAGGGATAGCCGCGGCTGGGCTGGCCGGGAGGCGTGCGCGAGCCTGGCGCTGACGTGATGCCGACGACCACTGCGATCAAGCGCACGTACTACACGCTCCTGTTCGGGAACACCCTGGCGGCGTCGTTGATCTGGGGCATCAACACGATCTTCCTTCTCGACGCCGGCCTCAACAACCTCGAGGCGTTCGCCGCGAACGCGTTCTTCACCGCCGGGATGGTCGTCTTCGAGGTGCCGACGGGGATCGTCGCCGACATGTGGGGTCGCCGAACCTCGTTCCTGCTCGGCACGGTGACGCTCGCGGTGACGACCGCGCTCTACGTGCTGCTGTGGGAGATCGAGGCCCCGTTCTGGGAGTGGGCCGTCGTCTCACTGCTGCTGGGACTCGGGTTCACCTTCTTCTCCGGCGCGACCGAGGCCTGGCTCGTGGATGCCCTCGACGCGGCGAGATTCGAGGGACCGCTCGAGGCGGTGCTCGCGCGGGGCCAGGTCATCACCGGGGTCGGGATGCTGGGCGGCTCGATCGGAGGGGGCTACCTCGCCCAGGCCGTCAGCCTCGGAACGCCGTTCATCGCCCGGGCCGTGGTGCTCGCGCTGATGTTCGTGGTCGCGTTCGGGTTGATGCACGACATCGGCTTCACGCCCAGGCGAGGCGGTCGCCCATGGACCGAGATCAAGGCCATCGCGGAGAACTCGATCGAGTACGGCTGGCGCATACCCCCGGTCAAGTACCTGATGCTGGCCGCCCCGTTCACCGGCGGGGTCGGGATCTACGTCTTCTACGCGCTCCAGCCGTACCTGCTCGATCTGTACGGCGACAGCCAGGCCTACGGAATCGCCGGTCTCGCGGCCGCGATCGTCGCCGGGTCACAGATCCTCGGGGGCCTCGCAGCGACCTCGATTCGCCGGATGTTTCGCCTGCGCACCTCGGCCCTGCTGGCCGCCGAGGCGCTGAGCGTCGTCAGCCTGCTGTTGATCGGCGTCATCCAGACCTTCTGGGCGGCGATCGGCCTGATCGTGGCCTGGGGGCTTCTGTTCGCCGCCTCGAGGCCGATCCGCCAGGCGTACATCAACGACCTGATCCCGTCCCAGCAGCGCGCCACCATCCTCTCGTTCGACTCATTGATGAGCTCGACGGGCGGTGTGGCGGCGCAGCCGGTGCTGGGGCGTGCGGCCGACGTGTGGGGCTATCCGACCTCGTATGTCCTGTCGGGCGCGATCTCCGCCTTCTCGCTTCCGTTCATCGTGCGGTCGCGCCGGGAGCACGCGCCCGCCGACGGCCGCTACCAGCTGGCCGAGAGCCCGGGCTAGGCGCCGCCGTCGCGCGCGCTCAGTCGGCTTGCTCGGGCGCCAAACCCTTCTCGCGCAGCTCGCGCACCGCGTCGGGGCTCTTGGAGAGATCGTCGAGCCCCATGCCGCGCAGGATCTCCGGAGCCTTGGTGAACTGGATGTCGCCGTAGGCGACGACCTGCACGTGGTTGCCCCACGGGTCGCGGAAGTCGAGACCGCGGCCAGGGAGGATCTCGGCGCCCGCCTCCTCGAGCGCGGCGCGCACGGCCTCCTTGTCGTCGACGACGAGCCCGAAGTGCCGAGCCTGGTCGGGCGCTTGGCTGCGGCCCTCCGAGAGCGCGAGGAACTGGTCGCCGATGTCGATGAACGCCATCCCCGGAATCCGCCCGCGCAGCTCGAGGTCGAAGATCCGACCGTAGAAGTCGAACGCCTGCTCGAGATCGCCGACCTCGAGCGCGACGTGATTCACGCCGACGAGTCTCGGGCGTTCGCTCATAGGCCCAGTGTCGCGCAAATTGGGCATAAGGTCAAATGGAGATCCCTGTGGACCGCTGATAAGCTCGCGTTATGTTCGATCTGAAGCACCTGCGGGTGCTGAAGGAGGTTGCCGAACGCGGGTCCTTCTCCGCCGCGGCCGAGGCGCTCCACTACACCCAGCCGGCTGTCTCCCAGCAGATCGCCGCGCTCGAGCGGCAGGCCGGCGTGAGGCTGGTCGATCGCACCCCCCGCGGGATCCACCTCACCGAGGCGGGGCGGGCGCTGCTGGGGCACGCGGAGGCGATCCTCGCCCGGCTCGCCGATGCCGAGGCCGAGCTCGAGGCGCTCAGCGACCTGCGCGGCGGGAGGGTGCGGCTGGCGTCGTTTCCCACCGGCGGGGCGTCGCTCGTCCCGGTCGCCGCGGCCGCGTTTCGCGAGCGCCATCCCGGGATCGAGATCGAGATCTCGGTGGCGGAGCCGCCCAGCGCGCTCGAGGGCCTGAAGGCGGGCGAGGTCGACATCGCGCTCGTCGTCGAGTCGGGCTTTGAGCCGGGGGCGCGCGACGAGCGGATCGAGCGAACCCACCTGCTCGATGACCCGATGTTCGTCGCCCTCCCGCGCGATCACCCGCTGGCGCGCAAGCGCACCCTGAGGCTCGCCGACCTCGCCGACGAGACGTGGATGCACGACGGCTCCGCCTGCCCGGACGCGGCGATCTTCATGCGCGCCTGCCACGCGGCGGGGTTCGAGCCGCGGGTCGCGTTCCAGAACGACGACTACATGGCGATCCAGGGCTTCATCGCGGCGGGCGCCGGGGTCGCGCTGATTCCGCAGCTGGCGCTCCAGGGAGTTCGCGACGACGTCGTCGTGCGGGCGCTCGCCGGCCCGGCGCCGGTGCGCCAGGTCGTCGCCGCGACGCTGGCCGACGGCTACCGCTCGCCGGCGACCGAGGCGATGCTCGAGGTGCTGCGCGACGTCAGCGGCGGCTATCTCGAGCGAAGCGCGCCGCCGCTGGCCGCTGCGGCGGCTAGCTAGGCGTCCAGCAGGGACCGGTCGAGCGCCAGCCGGCGCGA